>NZ_JBQKUP010000036.1:0-231963 GCF_052156535.1 Nitrospira sp. T9
ATGCAGAGGAGCTGCCGCGCGACAACCATCATGGCTCGGAACGAAGACCGTTCCCTCACGAAGCCGGATATATGACCGCAGACCCTTCTCTCATCAGAATAAATTCCTGCTTGCAAACAAGGGGGAGTCCATATATGACAACCTCGTGTTCAGGGAGACAAACAGAATTGAATGCCGAATTCGCGGTTGGCATTGCTATTTCGTTCATAAACCGTTGGATTCATTCATGACAAACTACAACATGGCTCTCGCGCCGAAACGGCATCACGGTTGCTTTAAAGAGAAGTAACCAGAAGGATACACCAGAAATTCAATTAGAGCCTTCTCTCTAACGGTTATAAGGTTTCTATCATGCAAATCGATGAGCTTTATCAAATTATTTCCCTCGGAATTTCGATAAGCTGCGTGATCGGACTGGCAGTAGCCTGGGTGTTTTTTCTATCAAACCGGAACGAATGACAGTGTTCTGCATGGCATCTTTCTCCTCTTTCCCTCACTCCCGTCCCTCTTCGTTATCCCTGCCGGTCCTTAGCAAAATCCATCCGACCCGTAACCAAGAGAGATTTTCAGCAATAACTGGCGGACATGACAAGTTTTTCGAATCATGGCTGTGCAAAAACATCCAGGCAGGACGATGTCGGGAAAGGCTCGAGAAATTAATTCAGACGAGAGGAGTTAAACAGTAGGGATATTCTAAAGTCCCACAATAGCATTCAAGGACAAGCCGAAAACATGCCATTTCCATGCTGAAACAGCACGGGCGTGGAATATATTGCTACCTGGATTGAAGCAGCATGGCCTGTTTCCGCGATCCCTGCGGGCGGGTCGGCATGACCCAACCCACCCGCAGGGGATGAACTCACTTGGGGGAGAAATGGACTGGCTAAGAATGTGCCGGGCGTGGGTGCCACACTGTCGGACTTGGAATCCACAAAGGTACTAAAGTGGCCGCCCTCTCCCGCCACACAGCGGGACGCATAGAGTGTCGCCACGTTCACCGGCTGATCGGGCAGAGGCGCAATCGTCCCACTCAGCACCTGAATGGGTGACTCAATCGTGACCGAGCCGCTGATGCCCGTTTGCGAAGAGGCATCCAGAGTACTCTGCGCATCCAATAAGACCGCCTTGCTCGCAATTAACGAAATATTGCCACCCTGACCGTCCACCGCCTTGGCCAGGATCTGACTGTTTTGGAGAATGATGAAATCCGGATCTAACGTGACATTGCCCCCACCCGTGGTCTCATCACCTTTAACCGAGCTGGAAATGGTGCTGTCGACCAGTTGAATCATCTCGTTAGCGGTGAGTGTGATATTGCCACCCGAGGCTTGATCCGCTTCCGTGGTCACGGTGGCCTTGTTGATCAGAACCGTGTCATGGCCGGTGATATTAATGTTTCCGGCATTGCCCGGACCGTCGCTGCTCGCTGAGACCGTGGCCCCCTTACTGAGAGTGAAATTCTGGTCTGCCACCAACGATATGGCACCTCCGTCTCCCGCGCCGAACTCCGGCCCCGTGGCCTGACTGAATACACCCCCAGGCCTGCCATCATCCAAAACCCCAGCGATAGAAATATTGTTGGATGCCTTTACGGAAATCGTTCCACCCCCTCCCCCGCCTCTCGTCCCACTATTGATCGCTCCCCCTTCACTTAAATTAAGGGAACCGGTTTCAATCACGATTTTTCCTGCCTCACCACAGGGGCCAGAACAAAAAGTCCCATCGCCCAAGGTCGACGTAAAAATACCACTGGCCAGTATGCCACCAAGCCCTAATTCGGGTTCAACCGGGGGAAATTCCTGTTGCCCGCTAATTGAAACGTTCTTGGCAGCAATAGTGACAGTTCCACCCAAACCACTGCCTTGGGTCGCAGTGTTGATCACACCACCGCCTGTCATTTCCAAAAGATTGGTGGTAATGGAGATGTTGCCGGATTTCCCCGGACCTTCAAACCCCAAGGCATTGCTAAAGATTCCACTGGGCTGGATCTCCACTAGGTTACCTAAAATTCCTAGATAATCGGTTGCGTTCACCCTGATGGGCCCCGCATCACTAAGACCAAGTGTGCTGGTAATCAATTGGCTGCCTTCCTTCAACTCCACCACATTGGCGTCAATGGAAATGCCGGCAGACGGGGCACGGTTGTCGTCAATGGGCCCTAAGATGGCTCCTTGAATAAAGCTTTCTAAGCGTGAACCGATGGCTACCACGGAATCTGCGTCTATGGAGATTCCCCCACTCTGCACAGGTCCGCTAGCCGAAATAGGACTGTTTTTCAGTACTATATTATTGCCCTTGATCGTGACGTTACCACCTTTGGAAAAAAACGTTTCCGTGGAGATTGAAGCACTATTTAATTCTAAAGTGTCCGCCGAAATTGCCACATTGCCGGAGGGCCCCATCGGAGGGAAGATAAAATCAGTATTGGTCCCCGTCAAAAGTCGACCATTTTCCATGAAAAAGCTGTCCGCCTTTATGTTGATGTTCCCACCCGGCCCATCACTTCCGGTACTACTATCGATATATGAAAAAGACCCATCAGGATCACCGCGAAACGCAATGCCTCCAGTTGTAATACTGACATTACCGGCCTTTCCTGTCCCGGATGTCCCCGTAGCAATGACATTCAAGGGATCCGGACTCGTCACCATCACCGACATATTTCCTGATTCAATCTGAACCTCTCCGGCATTACCATCCCCCAAACTTCTGGCCGAAATAGTGGGAACGTCTAAATTAGTTTCAATGGCTAGATCACCGGCGAGCTGCATACTCACAGCCGTTGTTGCACCGTCGCTCTCACCCGTATCAGCAGAGATCGTGGCATTCGTCATCATTAAATTACCTCCTCGAATGATGACCGTTCCGGCGGCATCCCCACCGTCCACATTCCCGGAAACATTCAGCGTCGCTCCCTCCGACAGAACAATGGTCCCCATCATGGTGAACAACTCCCCATTGACGTTGGGAGCGCTGGCGAAGGTATCGGCCACCACTTCTCCAGGAGAGGCCACACTGGCTATGGCGATCTGCCCTCCCTGAGCACTGAGGGCACTATTTCCGATCGTGAGATCTTCACCAACGAGCGAGAGCGTTTGTCCGTCCCCTACGGACAACTCGCTCCCGTTAACCGAAATCGTGCCGCCGGCATTGGTATCCAGGAACCCGAATGCGGCAACCGGGGCCACACTCAACAGCACATCTTGCGCACTGGGCATGGCGGTGAATTGCACACCGTCGGCAAGCCTCACGTAATCTGCCGTGGTGAAATAGGCACCACCACCCACATTCAAAGTAGCATTCTTTCCAAACACGATCCCAGCCGGATTCATGAGAAACAGATTAGCGTTGCCAAACCCTTCGGTCTGAATCTTTCCGAGAATGTTCGAGGCGTCACTACCCGTCACACGGCTCAGAATGTTGGTCGTCGGATTTCCGGAATCATTAAGAAAATTGGCTACTCCCGTTGCTCCTACATTAAACTTATCAAAAGAATGAAAAAGATTGGACCCATTACCAGGACGCGTCCCACCGGTGATGTTGCACGCATTGCACCCGGTCGGAACATTCGTTCCCATTGTTCCGTCCCCTGTAATCATCGTTACCTGAGCCTGCGAATTTCCCCATGCACAAAAAACGAAAAACGCTACAGATAGCAGGAAAAATCCCGCGAGAATCGACTGAGGAAAAAGACGCCATCGAGGTTGATGAGCTACATACGCTGGGAACCACATATCAGATTCTTCTCATAAGGGTATTCCTGAAATGTTGTAAGGCCGGGAAAATTGCCCTGATTATTCCCATAATTTCATTATTATTTCCTGCCCCTTCACGGTACCGGATTGAAAAACATGATTCATTAATATACTCAAGGCTAACTGCATTTGGAGATTTCCTACAGTTTGCCACAAGTGCAGAGGCAACTTCCTCCGTTAGCCTCCCAATAGTTTGTAGTACAATTATCCAGCTTATTTTGGCCAGAATTCCAACACATCTGGGAATTTTGACATTTTCTACTTCCAGATGCTGAACAGGTTTTATTGTCTGACGCTAGAATGGTCTTATCATTTTCCGCATGCCAGAAACCCGTTGCGGATCCATTGTAATTGACCGAAGGACAACCAGTCACACCATCGTCCTTCCCTGTCCCCATAATGCCATTTGGACATTCTCCTACGATTACTGTTACGGATCCATCATAGGAAGGGGGTGTCATAGCAGCACACCCTTGGAGAAGAAATGCGAACAAAAATACAAAAATTAATGCAGTCCAATAACGGTGGATCACAGTCAGATTAGACATCACAAGAATTCCTCCCTTTGGTTAGGGATTTTGTTTTGCTTGGGGCCTAGCCTTTAAATCCCACGGTGGATAATCATATTCTTTATCATTGACTTCTTTTGCTAAGGCATCAAAAATTTCACGGGCAGGAGCAAATTTCCCTTTAAACTGATTCGAAAATTCATCATTCTTCATACCACTATCCATGACCTTTAATTTAAATTCCTGATTTGTAGTAATCTCACCTAAGAGAAATTGGGTCATGGCTGGGATCCATACGATAAATACTTGAGATTCCTTCGATTCTACTTCCCTCCTGGCCTCAAATAATGACCCATAGATTGTGGATGGCCCATATTGGATTATCCGAAACTGTGAATCATGGCCGTTTCCGTCCTTTTCAGGTACTACGACTACAAAGGTTTGACTAACCGTTTTCTTATTTTGGTATGGATCATTAACCCCTTTCACCTGAAAAATCGCGGTGTCACTTTTACGAATGAGGTTCCTCGGGTCAGTTTCACCGGACTTATAATTTTTCAATTCATCCAATCGAATAGACGTAACCACCAAAGGCTCGATTACTTTAACGTGTTCTAATTCAGCTAGATTTTGAAATCCTGACCTTACAATATTTTCCCGTCTTGCTTTTTGTCGTGCTTCCTGTCTTGAGAAAGGTAGAGTTTTTTCTTCATTTTGTTCTTTCGCATATACAGAAAAAAGAGACTTGAATTTGGTCGCTATCATTTCTTGTGTTTGTGTTACTTTTTCCTTTTTCAGGGTATACGCAAAAGAACCATTTCTTGCCATTTCTTGCCCCGTTTGAGCATTGCTTATTGTGCAGTCATAATAAAGGTGGACCATAAGAAAAATACCGAAACATGCTATCCCATTTACTCGCATAAGATTGTCTTTGAAATTTAGGGATTTTTCTGAATATTTATATAGTCAACATAATGCTGGCTATTTGTGGAATTCCAGTCGAGAAATTCCCCATCGCGAAAAGCCTCATAGGACCATTTGGTGAACTGTCTTACTAGATTCGTCTGACCACCGAAGTCACCAAATTCAGGATCTACATAAACCATCCATTTATTGGCCTCCTCCGATACCAGATCAAATACCACAAAAGAATGCCCCCCACCTCCATCCGCACGAATGACAAAACTGATAGGGCCGTACTCACAAAGTAAATGAGCAAGCTGTTCCACCGAAAGCGGTTCGAATACATAATCCCATGTAAGCCTCACGGTAGGATGATTAAAGGCCTGGTGGGGCCAGCCACTCTTCAAGCATCTGAGGTCGTTTTGGCTTCCCGGATCGCAACAATCAACTGCAACGCCTTTAACATCTGTAACAATCCGGCACTGTTTTATATCCCGTCCATGGGCTTCTCCTAGACCTTCAACACTGGCTGCCCAACACCAACTACCCGTTTCTTGGCCAACAAGTGAGTAAGAATCAAGAATAGGCCGCGCCGGACAAGCTTGTTGAATCGAGTCTGGTAAAGGGCAGGATGGACCGAACGGAGAGACTAGACAGGGATCTCCCTTAGGAATCGCATCAATATTAATTGGAGACTTTCCGGCATCATCGGGCAATGGAGGTTTAACTCCAGGGCCTGAATTTTCTTCCATTTTTTTTTGTACAAAAACCCTTACGTCTCTTTTTATCGATAACGACGACCCCGAACAGCCTTGTAATAATACAAAGCCCAGGCCCAAGAGAACTGCACATACCACAATTTTTCTCAAGCCAATGTTTATTGAATTGGTCATGGTCTTCGACTTTTACAATTGCATATTTATCAACACCTGGGCGCCATAATTCTTGATGAATTCTAATTTTCCGAATGCCCGAAAAGTATAAAAATGTTTTTGCTTAAAAATTTCCCTTTCATCCTCATTACCGTCTTGCTTTTCCTATCAAGTCCAGCCTATTTCATGTTTTTTTCTTTTACCTTTCTTTTTGATTCTGAATAGTTCCCAATTTAAGTAGCAATTGCAGTGCCGCATTCGGCCTTAACCTCCAATATTCCCTCCTAATCTCCCTCATCCCCCATTCCATAGGCATTTTCTTTAATATCATGATTGCTATGAGTCTAGGGCCTGTTCCTATTCAGTGTAGGACGCGTATCTAATCAGATACACGTTATATCTGATTGGGGCGATTATGTTGATGTTGACACCTAAGCCCCTAAAGGATACGATTGCCCAGTCTGTCGTTAAGCAGATTATTCGGGCGGCTCATCCATTTACATCCCGCGAAAGGGTTTCGGCTGTCGTGTTTGCCTATTTCGATGAGAGCGGAAAACCTGACCATTCGCCTGTGGTAAGTCTTGGGGCTGTGGTTGCCTCTGAGAGGAAGTGGAAGGATTTTGAAAAAGAATGGATGAAGGAGCTTTATCTGGTGAAGGCTCCCATTCATCCACGCCATAACCTTCCATATTTTCATATGACCGACTTTGAAAGCCCTGACTGTAAGGATTACAGGCATTTAAATAAAGATGCCAGAGAAGCTTTCATTTCAAGTTTGGCTGGTATCGTCAATGAAACCATTTCGTATGGTGTGGTGGAGTCATTGGCTGTGAAAGATTGGAATGAAATTGTCATGCCCCATTTCTTAGACTCCTACAGGCAAAACCGAGGATGGTATTTGTTTATGCTTCAGAATGCTTTGATTGATATAGCCTATTGGACAAAAAATCTTTCATTGCATGAACCAATCGCTTGTATTTTCGACACCAATAATGAGGTCTCTTATGCGGCCACTGAACATTTTAATGATATTAGAGAAAACGACTATTGTGGAATTGGTCATAGGTTTGTATCCGCAACCTTTGCTAATAGTGTCCAGTTTTGCCCATTGCAGGCCGCAGATATATTAGCTTATGAAGGGCGAAAAGATATTCATAATAAATATATTGATGGCGGAGAGCGCCCGATACGAAAGTTATTACAAGTGCTTTTAAAAGAAGGAAGACTCAATATTTCCCGTTCCAATCGGGAAGATCTTGAAACCTTCAGAGACGTCTTCCTTAGGCCAAGGCAATAATAATAAATAACTGCTTGAGCTATAAGAGGAAAAGCGTACAATGGCCGGATGTCTTGGGCTAAATATTGGATAAAAATAATCAAATGGTCATTGCGTCAAACCATTCATCGATGTGGATGGCACAACGGTGGTCTTTGGACAGTGCTAATTGGGTTTGTCTTTGGCTCATTTATTCACGTTTATAGATTCGGATTGGAAGCAGCAATACAGGAAATGGAAGTTTTTATTTCATATGGGCTTATTGGGGCTGTGCTGAGTGCTATTTTATTGTTTATTGATAGCCTGGTGTCAGCGCCTCCGTATCTTGACCATAAAAGAGTTCTGAAAATAAGAGAACTTACAAATGCCTTAGATGACAAAGCTAAAAGACAGCAGGCGCTAAATGAATTGTGGGAGTTAAGAAGGGTTGGGCTTAACCTATTAAGCGAACGTGGCATATCAAATCAAGAGAAATATGATAACTGGGCAACAAGGTTTAATGATTGGCGGGATTCAGTATTAAGGCAATCAAGCATTGTTTCTGTAAATTTAATGAATTACCTGAAAGTTTTAGGAGCAATTAATAGAGATGTAGGCATACGGCCATTTAATACAGACCACCAGAATCAATATTTAAAAGGATCAGAAATCCTCGAAAGGCTTGAGAAGTACCTAGAAAAAGAGTTGTGACAACGAGGTGTTGTTCACTTCTTCTTTGCTGGTTTCTTGTTGGGAATCAGCACTTTCTCAAACGACTTCTGTAGCACTTCTTGAAACTTACCGATGTCGGCGTGTTCGATCGCTTTTTTGAGGTCGGCGTCTTTGACCTTTGTAGGCGGGATGGTATCCACCATTATATTGTAATGAGGCAATGTCAATTCGTCTAGTAGTGGCTCGTCGTAATTAAATCAACGAACGCATCGGGACTATGGCGAGCATTGTGCCGGAATGAAAACTCATTGAGATAGAGGGGAAGGTATTGCTTGCTGACATGATGAAAACTCCCCATGATCCCACGTTTAAACAGGGACCAAAAACTATCAAGGTTAGCAGTATGGACATGGCCACGCACATATTCACCTTTAGCATGGGACACCGATTGATGGGGATAGCCCTTTTTCTTTAACAGGCGATAGCCTGAATGTTCGTCAGTGGCAACTAAGGACACATTATCGGCCACGGATTCACGGATAAACCCTTGAAGCGTAGCCGAATCGGTACGCTCAATGGCCTTGGTGACGACCATCCCTTTTCGTGAGATAGCGCCAATGACGGCAACTTTGCCAGTTCCGCCAGATATACCAACGCGTTTGTTGCGATGGCGATTCTTATCTTTTCCACCTACATAGGTTTCGTCCACTTCGACTTCTCCGGTTAATGGCAACACATCACCTTTCATAGCCGCTCTCCACCGATGACACATATACCAAGTAGTCCGATAGTCAGAGCCAGTGTCCTCACCAAAGATGACACGGTGCAACTGCAAGGCGCTCGCGCCCTTCTTGGCGACCAGCATCAAGTAGCCCACCTTAAACCATTGAATGAGTGGGATCTTAGTGCCCTGAAAAATGGTGTGAGTAAAGAGCGAAAAGCGATAGCCGTTCTTTCCACCACACCCGATATTCTTGCAGATCCAATGAAATGGCTTTGAAGCTAAATGGTAAATACGCTCTTTTCCATGACATCGAGGGCACTGCACGCCTTGAGGCCACCGAGCCGCAACGAGAAAGGCTTTGCAGGCATCTTCGGTGGGGAATTGCTTGTCAAAAGCGTCAATGGTTTTCATGATTCAGTCTCCTTATTTAAGGAGAGATTATCAGAAATAACCCTCGGTGTCAACATCAACATAATCGCCCTGATTGGATACACAATGATTTTGATTCAACAAGAGAGAATGGTCTTGGACACCTATATTGCGTAAAACCCGAAAATCAACATTATTACCCTGAATTTTTCATTTGCCGCATGACCATCGAAGTGGAAGTGAAACTAAGACTTACGCATCAATCCCCCTTGAAGCGGGACTTCCTTTTTAGCCGAGGGAATGGGCTATCGCTTTTGATGAATTTTTAGAGAAAGAGAGAAGAGTGATCTTGTGAGGCTGGGTGATATCTTAAGAGAACCCGTCGAAGAGCAATTTGGTGATCAGGGGGATTCGTAGACTTCATCGCGCAAGTGGTTGACCTGAATGTTATGACGTTTGATTTTTTTGATGAGTCCCTGCCGGCTTAAGCCTAACCGTTTGGCCGTTTGGACCTGATTGAACCGGCAGGCCAACAAGGTCTCCTTGATCATGCGTTGCTCCAATTCATCGACGGCTTGATGGAGACTCCGGCCTTTCGAATCTATGGTGCCTCCGGTCGTTTGAACAGGGCATCGGATACCTTCTTCGAGCGCTTCCTCCTGTATCGTCGTGCCACGAACCATGACCATTAATCGTTTGATTTCATTTTCTAACTGCCGGATATTTCCCGGCCAGGAATATTCCATGAATCGCTCCATGGCCTTGGCGGACAGTTTTTTCCTGTGTCGATCCATCTGCGAGCTGTAAAGGTCCAGAAAATAATTGACGAGCAGGGGGATATCTGCCGGGATCTCCCGTAAGGCCGGCGTATGCACATGCACGACTTTGAGACGGTAGTAGAGATCGTCTCGAAACGTGCCCGCTTTAATAGCGGCTTCTAAATTTTTATTGGTGGCCGCAATGATTCTGATATCGAGGGGAACCGACTCTCGCTTTCCCACCGGCTCGACGGCCCGCTCCTGCAGCACCCGTAATACTTTGGCCTGGGCGCTTACGCCCAGATCTCCAATTTCATCCAAAAACAGCGTGCCCTTATTCGCCTGTTCAAATTTGCCTATTCTGGCCTCTACGTCCGTCGCGGTGCCTTTGCTGATGCCGAATAATTCACTTTCGATTAATGTTTCGGGGAGGGCGGCACAATTGATCGCGACAAACGGTTGACGGGCTCGCGGGCTATTGTAATGAATGGCTTTGGCCACCAATTCCTTTCCCGTTCCGTTTTCTCCGGTAATAAGCACATCCACTGAACTATCCCGGACCTGATCGATGATTCTGATCAGTCGCTGCATCGGCAGACTGTTTCCCATAAGCTTTTTCGTGGAGTACTGTCCTTCAACCTCTTTCCACAGATGCGCGTTTTCCTGTTGCAACCGTTCGCGTTCCCGCCGCAATTGTTCCATGACATGGAATTTTTGAAGAGGGATAGCGATGCTATCAACCAACGCCTGAGCCACCATTTCATCCTGAGCGGAAAAGTCCTTGCCCTTTTTATTCACGGCTTCAAAGACGCCGATGATGTCTCCGGTTCTGTCCCGAACCGGTAGCGCCAACAGGGTCTGCGTCTGCCGCTTCATTTGTGCGTCGATGCCGGAAAAAAATCTTGAGTCCGATTGCACATCTTTGACATTGATCAACTCTCCCGTCGCCACACAGGCGCCCGCAATTCCTAAGCGTGCATCCAGGCGTAATACCCGCCCGCCCACAGGGAGGGGAAACCACAGCTCACATTCCTTCCGATCCAGCAGAAACACACTGATCCCCTCCGCCTGCAGTACCCGGCGTGATTCTTTTTCAATGAGTTGTAACAAGGTTAGTAATTCCTGCTCCTGGTTGATCTGAAGCAGAAATGTTTCAGGAAGGTCTATTCTCTTGTGAGGAATTTCCTGTTTTCCGGATCGACTCGCCATGGCGGTGTTCCTGAAAATTCCCTTGAGCCCACATCGCTGGACAGGAGGGAGCATCAACTGTACACATTATGACCAGGTGTGAATGGAGAAGGCAACTACCCGCCCCGCGCGCGCCTTTTTGCGTTTACCTGGGTAGGCTACCCTCTGACCAAAATCCCAGGCCCATGACCTATCCTCTGGCTTGTTCGATGGACGTCACCGAACATGGTTCCGGACTGCCCGTCTTTGTGAACAGCCGATAAACGGAAATGCCATTGGCTTTCCCCCTTAGCGTGATCACCCCGACTTCTTTGATTCCCCATGGATGGTCTCCGAGGTATTGCTTGGTCGTCTCTCCAATAAGGATCCGGCAGACCTCACCATTGGACCAGGTCTCCAACGAGTCTTTTTGGAAACTTTCTAATCGAGAGGCAATGTTCACGGAGTCTCCAATGGTCGTAAATTTCAATCGTTGTTCACTGCCCAGACTTCCGACGACCACCGGCCCCGTTTGAATGCCTATCCGCATCCGCACCTCCGGCAACCCCTGCTGCTGCCATTGAGTATTGAGATGTCGCATTTCCTGTTCCAGAGCCACGGCACAACTGACGGCATTGTTGACATCCTGCCGCTTGTTGGCTTCCGTTTGTCCCAACCGGAATACCCCGAAATCCGCTTTGATCATGTCTCCATGATAATCATCAACCATCCCGCCATGGTTGGTAATAATTTTCACCATGCGCTCCATGAAAGTATTGAGCCAGTCCAGTACCGTGTCGGGTTCCATGTTTTCTGCCACGGTCGTGAACCCTTCTAGATCCGTAAACAACGTCGTCACCACCAATTTTTGTGGGCGCAACCGGCCCTTTTCCAAAAATTGTTCTCGCTTCTCCCAGACAGCCTGAGCCACTTCTGAAGAGACATGCCGGGAAAAAAGCGACATCAGGAGCACCCGGTCCTGCTTTTCCCGGTTCGAAAGCCAGGCTGTCACCACCATGGCATTGACCACCAATCCAATGACCGGCGGGATAAACGGGATCCACGTCCCATACATCATTCCGCCCACCACCACTCCGCTTAGCAGCAGCATCCCCATGAGCACAGCCAGAGAGAAACGCCAGGCACCTCGAACCCACACGCCGATGAATCCGCCCCCGAGCACCCATAGCCCGATCCAGACTGTTTCCAGGGAATCTGGAAATGTCGCAATGGGGGCCTGGCCCTCTCCCTTCGCTAGGCGGAGCAGTTGGTGCACCATATATCCATGCAGTTGAAGTCCGGGAATTGGGGGACACACCGTGAGAGTTCTGCATTGTGAGGTATAAAAATAATCTTTGACGCCTTGGGCGATAACTCCGACAAGCACGATGTGGTCCTGAAGGAGTTCCGGATTGAACGTTCCTTCCAGTATGGCTCCAAAGGAAATGGTCGGAAAGACGTTCTTCTCCCGTTCAAGATTCAACAGGTATTGATACCCCTGGGCATCGGCTTCCACATACCCCCCATCGTGGGCTTCGAAAGGGCGAATGACCGTTTTCCCAAGTTGCAACCAATTAGAATTCTCAACGGCCGGCTTGGGGACGATCTTCTCCTGCTGTAAATATTGAAGGGCCAGCAGCAAAGAAAATGACCGATAGAAATTGGTCCCATCATCCAGGAATAAGAGACCACGGCGAACGATCCCGCCGGAATCGACGACCACATCGTTAAACCCGACACGATCCGTGCCTTGCAACATGGCCGGACCGGGAATACCCCCCTTCTCAATTTTTCCGAATTTCATGACCATCAGAATTTCCGGATGCGCCCCAAGTACCCGGTCCAATTCCTGTCGACCGGGCGGCACTTCCAAGTCCCGATAGATATCCACTCCGATTGCTCGAGGGTGATGTGCCGTCATGATGTCCAAGGCTCGGGCAAGGACTTCATCCGTTACCGGCCAATGCCCTAATGTTCGAATATCCTGGTCCGTAATCGACACCAGCGTAATCGGGGGGATCGGCCGTGTGTCGGTCGGACGAAGACGCATTGACCAATCGTAGGCCTCCAGTTCCGCGCTTTCCAGAAAGCCTTCCCACCGAAGCCCCATGACACCCAGAAAAACCAGGAGAGTCATGACCCCGATTTGAAAGGCGGGAGAACGAAGAGGTGAATGGCCCACAGAAACCCCCTTCACAGCTCAGGCACGATATGAATGAACCAGAAAACGGGAAGATATCTGCTAGGCTTTGTTTGTCATCACAAGCAAGTACATGCTGAGGATGGTGCCATGAACGGGAAGAACATTGTTCACGCTTCGTACCCGTTTTTCAAAAGGTTTAAGAAGACACCTGATCCGAAGAAAACGTGGTCGGCACTTCCATGGGCAAATGAATGTGAAAAACGGTGCCTCTATTCACTTCACTCTCAACCGCAATGACTCCCGAATGCGCCTCGATGACATCCTTGACAATTTTTGTTCCCAATCCGGTCCCACCCTGCTTCCGGCTTATAGCCCTGGCCGTGAATAACGTATCTCGAATTTCGGCGGGCATACCACGCCCGGTATCAATCACGGACACGTGAACCGTCTGTCCCATAGCCTCCATTTGTCCTGTTATCGTGATAGACCCGCCCTGGGGAACTTCGGAGATGGCGTTATTGACAAGGTTATAGAAGGCATTAAACAGCCGGGATTCATCGGCTTGCATTACCGGCAATTCCAAAATTCCTTCATGAGCCAGAGAAATCCCTTTTTCTTGAGCGGCCAGCTTCAAGGTATCAAACACCGAAGCAATCACATGGTGAAGCTTACAAGGGGCAAAGCGTGGAGGGCTCATCAAACCCTTCACGCAATCGGCAATTTCTTTTACGCGCTCTTGAATCCGCTTGGCGTTATTGGCCACCATCCCAATGGCTTCCAGGCATAATTCATAGCTCGCCCGGCCTTTGTCAGGATCAAACGCTGGCAGATCGGCGAAGACGTCATTCATCTCATCCCTCAGGAGTGACGTCCCACACAGGACCGGCATCAGCATATTTTTCACGTCATGCCCAATGTCTCCCAGGATTCGCGCCACTTCCGCCAATTTGGCTTCCTGAAATAATCGCGCTTGCTCGATGGCCAGTGCCGTGAAAGCCCCGATGATCATTAAGATGGCCACGTCCTCCTGATTTAACCTGTCCTCCCGCTTGTTCATCACCTCCAGGACGCCTATCGGATGTCCTTCCCATCGGTTCAGAGGAATGGCAATCATGTCCCTGGTCTGGAATCCGCTTAGGTGATCGATTTCCTCAAGGTGACGCTGATCCTCCTTCGCATCCTTAATCACCACAGGGTCTCCCGTGGCAAAAACCGATCCCGCAATGCCTTGCGTCCATGGAAATGCCGTTCCGGACTTGAGTGGTTGGTCACCAATTGAATGGTAAAACACCAATTCCTTCGTTTCCGGATTGGCCAACAACACGGAACCGGCCCGGCAGTTCACAACCTCCAAGGCTATCTTTAATCCCTGTTCCACCACATCTTCCACGCTTAGATGCTGAAAAAGCGCCTGGCTTATTCTCCGGGCGGCATCCAGTTCCCGCTCCTTACGATCCAGTTGGGTCGAGGGATTCACAGCTCGTTCCCCAATGATGTCAAATTTGACCAATTCTTCACCATAGCGGTATCACATTTAAGGGGTTATTAGAAAAGCGTAGCAAAATTTCAAAAAAATAGCTTGTAGGGCCTTTAAGGGATCATCCAGGAGGAAGGGGGCAATCAGGATCAGACAAAATCAGGGCTGTTTTTTTTTTCTGAAAGAGTTCTCTGATATTCCGCACCAACTCCACCAGCCCTTTGCTTGTTCGTGCCGACTCAAAATCCTTGGGAAGTTGGCCGGTTAAATTAGGGCGGACCTGCTCAAGGAGCTCAATAAATTGTTGATAGATGGGTAAAAAAAACAATTGGAGTCCCAGAATGGGAAAGGTTGGTACTTCGCCCGCTCCTTGTTGAAACGTCCAATCCTGGTACACCTTAACCGGAATTCTTGAAGGCACAAACGGCCCGGTTCCGGCGGCCGCTTCCTTAAAGGCTGCAAATGGCTTGGAGACTTCCACGATGCTATCGCCCTCAGCCCGGGCTTCTGCCCACATTCCCATGGGAACGTCCTTGGCGATCAACGTATACATAAAGAGTGCGAGGCCATTCATCGGAATTGTCTGAGACATTGAAATGCGCTGAAGAATCATGATCAATACGAATGACCACCACGTCAGTCGGTGGCGGCCTGACACCTCGCAATTTGAACAAGAGACCTAATCCAACATCTTCTTCAATACTGCGAGAAAGCGGGACAGCACTGAGGACAACCCCAACGATACCAATGAGCAGACCAAACAAACCGGCTTTAACGAGTTTGGCCACGAATGCCTCTCTTCAGATTCCGGGAATCTCATTCCTGAAGAAACCACCAGAACCGTCAGTACCCACTGCTCCATGTGGGCATTTCTGAACGACCTATCTCATCAGCTCCATCTCCGTCGGCCTCTGAGAAGCACGCATCAATCACCCCTTCTCACAATTGAAGACCAACCGTCGGAACAATTTTCACAATCTCGGTGGAGGAGGGTGCACAGGAAGATGCAGATAAAACGTTGTGCCCATACCCAGCTCACTTTTTACATCAATGCGTCCACCATGGGCATCCACCACATCTTTGACAATTTTGGTCCCCAGCCCCGTCCCTTCCCGCTTGGTGGTGATGGCCTCGGAGTGAAAAAGGTGATCCCGCACTTCGGGACACATGCCCCGGCCATTGTCCGAAACAGTGACGAGAATTCCCACCCCTGGATTGTCCTCCTCTCCGAAAACCGAAATCACCCCTCCTCCGGGAATCTCCGGAATGGCATTGCTGATGAGATTATAAAAAGCAGTAAAGAGACGGTGTTCATCCGCTTCAATGACAGGGAGTGTGTCCAGACCGTCGGTTTCAAGGAAGACCGCGTGCTCCGCCGCATAGGTTTTCAGGGTTGCGAACACGGCCCTCACAACAGTGGATATCTGGCAGGGGGCAAAATGGGGTGGACTCGTGACACCTTTGACCGCATCGGCAATTTCCCGCACTCGCCGTTGTATCCGCCTGGCATTATTCACAATCATCCTGGTGAGTTCCTGACAGTTGGCATAACTCGTCTCAGCCCCTTTCACCTTCACGTCGATCCAATGAGGAAATTGCTCGTCCAATTCATCCTCCAATAATTGGGCCCCCGATAACACCGGCATCAACATATTCTTAATGTCATGACTGACATCACCCAACATTCGCACGATGCCGGCGAGCTTCGCTTCTCGATACAGACGGGATTGCTCAATCGAATTAGCGGCAAGGGCCGACACAATTGTCAGGATGGCCACGTCTTCTTCATCAAGAAGCGATTCGCGTTTATTCAGGACTTCCAACACACCGATAGGCTTTCCTTCCCATCGCTTTAAGGGCAGAGCGATCATATCCCGTGTAACGTGTTCGGTTAACACATCGATGGCTTCATAATGGCGCTGATCCCGTTTGGCATCCGGAATCACGATCGGGTTTCCTGTATGAAACACGGCGCCGGCAATCCCCTTGTCCCATGGTATGGCCGTGCCGGCCTCTACCGGGCTGGCTCCAATGGAATGCCGGAATATGAGCTCCTCAGAATCCTGGCTGGCGAGAAGAATGGATCCGCTCTCCGCTCCAACAACCTCCAGAGCCGTGGTGAGTGTTTTTTTAACCAGCTCATCGGTGTTGAGATTTTGGAAAAGCACTTCCGTCATGCGGCAGGCCGCTTCCAACTGCCGGTTGCGCTGTATCAATCGTCGGTCTTCTATCCGGCGAGGTTCTTCACGCCGATCCGGAACCGTCATCTGAAACGAGGAGGATTTGCATTCTAATTCCACAGATGTTTCTCCCATGATGTTTCGTGAGCCATCCCATACAGACTACCCACATGATTCATAAATTTTCATACAGCCGGTCAACGCATGGTTTGCTTCCACGTTGAACACCATTTGCCTCTCACCCTTCTGGTTGACCTTTCCCTTTGACGATAAATAAACAAGAAAGTGCTTTGATCACCTCAACGAATTCTTCAAAAGTACGCATTCCCAAAGCAGACAGCCACGAACAAAGGACATTGGGTTACCGGACATTCCTCTTGGCTCCCTTCTTCAGCATCACGACCATCACCCGATATGACGACATGTAGTTACACCAGCGCTTGTCCTTTTGCTGAAACGACCGATTCCCGCCCGGTGAGAGAAAACGTTCCCTCATCCTTGGCGACCACACCCTTCCCCTCAAAGATGCTGATTTCCGTTTGAGTGTCTCTGATCCCAACCAATCCTCCCATTATCGCGCGAATGCCACGGGTGAAAACATCGGTGGCACTTTCGATGAGGAAGACCGGAACTGTCTTTTCTTTTTGAATTCCTCCCAGAGTGATAGCGGTGTTTTGAGTCAACCGGAGTACCGCTCGATTGGCGAGGGCGATATCCGCCCGGCTTCTATCACCTACACGAATGCGATCCCCGGCACAGAAGATATCGTCGAGACTCACCGGCCGCCATTGCTCGACATTCACCCGGCGCACCTCCACTCTGCCCTGAACGGCCACGACCGTCGCCACAACCGGATTGCATTCCGCGACCGATGTGACCGGCGTGGTAAGCCCGACAGCCAAGAAGCTGATGCACAATAGCCATGGGGAACAGACAGGGACCGCGTTCATGGTCATATTTCACCCGTATTTATTGTATGTATATGCATTCTTTGTTCTCGTCTTACGATGTGTTGGTGAGCGAGACCCGGGGAATTTTGCATGAGAATATCCATACAGTATTTCACTCCTTTTTTCTCAGAACTTCTAGGAAGGATCCCGTGCTTTGGATTCGGAGGCTTTGACGACACGAGGCGTCGAATGACGCGAGGGGAGAAAGCGTACGAAGGTTAAAGTCGTTACGGGTTCATGGTTCTGCCATTGGATCTCCTTCTTTTTTTCCGACAATTTGTGGCGCCAAATCTTTGGTCTCAACGCCTCGCCCTTTGTGGCTTTTGACATTTTCGACTTCATCCACCCATTGTTCCCATGCTTTGAGAATACCTTTGCAGAGACGGATGATCTGTCGGTTAAAAATGACGGTTTCCTGTTGCATGGGCAGGTTCCTTCACTCACATTTCTCCACGACGGGTCATCGAATTGTTCCTATGCCTCAACGACTTGAAGAATCCTGTTTTTCAAAGTTTAAAGCTGGTGAGGAAGAGGAAACATCCGTGTTCCACACCTTCTACCTACCTCCGAATCCGACTTCTTTTGTCATGAATTCCTTGGCCACAACATGGAACCAAACCCAGAGAGGCGGGTTCATTAGAAAGAGACGATTGCGTGTTCAGAAACACGCGACGAAGCTACTCTCTCCATATATGTCACAACACCTAGAATCCTTTCTCATGGGTTGGGAGATCGTGCCAGGAAAATGATTGGGTCTCATATTTTTGTGATTTTGATCACGTTTGTGGTCATTATTGAGGCAACTTCAATACCATCCGTAAGTTGGGTGCCCTTACAGATTTCCTTGAAGATAACCAATTGGCTGAAAACAGATATTTCCGTTTTCCAAATATTTCAACTGTTGTTATGCCATTTCAGGCACCACGGAAGGGTATCCATTTGGATACATAAATTATCTATTTAGATACATTTATTGGTTGGACACTTTTTGTCTTTGAATTTTCCGCAGTAAATCATTTAGGTAGATGTATTGACTTGAAATCCGAATGCTCAATGGTCCCTCCAAAATTATTCAGGACAGGACTGATGGATTGAGATTCTTTTTCTGAGAAAAATAAAAACATCGTAGGTTCCACCGCAGGTATTGGGATGGTCGGAGGTGTTGGAGGTTTGCAGGAAGAAGGATCAAACAACGTTAAAGCGATAGTCTGAGAGGCGGGTTACGCTTGGGAAATAAACGTGAGGAACAGAAGAGTTAAAAGAAAAAGGTCATGGCTAGAATTTCAGTTCCTGGCCTTCTTCCAATATCGTGACGTGGGGGATGTCCAGATGGCGTATTTCATCAATGATTTGGTCTCGTACGGTAGGCTTCATATGGTAGACATATAAGGGCAGATCAGGTTTCCCAATTTTTTGATATTCGTGGGCTAAAAGAGTTGGCGTGAGATGTTTACTTCGATAGGCCATATCTCTCATTGAATCGGGAAAGGATACCTCAATAAAGACTCCTTTTAAATTCGGTATCCGAGCGGCCTCTTGCCAGATGGTTTCCGTCACATAGGTATCTCCACTATAAATCCAGGCCACCTCGTCATCCTGAATAATAAAGCCTGCGGTTTCGACGGTATGGTTAACCGGAATGGGGGTTACTCTAAGCCTTCCAGGCAAGCGCCATTCCCGTTTGGGCTCCAACTCCTCGCCTCGTAACATGGAATATTGAGATTCTGGAAGATGGAAGAAATTCGGAAATACCAAATCGTTAAAGACATGCTTCTGAAGTCCAACTAAAACCGAGGGTAAACTTGCTACCACGATTTGATGATCCACCCGCCCGGACATATTATCAACAAGTGGGGGAATGCCCTTTACGTGATCTAAATGCAAGTGGGACAGGAGGATATGTGTGATCCGTTTTTGCTCATCTAACGTGAGTCCTGATGCTAATGTTCCAGCATCCACCATCAATTCTTCATTAACCAAAAACCCCACGCTTCGACAAATATGCTGACTGGTCGGTCCATTCAAAAGCAGATCAGACCCATGGGCTCCCAATACTCGAATGTTCACAAAAAATCCCTTGAATGACAGCAAGGCCCCATACACTTGCCTTACTAGTGTGCTCAAAAAAAGAAGGGATGAGCGACCAATTTCAAGTCGTGGAATTTTATGGGGGTAAACACCTCCCCGAGAGAAAGGCAATCAGAGGATCTTTTCTATTTTTTAATTTATCCCATTCCAGGCCTCCTGTCTGTGATATTCATCACATTCTTGGTGTGACTCTCCTCACACTTCGTCAACGACATATTTCCTTAAAATCATCAATATCACCAAACCAAATTGGTAGGGTCTTATTCCCATAATCTATTGATATAGATCGTGTTTCTGGTAACCGTCAGACTTCCGTTTTCTTTGAGAGCCTTTAGGGTCCGACTCAAGGTTTCCCTGGAGCATCCTACCATGTTGGCTAATTCCTGGAAGGATGGGCGATTGGAAATCAATAATTGTCCATGCGTCTCCACTCCATCCTGGAACTCTGCTAAATTTAGCAGGCATCGACCCACACGCCCATACACATCAAACATGACGAGACTGCGAACCTGTTCGCTGACTTTTCGCAATCGTTGGGAAAGGTTTTTGAGGATTTTCATGGCAATGTCTGGATGGTGTTTTAAAAGTTCCGTCAATTCCTTCCGCCCCAATAAAAAAAATTCACTCCGCTCCACCGTTATCACTGATGCGGATCGAGGAGCCGATTCCAGGATGGCCATCTCACCGAAAAAGTTCCCTGGACCTAAGTGCGAGAGGATAAATTCCTGCCCGTTTTTCCCGGTTAACAGCACCTTAACTTTGCCTGACAAAATAATGAACAATACTTCGCCTGAATCGCCTTCTTGAAATATCACATTTTTGTCAGGAAACTTTTGGCGACTCCCAGAAGCGGCCAACAGATTGAGTTCCTGATCCGCTAATTCGGAAAAGAGTGGGATCTTTTTAATCGATTGTTTGTACATCACCATGACAGGAAATTTCCTGGCGAGTCATTCTTCCCTTGGATTGAGCAGGGATTAGCGCTACTTCAAAAAAAAGCACAATAATTCTGACAGCAGCACTGTAAGTTTTCAAATGGAGCCATCATGCAAAAAATTTTCAATAAAGACAACACCCTTGTGCCTGGCAACCACTATCCACTTAGCCTCTTCAGGGATACATGCTTGCTCGATCAAACTGGTGACCATTGCCGGGACCATCGTCAGGATTGCCAAATCTTCCTCATGATTTCAACGTATTCCTTCTCATGGCTCCTGGGTCTAATGATGAGACAACATCCACAAAATCCTCCTCGAAGAGTCGAATAACCCCGAAACTTGTCCCCACATGTCATGCATGGACCTCCTGGTTCACAAGCGATTATTTTGTAGCGGCACTCCCTGTTGAACGGATAGCACCCTTGATCAACCTGAGGATTCAGGAAGTTTACCCGTGCCTGAGCCATCTATCTGAGTTGGCAAAAAATGTCGCCTGGATGAACGGCATCCAGTTTTACATCACGCACCCGTTGCCCATTGCTCACGGCCATGTCATCTTTGTTGACACACCCTGGGCTCTCACTTCAATTTCCCACGGACAGTTCTGGCCTAACTTTGACCTGGCCAAATTCAGCGACGGTGATACACGGGATATTCTCTCGGTCGATATCTCCACCAGAAATATGACCGGGCCCGGTGGGAACAGCGGTGGGAACAGAACCTGCCGTGGAAAGACCCATTAGCCCTCATCACCAGTCTTCCTAAAGGCCTAGATTGCAAATCCATATGTCCTGTTAGAGAAGGATGATTATGCAAGGCGAATTGCAAATCCCAAAGGACTTTTGGCGCCTCACTCTCCGACGGAAGTTTAATAGGGTAGCTCAAAAAGAATTCGAGGCTAGAATCCAACAGATCCTATTGGATGGATACACTAAGCTGGGGCTGGATCTTAATCCTGTGGCGTTGATTAGTAATTCTGGATTAGGCCAAATTGCTATGACCTGGTTAGATCTCAAAGCAAAGGGTATTCAAGTGAGCCTCGCTGGGATTTCACCAAAAATGGTATGCTGGACCGACATGAACTCTCAGATTTTCTTGGCGCTGCAAAAATCTAGGAGATTATTTCCCTCGTCGGAGGTATCAACAATACCATTCTGTTCGATCCCTTTTGGTCAAGCCTGGAAACCGACTCATGTAGACCAATGGAATTTTCACTGATTCACAGACTCATACGATGGATTGATAGCCAAGCTTGTATAGGCGCAAATAGCCAGGATGGGGATGACGTTCTGCCCCCTATATTGGATAGGACTCCGGGTTAGGACTGGTCAGCAAAGAGGGGTTAGGCTGGATGGAGGTGACAAAGAAAACGTCTACACACGGTCATACGGGATGCACAAATGGCGGTCTAAACATGGAGCCCATGAATTTGGCTCCTCGGGCAGGACTCGAACCTGCGACCATTCGGTTAACAGCCGAACGCTCTACCAACTGAGCTACCGAGGAACGAATATTTGTTGAATGCGAATATTTTCTTCTAAAAGATGATCATAGCGTGACGGCCGGATTTCTTCAAGAACCGATGAACCATTTTAAAGACTTTTTAGGCCTTAGAACTGAAAATCAGCAGAATCCTCTTCACCCTCATCCGCCTCCGACGCACCACCCTCGGATAACTTCACATAGTGTCGTGCCCAGGATAAATATATATTGGCGCTGTCTTTCATTGCATCGGTACCTTTGATAAGTTTACCGACAATTTCCTGATCTCCCCCACTGATTTCAATCTCTCGTGCTTTGGTTTCTAACGCATGATGAAAATTTTCCATCTGTTCCGTCAACGTCTGCACATGTTGATTTAAATCGGTACTCATTTAATCTTACCCCTACATCCTGTGCATCCATTTATGGATGACGGTTCGTCAAACAAATAAAAAAGCCCTACGACCAATCACAAGACAGAGATCGTAGGGCTTTTCGTCTTTTTGAATTATCCCTGATAGGCTTGACCCAACTCCGCAGCTTCTCCAGCCTTATCCATTAAAGTCCCATCTGAATTCACGGCGACCATTTCAATCGCTTCGTGTTTAGCGGCGTCACATACGACTTTACACAGCTCACAACCCTTGCACCGCTCTATATGCACTTCGGCTATCATTTTGTCTGAATTAAGATCCAAACAATTGGCTTCCGGACAATACATAATGCAGAGCCGACAGCCTTTTTTCGCCACACATTTCTCATCTGTCACTTGGGCAACATTATACATCTATCTATCTCTTTCCTTCGCTGAGGTTCTCGGTATTTATGCGGCCGTGGCTTCTCCGACCATTAATTCCACGTGATTTTTCTCAGCCCATTCGGCTGCTATTTCATAGGATCGGGCTACCGTATCGAGATTCTTTTTTAACAACATTTCTTTTTTGGCAAACTTCTTCTTAATAGCTTCGTCCAGGGTTGCCGTACCACCAGAGGCCACGAATTTTTTCCCGAATCGTTCCTGTAAAGCCAGGTCCAATCCATTCATGGAGACACACTTTGTGATCCCGGCCACGGAACCAATCATGGTCATGTTCGTTGCCAATTCGGTCCCGGCGATTTCTAAAGCAATATTCGTCCCTGGAATATTAAAGACCGATACATTCAGATCTTTGAGTCGTTTCACGTCTTCATCGGACAAGAGAGGCATGTCAGTATTGATGATCACAAGCCCACCCTCTTTAATCCCTGAATAAAATGGCATCGTATAACTCTTCCCCATCGTAATGACTTGAGGATGAAACACTTGGATCACATCTGGAAACACAAGCTCGCCCCTGTCGTAAATTTTTCTGAGTCCGATTCGACAATAACTTTCGGCCGGAGCCATACGCTTTTCGGCCCCAAAAAACGGATTCGAAATGGCAAACTTCCCATCCTTGGCTGCAGCCATAGCCATGACATGTGCCGCAGTCACGGCACCCTGCCCTCCCAGACCTGACATTCGGATATTGATTCGACGTATAATCATGGATTAGCTCCTCTCACATGTCTCTCCGTTTATGCCGTTTGGCCGGCGAGTTGCTTTTTGGCTTCAGCTTTTCGTTCTTTTTCCTTCGCAGCCAGTTCGGCCAATAATTCCTTAGCCGGTTCGCTTACATACTCTTTATAAGCAAACCGTTCGGTTGGCTTTTCAGAATCACGCATTTCCTGCAAACCTTCCATGCTGTTTTTCCCAATTTCCAGGATACATGGCGTATACAATTGGAGATAAGTCGGTCCAATTTCACGCGCAATATGCACAGCGTTTTTAATCACTTTTTCAATGAGATTTGGTTTGCTGACCGTGCAATTCACCACATAGTGGCAGCCGGACTCCCTGGCAATTTCTGGAAGACGAACTTTTTCAAAGGTTTTGCCTACCGGGGCCATCTTGGCAACAAAACCCTTTTGCATAAGCCCACTCTCTTGACCACCTGTATTGGCATACAGCTCGTTATCGAAACAAATAGTGGTAAATTTTTCCTGGCGGAACCAGGCCTGCAAGGTCATGTCTAAACCAATATCTACCGTAGCCCCGTCTCCCGCTAACACCACGACGTCTTTATGACGATCAGGAAAACGAACCGTCAACGCCCGTTTCAGCCCTGACGCAATAGCATTTTGATTGCCGAACAATGAATGAATATTGTGGACCGCCACATGTGGAAATACCAAGCTGGTACATCCCGTCGAGCCTACCATGACGGTGTCTTCAGGATTGGGCAATGAGGCGAGAATATAGCGAAAGGCCATGGACTCAGGGCATCCCGCGCAAAGCGAATGCTCTTCAATCAGTTCCTTCGCGTTACCGATATCTTTCCATCCTCGTTGCTCATTCCCATAGGTCGCCCGCTTGACCAAATCCTGGTATTCAGCAGGCATGATGTCAAACAATTCTTCTGCAATCTTTATTCGTTCTTTACTCATGAGTTTCTCCTTATAGTCGTGATCTGCTTGAAAGCCATACTCTCACAAGATGCTTACCGTTGTTGCATCAACCCCCACGCCCGGCCAACGAAGGTGCCTTGACTCCTAATACAGTTTTGATTTCCGCGGCGATGATTTCAGGCGGCATGGTCATTCCCCCACACACATGGGGACCCGCATGAATCCGTTCATTATTCGGAACGGTTGCGCTCACTTCACGGGCTAACCATCCAATGACATTAAATTCAGGAACAATAATGTGCTTGGCATGCTTGGTGGCCTCCCTGATCTCCTCTCCAGGCCATGGCCGCAAGGTTTTAACCTTCACCAAACCGACCCTAATACCTTCCTCCTCCAATATCGCGATGGCTTCACGGCTTTGCGAAACCGCGGTTCCAGAGGCCACCACAATCACTTCAGCATCGGTATTTTCGGTGTCAATTAGTCCATCCATCCAACGGATGGTGTGCTTTCTCGACCGTTCAACAGCAGCCCATACCTCCTGCTGCCAGCTAGCATGGGTGGCATAACTAATATAGTTACTTTTCATGACAAAAGGATCTCGCATCATGCGAACCGGAGGACATTCCATATCCATACACGGAACCGGTGACCGATAGGGATCGTATGGTGGCAAACACATGTCGACGGGAGTCAAATCTACCATATCTTTCGTATGGGTCACGAAAAAACCATCGCAGCACAAGGCCAGCGGCAAATGGACATCAGGTTCTTCCGATACCATGTAGCCCTTGAGGATCCAGTCATAAAAATCTTGGGCGGTTTCCGCATGCCACACCAGCATTCCCGTTTGCATTAAATATGAAATTTCTAGAGTATCCGGCTGAATGGAGAGGGGAGAGTTGATACCCCGACAAGTTACAATCATCTGAATAGGTAACCGTGCTCCGGCCCACATGGGAAAGTTTTCCATAGCACGCATGGTGCCTGGTCCGGCCGTGGTGGTAAATACTCTAGCGCCACCAAATGCGGCTCCCGCGCATTGAGACATGACGGCAAATTCGCTTTCCCCTCGGAAGTAATCACCAATATAGCCTTCGGCAAAGAGCTCCCCGCACAAGGCAGCAGCTTCGCTTTGAGGGGTAATGGGATACGCGACCATTATGTCACAGGAGGCTCGCCGTACGGCTTCCTTTATGACTTCACTCCCGGTAAAGAAAGACGGTGTTCTTGACGCCTCATTCATCATGTGCCAAGGATCGGTATACACCTGCTCTTTTTTGTTTTTTTGTCCTATGAAAGAAGCTTGAGCGGCCATGATTTTGACCTCCTTTGTCTGCTTCAGGGTGAAAGACTTCCGATTGTCTTAAACGATAATATGAAAATTCATAGATGAAAGTTTCTCAGAACCGTCATTAATCTCTTATCTCTTTCATCTATTATGAAAACCCAGAACAATTACACTGAATTTTTCGCTGGAGGGGCGACTGATCCCTTTAATTTCTTCACCCAATCCGCCAATCTGATTATCTTATCGGCTGTCGCATCACGAACGGATACCATCGCATCTTCATGACCAGCCTGAGCACACATGGCAATCGTGTAGCAATTCGTCCCACCACGAATGATCTTGAGAGAAAGATTGGCCTGATGGCAATGAACGCCCACAAACATGCAGGCATCAATTTTATTATGCCAGATAGTCAAATTTGGGTGGTTTGGATTTATTTCGATTTCAGGATTAATTTTAGGATATTTCGGTCTATAGTCCGGCATGGGGATCAGCATGGCATGTTGACAAGAGGAATCCACGCATTCTTTGATGGTTTCATACAAATGACGGATTGCTTTGGCCTTCTTGGCGGCCTTGTCATTCCATGCCCACAGAACCAATGGTCCTGGAAAGATCGTGGGCACTTTTGCCGAAAGAAACTGCCTGGCCGCCTCTTCCAACGCTTCCTCTTCGGAAACTATGCTACCATGAATATGTCCTTGTCCTGGATCGGGAAGCCTGATCCCCATTGAGGCCGCAGAAGGTGGCAAAAAATGTTCGGGGCCTGGCATTACCCTATAAGAAGTTGTCATCGTACCCTCATGTCTCCATTAAAAAAATTGGACAAATACTATCTACTCCACCTTCTTACTGTAAGAAGGCAATAAAAAAATCTCAAGATCGAAAAAGACCCACCTGTCCAAAATATTGGACTTTTTGAGAATATATCTATGAGTCTTTTGCCCTATGAATCAAAATTTACCCAAATAACCTAGACTAGTATAAGAAGGCGCTATAAATATTGTCAATTTGAATATTGTTGATATCAGACGCAAAATCGATTTCTTAAGGCGAGAGTCCTCATGGCTGTCAATCTTTTCATTGGTTTGAAAAAGGAAAGACCCAGTAGGAAAAACGAGGAGAGAGAGAAAACCGACGGCAGGGAATTATAGTCTATCGGGCTCTGACTTTCAAAATGGCATACCGCCATCTCGCTTCTCCAGTTATTTTTGGAATCGTGGGAAAAGGCATGGTCAGAGAAAAATCTCTCGCCTGGTTCGGAGGAATTTCCAAAGGGATCTCTGCGGCCTCTTGCCCAACAATCTCACATTCTGTCACATGGCAGTCCTCAATCGTAGCCTGGATAGTTACTGCTATTATGGTAAAGATTTGAGCTGAATTTTCAAGCCTCCCGGCTAGTACAAAGGATCGGGAGTTCAGTCCGGGTCGAACCTCCATGTGAGAAAGTTCGGCCTGGCTGGGAGGAATCCGCTGAAATTCCAACTCCCGTTCCTGAGTATCCTGCCAAATAATGAAGCCGATAGCTCCAAACAGGACCATCAGGATCATCCCCAGAACGCGACGCAATTTTGGCAAATACGTCGCCATGAAAATCATGATTAATATCAACAGAATAATGGCAATAGGCAGCATAATTTTTTCAGACAGTGGGTGGAGAAAAATTCTTTTTCCTCTCTATTCCTCTTATACTATCGGTTTCCTGATTCCCCTTCTTTCACCGGAGAAAGCAATGCCAGATTTATCTCATGAAATTGAAATCGCCTCTCACCTGGCCCGGACGGCAGGGCAGGTTATCATGAATATCTATCAAAATGATTTTGCGGTCATGTACAAAGGCATTGACGACCCCGTCACCAAGGCCGATCAACAAGCCAATGCCCTTATCGTAGATGAATTACACACCCATTTCCCACAGGATTCCATCGTGGCGGAGGAAAGCCCCCTCCCCTCCAAATCTCTGACGACAGGCCGAGTCTGGTACATAGACCCCCTGGATGGAACAAAAGAGTTTATTGCACGCAACGGGGAGTTTTCTATCATGATCGGACTGACCATTGATGCCCGCAGCAAACTTGGCGTTGTCTACTGGCCCACGCGTGACCACCTCTATGCCGGCCTGACGGATCAGACGGCTTGGATGGAACACAATGGGGTCCGCCAAAAACTCTCAGCTCTCGCATCCCAAAGCCCCACCAACCTTTCGCTAGTCACCTCTCGATCCCATCGATCCCCAATTCTTTCTATCATTCAACAATCATTGCCCATCCATAATGAACAACAGTTGGGAAGCGTGGGACTGAAAATTGGCCAGATTGCCCAAGGAAACGCTGACCTCTACATTGAACCGAGTCCGTATACCAAGGCATGGGATGCCTGTGCGCCTGAAGCCATTTTGCGAGGAGCAGGCGGGTGTTTTACCGATATCCACGGGAAACCCATCCAATATGGACTCAATAATTTTCGCAATCTTCATGGGTTGGTCGGAAGTACTCCAGACATTCATCAACATGTCATTCAAGTCTTGACGGGTCGATGTTCCTCGTGTGAAGGTTGACACCTTTTTCCGGCAATTCTTAGAATTCGTTCCTTAATACTTTCTCAGCGCCTTTGACCACTATCACTCTCACACAATCATGAGAACAGACCTTGTTATTATCGGAGGCGGCCTGGCCGGATCGGAAGCGGCTTGGCAGGCGGCCAACTCTGGTGCCAGAGTGACCCTGTATGAAATGCGGCCTAAGGAAGAAACAGCCGCACATAAGACAGAACACCTGGCCGAGATTGTCTGCTCAAACTCTTTGGGATCGAATGATCCTATCAGCGCTCCTGGAATGTTGAAAGAGGAAATGCGGCAATTGCACTCCTTGATCATTCGAATTGCCGACGAGGTGCGGATCCCTGCAGGGACGGCATTAGCGGTGGATAGAGACCAATTTGCCTCCAAAGTGACCCGGGCATTAGTCGAACACCCGAATATCAAAATTCTTCGAGAAGAGATCCATGAAATTCCCGATGATGCGTTGTGCATAATTGCCACCGGCCCCTTAACCTCACCGAAACTGTCTGAGGCAATCATCCAGTTCACCCAATCGAAAAACCTTTTTTTCTTCGACGCCATCTCACCAATTGTGGATGCGGATTCACTCAACATAGACCGGACGTTTATGGCATCACGATATGAAAAGGGAACGGCGGATTACGTGAATTGTCCAATGGACGAAGATACCTACAACGCTTTCTATAACGCATTGATCGAAGCTGAACGCGTCCAGCCAAAGTCCTTTGAGAACGTGCCGTATTTTGAAGGGTGCCTCCCGATTGAGGTCATGGCCGACCGTGGTCGCCAAACCTTATTGTTTGGTCCCCTCAAGCCTGTGGGATTAATTGATCCCAAAACCGGCCAACGGCCCTATGCTGTATTACAATTACGTCCAGAAAACGCTCATGGCTCCTGCTATAATCTGGTAGGGTTTCAAACCAAACTCACCTACCCGGAACAACGCCGAATCTTCAGAATGATCCCTGGCTTAGAGCAGGCTGAATTTTTACGATGTGGAAGCATCCATCGAAATACATATATCAATGCACCAATCCTCTTACAAAACACCCTGCAGGTAAAAAAACAGCCACGCATCTTTTTTGCCGGGCAATTGGTTGGAGTAGAAGGTTATGTGGAGGCTGCGGCCAGTGGAGGAATAGCCGGAATCAATGCCGCTCGCATCCTATCAGGCCGTGCTCCGGTCACCCCACCGCCCTCTACCGCCCATGGAGCCCTGCTCCATTACATTACGACTTGTGAACCAAAGTACTTTCAACCAATTAACTCAAACTTTGGGCTATACCCGCCACTTGATACACCGGTGCGAGACAAACAGAAAAAACGACAACTTATCCAAGAACGGGCCACTACCCATTTCAAAGCATGGATGACGCAATCCGAGCTTTCGTAATGTACCTTCAATTGGAACGGGGAGTTTCGCCTGAAACACGCCGCAGTTATCAGTCCGACCTCAAACAATTTATGGCGCACATTCGAAATACCCTTTCCAGGAACGATCTTTCAGAACCTGGTGCCATTGACTCACTCCATATTCGATCCTATCTCAAGAGGCTCAGCGATCAAGGGTTAAAAAAGGCCTCACTGGCCAGAAAACTGGCATGTCTCAAAAGCTTTTTTCGTTTTTTAGTTGAAGACGGACGGATTTCGCGTAATCCAGCATCCACCGTTCGTTCGCCTCGACAAGGGACACGTCTTCCCACCGTCCTCACCAAAGACGAAGCCAATACCCTGTTAGATTCGCCCGCATCCCAGCAATGGATTGAGTTGAGAAACCACGCCATTCTAGAAACGTTGTATGCAAGCGGGGCTCGGGTATCCGAATTAGTCGGGTTAAATTGGGCGGATGTGGATCTAGAAACCCGATCGATCCGACTGCGGGGAAAAGGGAAAAAAGAGCGGATGGTGCCTATTGGCACAGTAGCTGCTGATGCCATCTTGGAATATCAACGTCATCCGCCCCACAAGAACAAGATTTTACAAACCGGAACATCGGCCCCACGGGTACCCTACTCAGGATCGCAACCTCTTTTTCTCAATGCTCGAGGAGGACGGTTGACCGCTCGAAGCGTGGAACGCATGATGAAGCAAGAGACCGAACACCGTTTCACTAAGACGGTCACTCCCCATACTCTTCGCCATTCTTTTGCCACCCACCTCCTCGATGAAGGAGCGGACCTGCGGGCCATCCAGGAACTCTTGGGCCATGCCTCGCTTGCCACAACCCAAAAATACACCCATGTGGCAACTGATCAACTCATGGCCGTTTATGACCGGGCACACCCCCGATCCGGCTCTTCTCACTCCATACCCCCAGAAGGAGACCCTCTCAAACCATGAAGATTCGATCCACCACGATTTTGTGCGTACGCAAGGGGCCTACAGTGGCCATGGGCTGTGATGGCCAAGTCACCGTCGGCAGCACCATTATGAAGAGTAACGCCAAAAAACTCCGGAAAATGCATCAAGACAAGGTGCTGACTGGCTTTGCCGGGGCCACCGCGGATGCGTTTACCTTATTTGAAAAATTTGACGCAAAGCTGGAAGAGTATCGAGGGAATCTGACCCGAGCCGCCGTTGAACTGGCGAAGGATTGGCGAACCGATCGGGTCCTTCGACGATTAGAAGCACTGTTAGCGGTGGCCGACCGCGAGCATTCATTTCTTATTACCGGCACCGGTGATGTGGTCGAACCGGAAGACGGGATTTTGGCCATTGGATCAGGTGGACCTTACGCATTATCTGCTGCTCGCGCCCTCCTGGCTCACACCGAACTGCAACCGTCACAGGTTGTCGAACAAAGCATGCAAATCGCCGCCGGAATCGACATTTATACCAACCATCACATTGTCATTGAGGAGTTATCGTCATAACGTATGGAACAAGAGATTTCACCAACACCCAAAAACCTGCACTCCCTCACCCCACGCCAAATCGTAGAGGAGTTAGACCGCTACGTCATTGGACAACAGGACGCCAAACGTATGGTTGCCATCGCCTTACGAAACCGCTGGCGGCGCCAACAGCTCAGCCCGGAACTCCGGGATGAAATCGTCCCGAAAAATATCATCATGATTGGTCCTACGGGGGTCGGGAAAACAGAAATTTCCCGACGAGTCTCAAAATTAGCAGATGCGCCATTCATAAAAGTTGAGGCTTCCAAATTTACCGAGGTAGGGTACGTCGGCAGGGACGTAGAATCTCTGATTCGTGACCTCACCGATCTATCCATTAATATGGTCAAGACGGCCTATCTGGAAAAGGTTCAAAAAAAGGCTGAAGACATGGCCGAAGAGCGGGTCTTAGATATGCTGCTTCCGCCCTCGCCGTCGGGCCCCTCGTTTGAGACCACTGAGGAGTCAGCAGCCGCTCCTACACAACACAAACAGGACCAACAGGACTCCACCCGCTCAAAACTGCGCCTCCAACTCCGCGAGGGCAAACTGGATAATCGGATGGTGGAAATAGAAATTAAAGAACGAGGAGGGCTTCCGGTTGGAATCATTTCCAATATCGGGGGAATGGAAGATCTCGAGCACAACCTTCGGGATATGCTCGGCGGCATGATGCCGGGAAAAAAGAAAAATCGCCGGATGAAAGTCTCAGAAGCCCTGAAATTCATGGCCCAGGAAGAAGCGCAAAAACTTATTGACATGGAAGAAGTCACCAAGGAGGCCATTACACGCACGGAACAATCAGGTATCGTCTTCCTGGACGAGATTGACAAAATTGCCGGACGGGAGAAACACACAGGCCCCGATATTTCACGGGAAGGGGTGCAACGGGACCTCCTCCCGATCGTGGAAGGGTCGACGGTCAACACCAAGCATGGACCGGTCAAGACCGATCATATTTTATTTATTGCCGCGGGAGCATTTCACGTGGCCAAACCCTCGGACTTAATTCCGGAATTACAAGGCCGTTTCCCTATCCGTGTAGAACTGGAGCCCCTCACGAAGGATGACCTCATCCGCATTTTAACCGAGCCAAAAAATGCTCTGGTCAAACAATATCACGCTTTACTGAGCACCGAAGGGATCGCGTTGGAATTTTCCAAAGACGGGATCGAAGAAATTGCGGCAACCGCTGTGCAGGTGAATGACCGAACCGAAAACATCGGCGCACGACGGCTCTTCACCATCGTGGAACGGTTATTGGAGGATGTCTCGTTTGAAGCGCAAGATCTTCAGGAAAAAGAGGTCGTGATCAACGCGCAGTATGTGCGGGATCACCTTCAAAGTATTGTAAAGGACGAAGACCTCAGCCGGTACATTCTTTAAAATCCAGACCTCTGTTACTATGGTCATAATTCCCTTTCGCCTTTGCCATTCTCCCCGAAACCCTAGAACCCATGAGTAGGTTGCATGAACAAACTGATTAAAAAAGCGGACATCCTGATTGAAGCGCTTCCCTATATTCGGACCCTCGCCGGAAAAACCGTGGTCATCAAATACGGAGGGAGCGCAATGGTTCATGAAGAACTCAAGGAAGGCTTCGCCGAAGATGTCGTCTTATTAAAATATGTCGGGTTGCAACCGATTATCGTTCATGGCGGTGGGCCACAAATTAATGAAATACTGGATAAATTCGGCATTGAGGCAAAATTTCTGCATGGAGTTCGAGTCACGGATCAGCCAACCATGGAAGTGGTCGAAATGGTCCTCGGTGGAAAAATCAACAAGGAAATTGTGTCGTTGCTGAACCAGCATGGCGCCAAAGCCGTCGGACTCACCGGCAAGGATGGCTGCCTCCTGACCACGAAACCATTTAATCCGAAGAGCCTGATTCACACCTACAGCGGATCAACCGACGTGCTGCACCCTGAAGACTATGGCCTCGTCGGCCAGGTCAGCCATGTCGACACCACGTTGCTGCATACGCTTCAAGAAGCGAATTTCATTCCGGTCATTGCGCCGATTGGGGTCGACGCCAAATGGGAAACGCACAACATCAATGCCGATCTGGTAGCAGGCAGCGTAGCTGCAGCGGTTCAAGCCGAAAAATTACTGGTCTTAAGCGATGTCAAAGGGATTCGTGATGCGAATAATCGGCACGTCTCCACCCTCTCCAGAAAAGACATGGAACGCATGGTCAAAAAGCAGGTCATCAGTGCAGGCATGCTCCCCAAAGTTCATGCCTGTTTAACCGCCCTTCAGGGTGGTGTCCGTAAGGCGCACATTATTGATGGACGGGTGCCTCACGCGGTGTTACTCGAGATTTTCACCGATAAAGGCATCGGGACAGAAATTGTGGCATAACGAACATGAAACTCTCCAAGCATTCCTCCCCATCAGATTCTTCACCTACCCGAACCTCAAGCGTTCCCCAACCCGATCAGCATTCCGCGCTTCTCTTAGTCGACTTACAAAATGACTTCTTTCCGGGTGGGGCACTGGCCGTTCCCGAAGCTAACAGCCTCATCCCTCTCATCAACGCCTACATCAAACACTTCAGCCGTCAAGGTTGGCCCATACTGGCAACCAGAGATTGGCATCCGGCTAATCACAGCTCCTTCACCGAACAACTAGGTCCCTGGCCGGTCCATGGAGTCCAAGGATCACGCGGAGCTCAATTTCATTCCGACTTGGTCCTTCCTCCCGGAATGATGGTCATTTCTAAAGGAACTGACCCGAAGAAAGATTCGAGATCCGGCTTTGATGGTACGAGTCTGGCCGACCGACTGGAAGATCTCAACGTCCAAACATTGTATGTCCTGGGACTACCGACCGAACATTGCGTCAAGCACACGGTTCTCGATGGCTGTCAACGCGGGCTTCGAGTCGTCTTGCTCACTGATGCCACAAAAGGGAGCGACCTCCAACAGGATGGCTCCCCGCATGTGCTCCAGGAAATGACCGATGCAGGCGCCTGTCTCGCGAATAGTCGCGATATCGGAATCCCCCCCTCTTTCCGCTAAACAGTTTCTGCCCCACTCCTTAAGTGCCATGCGGAGGGTGCTTTTCCCCATGCTTCGACTTGGGAAAATTGCGCTATCCTCACATCCCCGTTTTTCCTGAACCCTTCTTTTGATCTTTTAACCGATGGTGCACACTTATCCTCAAGTGTTGTATGGAGAAATCCGAGAAGTGGATTCATGAGACCAAAGGGGAGTGCAGCAAAATTAGAATCGAGACGCCGATTGGCTGCCAGCCTGTTGGCCAGAGGTCGAGGCATTCGCGAGGTCGCACGAACAATCGGTGCAGCGCCCTCGTCCGTCAAACGATGGAAAGATGCACTCGAACAAGGGGGAAAAAATGCCTTAAAGTCTAAACCCCATACCGGTCGTCCATCCCGTCTTTCCCCCAAACAACGCCAACGTCTCCTTCTTATGCTCAAACGAGGACCACAAGCAGCAAAGATGCGGAGTGATCATTGGACCTGTCGACTGATTGGCCGAATGATTCGCCAATGCTTCGGAGTAAAGTATCACCCCGACCATGTGAGTCGGATTTTGCGAGGTTTGGGTTGGAAAAATAACATGATAATCAGCCCGAGTAAAAAAAACAGTAGGACGACCCAACCACGCCTTCGGCGCTCAAGCCAATCCCGCCGCCATCGATAAGAAATTTTCGATGGAGGTCACTTCAATCCGCCATGACCCAGAGGTCAGTTCGGACTCCTGGCCACAATTTCTTTCCTGCTTCATTTCTCGATACTTTCTTAACTTTCCTTAGAAAACGTCCTCCCCCTGCCATTCACCACCACGTTCAGCTCAGAGAATCTTTCTGTCTATTGCGAGGTCAGGCCCCAAGGGAATGTTTCATGCAAACCCCCGCAAAATTTGTCGCTTCGCGGAGTACTGCAAGAAGATCCCTGACGCACACCGCGATTAACAACAACTTGAAGCAGGCCAGGGTGGCTGACTGAATGCCGGGAAAAGCACGTCTTCACTTTCTTCGATTCATTTATCCTTCCCTTCTCCCTCCTCGACAATAATCGCCCGAGGAAAGTACACCCGAAAGGTCGAGCCTTGCCCTGGAATTGAGTCGACTTCAATGTTTCCCTGATGCCGGTCTATGATGCGACGCACAATGGCCAAACCCACCCCTTGACGACTATCCGGCTCTACGGCAGGATGGGAGAATCCCTCAAAAATTCCGGCATGATGGTCCCCCGCAATCCCGATTCCGTTATCCCCAACAGAATAGACCGACCAACCATGCATCGTTTTACCGGAGATAATAATTTCTCCCGGACGTGCAGGATCGAGATATTTCTGGGCATTATCAATCAAAATCGAAAAAACTTGAGTCACTAACACCTCATCACCCATACAATCCGGAAGATCCTCAATCCGCACAAGAACTTCTCTGCTCTTGAGTTTTCTCTCCATGGAAGTCACGATTCCCATCACCAGTTGATTCACGTCCAGGCCCTCCCACCGAAGGCCAATCTGCCCAAGCCGGATAAACTGAAGAAGTCCAGACGTGAAACCACGCACATGATCCACCTCACCCTGAATACGCTGTACTGCCTCGGGAATATCTTCTGTGGGGAGAGGACCGAGTGGCTTCCGCGCATAATCGGATTGCACCTCCTCCTCAAATAATGCATTCAGCCGACCGCATGCCATAGTGAGTGTCTGACAGGCATCCTGGATAGTTGTCAGTGAAGCAGGAAGATCCTGGGAGATCGCCTGTAACAACAGATCAACATCTGTGGAGGAAACCGCCTCAGATTTTCTCTTCCTCTGAAAAGAAAAATCTCCTGGTTGTTTGGGTGGTTCCATACAGGGTGACTCCTTTTCCGCCCGCCATCTCAGTCAGTGAAGAAACCTGCCTGCCGGAACTAAGCAGGACATATGCCAATAGAGAGGGACCGCCATGTCCCTCTGAAATCGTTGTCCCTGAAATTCTAAAAGTACCGGAACAACGAATGAGAAAAACGGGAGTGCCTCATGGCGACTCTCATGATCACCAAAATAGAGCTCTCGCCCTTAAAAATTTTAAACCATCAATCTTTGTTGTAATGAGGCCGAAAAATGAGGGGAAAAACCGATGGAATGACCATCTTGGTCAACCACCTCAAAGGAAAGAAAAAGGGAATGAAGAGAGAGATAAAAACTGTACAAGGAATGGAATAATGATAAACACAACATCAAGATAAAAATGAAGCCACCATACAAAGGCAAGGCCAGTTTCGCGATATAACTTAAAATGGAAACACCATCATCTACATCAATCATGATAACAAGGATGACAGCATTCCGCCCAACAAAACACAAGGGAGAATCAGTCATGTTGGGCGGCCCTGCTCTGTGGAAATTACTTTATCAAGAGCCCCCCGTACTGGACGAAAAATGGCACAAACACCAATGACAGAATAGCTGAAAGTTTGATCAGGATATTCAACGAGGGCCCTGAGGTGTCTTTCAGGGGATCACCCACGGTATCACCAACGACTGCAGCCTTGTGGGTGTCCGTACCCTTCCCCCCAAGATTTCCAGCCTCAATATATTTCTTTGCATTATCCCAAGCCCCACCACTATTCGATGAGGAGATGGCGATGACCCCACCAGCGACAAGGGACCCGGCAAGCACACCAGCCACCGCTTGAATGCCAAACAGAAATCCAGTGATCAGCGGCGTTCCCATGATCAGAATGCCTGGTGCAATCATTTCTTTCAGGGCAGCTTGAGTTGAAATGGCGACACATTGCTCATAATCCGCCTCGGCCTTTCCTTCCATGAGGCCGGGAATCGTGCGGAACTGCCGTCGGACTTCTTCGATCATCTTATAGGCCGCCGACCCCACCGATTTCATCGTCATGGCGGAAAAATAGGCGGGCAACACGGCCCCGATAAACAACCCGGTAAACACCAGGGGATCCAGCAAATTAATACTGCCTAACAGATCATATTCTGGGCCATGTTGTTCCTTCAGCAGTAAGTCTGCCCTGGTGAGGAACGCCGCGAACAGGGCCAATGACGTCAGAATAGCCGCACCGATGGCAAAGCCCTTCCCAATGGCGGCAGTCGTATTTCCGGCAGCATCCAATACATCCGTCCGTTTACGGACATGTTCCGGCATACCCGCCATTTCAGCGATACCCCCGGCATTATCGGAAACCGGTCCATAGGCATCGATCGTGAGTGCAATCACAAGTGTCCCCAACATACCAAGAGAGGCAATGGCCACCCCGTACATACCGGCTAACATCCACGGAATATAGATGGCGAGACCAATGGCGAGATAAGGGCCCACGGCACTCTTATAGCCGAGTGCCAGTCCAAAAATGATATTCGTGGCTGCACCCGTTTCACATGATTTCGCCACTTCCCGCACAGGCCCATAGTCATGGGAAGTGTAGTATTCAGTCATCAATCCCACGGCAAGCCCCGCAATCAAGCCTGACAGGAAGCAAAAATACACCCCCAGATCGGTATACGCCTGCCCACCAATCTCAAAGGTATCCGGAAGCATGGCCTTGGTGACAAACAACATCACCACTGCCATCAACGCACTGGAGATGATCAGCATCTTTTTCAGCGCCGGGCCAACCTGGTCCTCGGAAGTGACTTTGACCATCATCAGAGTAAGAAGGCTCACCGGGATGCCGATGGCAGAAATAAGGATTGGATACAATAACGCATCAACCATTCCGGAAAAGGCAACCGCACTAATCACCATGGCGGCGCAGGTGCTTTCCGCACAAGAACCAAATAGATCGGCCCCCATTCCAGCTACATCACCCACGTTATCGCCCACGTTATCGGCAATCACCGCAGGATTACGCGGATCATCTTCCGGAATCCCTGCTTCAACTTTTCCCACCAAATCAGCCCCAACGTCAGCGGCTTTTGTGAAAATTCCACCACCCACACGCGCAAATAACGCGATAGACGATCCCCCGAGACCGAATCCGGCAATGACTTCCATCAGAATATGCGTCGGGAGTTGAGCCGGCATGATACTTTTGAGCCCAAGATAGATAATTAACAGTCCTAAGGCCGCCAAGCTGACCAACGCAAAGCCCATCACGGAGCCGGAATGCAACGCAACATTAAATGCGGAGGAGAGGGATTGGTTGGCAGAGACGGTCGTTCGTACATTTCCTTGCGTGGCGATCTTCATCCCGATGAAACCCGAGGCAATCGAAATGATGGCGCCAAAAATGAAGGCAATAGCCGTGTATAGCCCTTCATTCACGTAGTCGGTGTGATGATCATCAATTAACACCGCAATGATTGCGGCAAAAACCACCATGAAGATGGCCATAATTTTGTATTCCTGTTTCAGGAATGCCATGGCCCCGGTGGCAATAGCCGAATGGATTTTCGCCAGACGCTTCCGGGTTTCCGGATCTTCGACACCCATATCAATGGGGATCTTCAGAACCGAGGAAGAGTAGTAATACGCAACAGCTAATCCAAGAACAGACAGAGCCAGAATAATAGTTACCGACATGTTAGAAATATCTCCATTCTTATGTAAGTGACCAATAGTGAATTGTTCACACCGGCTCAACAGGAACTATAGGATGAGACCGTCGAATTCCGGCTATGGGCTAAGACCATACGGCACAACCTAAGACCCGACCGTCTATTTGTCCACAGAGAAATGCCTCATTCTCGAATTAACTTCCTTCTATCGTTTTAGCCTGGGGACAAAACAGCGTGCGAGGGGTTACCTGGACCGACCAGACACCATCATGACATCGGCCTGATTTAAAAATGTGTCATGCCGCCGTTCCGCCGGTCATCAAATCTTGTTCATTAGATGACGAGCGCTGAATTTTACCTGTCCGGGCAACAATGTTCAAGGTAAAAACCCTAATAACCATTTTTACCGACGCCATCACCATGACCAAGGTCAAACATGAGGGATGTTTCAGGCTCCTGCCAATTATTTCATCCGAATGACTTTTTCCTGTCCACACACCCGACCTAGAAATCCCTACGACAACCCGCGCAATTCTCCTGTTCGAAGCTCCCTCCATTGTCCTGGCGCAAGAGAGCCCAACCGAATAGGCCCGATGGCGACACGAATAATCCTTAGTGTCGGATGTCCCACTTGAGCAGTCATATGTCGAATCTGCCGGTTCATGCCTTCCTGAATTTCCATCCGCAACCATGCCGTAGGGACGGATTTGCGAAAACGAATAGGGACCGGACGAGGATAGACGTCTGGCTCCTCATGAAGAAGCTGCACCTTAGCCGGTCGGGTCCTTTTGCCCTTGACCATAACGCCCTCCCGAAGCCCCACGAGGGCTGGTTCATCCGGAATACGTTCCACTTGCACCAAATAGGTTTTGAAAACTTTTTGAAATGGCGAGGTCAGACGATGAGCCAGATCTCCATCGGAAGTCAGCAGCAGCAGGCCCTCACTATCCATATCCAATCGACCGGCCGGATACACCCGTGACTCAGCCACATAGTCGGCTAACGTCGGACGCCCTTCAGAATCGGTAAATTTTGACAGGACCCCGTACGGCTTATGCAGCATCAGATGTCGATGAGATAATTGCGAGGATATCCCGGCTTGAAATTTTGACTTCTTCATTAGTCTGCCCGGCCGGTCAATCAAAAAACGCCTCTCAAACAGACAACTAATAGTTTCCCGACTATCTACTTGATGCAAGGAGTAGAAATGCGTAAAATTGGGGGATGTTGCAAAGAATAAAAATTTGGCTTGTAAAATTTTTTTCAGAACTTAAAAATTGGAAAATATGGATGGCCTTCTTCTTTGTTGAACTTTTTAAAGATAGGTTTTTTGCATGGATAAACTTTGAGATAGATCGCTCAATGTCAAATATTGGCAATGCAAGCATAAATGGGGCATTAGATAAGATTGGGTGGATGTCTGAGCTGGCTATTCAAAATCCAATTGGAACGACTTTTTTTCTTTTTTTTCTAGTCCTGATGGTATTGTTGGTTCATTCATATATTGAAACAAGGCCCAGGGTTGGAGCGAGTTCAATAGGTTTGTATCCTGATACTTCTTTTATTGATATTCATAAAATTCCTAGAGAAATACAGGTACAAACCAAAGCACAGCCTCCCTCCCCTTCAAATCTTTCTGATTCAGGAGTTCAAATATCAGGAGTTCAAATATTTGGGACTAATAAGGCCCTTGTTGTTCGCCTTACAAACTCGAAACACCCTGAACCAATGGAAGGAGTTCAGGTTTTTATTATAGAAATACAAAAATGGTCAAGTACGAATAAGGTCTTTCATCCTGAAAGTCAGTTTCACAATAAGCCTTATTTCCCAATAAGAATTAGCGGCTCGGAAAAACTATACCTGCATGAGCCGAGGGATTATGAATTTCTTAAAATAGAAGCAGATAAAATAAGAATTGATTCACCGCAGAAAAATCAAACAATAATGTTTAAGGGTAAAAATGGTTTCTGGAAAGTCGGCCTTAAAATAAAAATTGCAGACAAAGAATATATCGATAAACTGTATTTTTCACATTCAAAAGATGAAAATATGATTAAGTTTGTTCGCTTCCCCTTAGACTTTCCTGTTTCATGAAGCTATTAAATTTTGATATTCAAGATTCTTTGACTCGATGAGTTTTTTTAGTGTATCTCGAAATAAGAATTTATTTTCACGATTATTGATCCGCCACTCTAATTCGTCGAGGTAGGCGTCCAAATGTTTCTTGCTGATACTGTGGTAGGTTCCCATGACCGAACGCTTGAGAAGACTCCAAACATTTTCAATGCCATTGGTGTGAATGTCGTTGGCTCGAACCCATTCTTTCTGTTTATGGTTCACGGTTTCGTGTTTGGTGTCATGATCGCCAATGCCCTTATAGGCTGGATGTTCATCTGTGACAATGATTTCTGTATCAGGTGCCGCATGATCCTTAATGAATTTATGCAGGGTTTTTCGGTCAGCGTTTTCAATTTTCTTCATCCGAAGTTTGCCGTTGCGTTGAATGATGCCAACGACTAAAGCCTTATTCTTTTTGTAATTGCCGATGCCTTGACCATGTCCTTCCAATTTACCACCAACCCATGTCTCATCGACTTCGACGGTGCCATTGAGCATTTCGGCGTTCAATTCGGCCATGGCTGCCCTAATCCGATGACAGAGATACCAGGCGGTTTTATAGGAAACATTCAGGACCCGTTTGACTTGGTTGGCCGAAATGCCTTTTTTAGATTCAATCATCATGTAAATAACGGCAAACCATTTATGAAGCGGGAGATGGGAGTCATGGAAGATAGTGCCAGCGGTCACAGAGAACCGGCACCGACAGGCGTTGCAATCAAATTGGCGACGGGCATAAATACGGGAAATGCTGAATGATTGGCACTTGGGACATTGCACACCATTCGGCCATCGGAGATCCTCTAGGACCTCAAGGCATTTCTCGTGAGAGTTGTATTCACCCATCATGGTTATCAAATCTAATTTTGGCGTATTGAGAGGCATAATATGACTCCTAAAAAGAAACCTTCTGATATGACCACCAAACAAATTGCCAATAAGATCTTTCCTCCTGAAGTACGGAAAGAACTAGAGCGTGTGGCCCATGAGAAGGATCAGCCGAAAAAGAAGAAAAAGTAATCATCATGGAGTCATGTTAGCAAATACCCTAGCGTGCGTCAAGTATATAGTCGGGAATAGTTTTCTCCATGTCGTCATAAACATCCCTCCTAAAAAATAAAACCTATCTCATCGCTGCCATATTACCAAGCCCTCTGCGGCTATTCGATCAACATCAACCACTTATGGGCAAGTCAGAAACGCCTCCAACCTGACTACCGTATGGAGGCCTCTTACCGATCAACCCAGCCTCCTTTCACTCCAAATATCATAAGAAAAGATCAGGCCAAACAATTTTGGTATTTTCCCCATTTATTCCAGACGGGAATAAGAATTTTTATTCCAGAAGGCCAATCCAAGGTCCTGACCATGCCCATTTAACAAAAAGCCAATAGAACGTATCCATACCCGATAAAGAGCTGCAGCACTGCACTCCCTACCCGTTTGGAATAGGATTCATTGATCTTTTATTGCCCCATTCAAAAATTTCTGTTACCGTGGTTCACGTAACTACAGTGATCACCTCGCACGTCCCGCTTGTAACTCAAATATAGGACTAACGTATGGCATGGGAACCTAAAGATCCGTGGGGAGGAAGCGGTCAAGACCCCCTCGATGAAGCGCTTCGGAAAGCACAAGACCAACTCACTCGACTCGTGCCCGGCCGGGGTTTCAAATCAATCATTTACATCGTCTTAGCAGTCCTGGCTCTCTGGCAATCGGTGTTTATTGTGGCCCCGGACGAACAAGGTCTGGTGAAACGATTTGGCGATATTGTTCGAGAGGTTGAATCCGGACCACATTTTAAAATTCCATTTGTGGAAACAGTCGACACCCCAAAAGTTGAAAAACTCCATCGAGTGGAGGTGGGATTCCGTGAAGACCGCGGACGCACCCAATTCGTTCCAAGAGAAGCCCTCATGTTGACCGGTGACATGAATATTCTGTCTCTCGAGTTCATCGTCCAATATAAAATCAAAGAAGCTAAAAATTATTTATATAAAGTCGCCGATGTCGAAGCCACGATTCACAACGCGGCTGAAGCAGCCATGCGGGAAGTCATCGGCAAAAGTAAAATTGATGAAGCGCTAACGATCGGCAAAGCCCAGATTCAACAGGAGGCTCAAGACCTGCTTCAAGGCATCCTCGATCAATACCTAGCCGGCGTACAAGTGGCCACCATCCAACTTCAGGATGTGAATCCTCCGGATGCCGTCGCCGCAGCTTTTAAAGATGTCGCCAGCGCCAAGGAAGACCGTGAAAAACTCATTAACCAGTCTCACGGCTACCGAAACGATCTAATCCCCAGAGCAAAAGGGGAAGCGGCTCAAGGCATCAACCAGGCCAAAGGAAGCGCACAGTCACGGATTGCACGTGCGGAGGGGGAAGCCAATTACTTTCTCCAGACTTTAAAAGAATACAAACTGGCTAAGGATGTCATCAGTAAACGGGTATACATTGAAACGATGGAAGAAGTCATGGCCAATACGGAAAAAATCATTTTGGATTCTAAGGCCTCAGGCAATGTCCTGCCCTTTCTTCCGTTAGACCGCCAATCCCGCTCTAGGGGAGAAACAACCACGCAAGGAGGGGACAACCGATGAAACAAAATCTCCTCATTGGTGTCATATTAGTTTTTGGATTGCTCTTAGTATTAGGGCTCTCCCCGTTTTTTGTGGTCGATTTAACCGAAACAGCTATCGTGGTCGCATTGGGAAAACCTGTCCAAACCATCACGGAACCAGGGCTGAAATTCAAGATTCCCTTTTACCATCAAGTGACCTTCTTTGATAAACGCTATTTGGACTATGACGCTCCCGTACGAGATGTCATTACCAGTGACAAGAAGTCTATGGTGATCGACAATTTCGCCAAATGGCGCATAGTGGATCCCTTAAAAGTCTATCAGGCCTTTCAGACACAACGAGGTGCCCTCCAGCGCCTGGACGATATCATTTACTCGGAATTGCGGGTTGAGTTGGGCCGGCATGAACTGACGGAAATCGTTTCCGCAAACCGGGCGTTGATCATGAAAGTCGTGTCGGATCGTTCCAACGAAAAAGCCTCGGCCTACGGGCTGGAAGTTTTGGATGTACGGATCAAGCGGGCTGATTTGCCCGAGCAAAATGAAAAAGCTATTTTCCAACGGATGCAGGCAGAACGGGAACGGCAGGCCAAGCAATATCGAGCAGAGGGAGAGGAAGAAGCCCAAAAAATTCGCTCCGAAGCCGAGAAAGACAAGCAAATCATTCTGGCAGAGGCCTATAAAACCGCACAGGAAATTCGCGGAGACGGTGAAGCTAAAGCCTACAAAATCTATGCGACCGCCTATCAACAAGGCCCGGAGTTTTTTGAATTTATCCGAACCATGGAAGCCTACAAGAAAACCTTTGCAAACAATACGACGTTGGTTCTCTCCCCGGATTCGGAATTCCTCAAGTACCTCAAAAAACGGTAAGCAGGCAAAAACCCACCACCTTCAGCCAGGCGATCCGGTTCGTCGTTCAATCCCGACACTCTCCTCATGGCCAATCCTGAACATGTTGAACGCCTCATCAAGGGAGGGGTCGGGGAATGGAATAAATTTCGACGGACTAATCAGACGATTCAACCCGATCTAAGCGGAGCCGATCTTTCCGGGTACGACTTTACCGGGCTTGATTTAAGCCAGGCCAATCTGGAAGGGGCAGACCTCTCAGACGCCTATCTCTTTCATGCCAATTTAACAGAAGCCAACCTCTCCGGGGTGGACCTCACCGAAGCCGATGTGCAGGAAGCCAATCTGATTAAGGCTAATCTCTCACATGCCACCATGACCAGGATTGATCTGTCCGGAACCGGGCTCATTGCCTGCAACCTGGAGGGTGCGAATCTTGAGGGAGCCATTCTCACACGGGCTTCGCTTCCCTGGGGAAATCTTACCCGTGCCAATCTGGCCAAAGCCAAGCTCAACCTAACTGATTTGCGTGAAGCTCAACTCATACAGGCTAATCTTGAAGGGGCCTCACTTCAGGATAGCTCACTGACCGGGACGAATTTACAGGAAGCCAATCTCCAAGGGGCCACTCATGTCTCCATTGATCTGCTCGCCAAAGCTAAATCTCTGTATCAAACCATCCTTGATCCGGACCTAAAGAGAACCCTTCTGCAATCCCATTCTCACCTTTTCGAAAAACCGGTTGACCTATAGAAAAAAGTTCCAAGCAATTTTAATTTTATTCCATTGGAAGGAATAATTTACGAAACTTACTTTTTACGGCGCAGAAGCCACCACTTGCGATCAAGAAACCATACGATCCCGTCAGACAACCCCAACATGACAGTCATGACCACCCACCAGGTTCCGACCACTAATACCGGAATCAACACAAGGCCCACCAAACCCATGACGATCCCTAAAACGGCCCACATGACCAGTTTCATGTTTCACCTCCATTCAATAAGCTCAGAAAAGTTTAGATATGAGGCAGGAGGATCTCCAGTTGGATGCTCTCACCTCACCCATCCCTTCCGAGGGAAACGGTGAGGCGAAAGAGCCATACTCAACAGCGGCAGGGATTCAACTTCACTGCTCCGAGCCAGTCGTGAGACACTTCCCTCAGGAAGACTCTCGGGACACCAAGAAGCAGGGGCACCAGGATTGGTCTTCAGAAAGTCAGTGACGTCTGATTGATTGTCCGGGCAGTCTCAACTTGTTGGCAGCTTTCTTCCGCCAACATAAGTTGCCCGCTACTGGCATCTTGGGGAATTCTTCCCAGACAGGCTTTTAAAGTGTCCTGGACACTTCCCACCGCGATTTGCGTGAAACCTTGAGCCTGTGCCTCTGCAGAAGACATCGGTTCTGTTCCTTGTGGGGCGGCTAAAGTCAGTCCCGGTAGAATCAAAGAGATGAGCCCCATGGAGGCAACAAGAATGGTGCGTTTCATCAATAGAGTGTGTTTCATGGTTATTCTCTCCTTCTTAAAAAAAAGGTAAAAAAGTGCACTCTGCGTCACATGGGTCCATGTGACGAGGCAAACAAGATTGGCAACCTGCCTAGAAAGTAAAGGTCCCTATTCCCTCAAAGGCAGATCCCTACACAGCAGAGGTTGGCCTCTCGCTAAAAGACGCATAAATGGCCGCACCCCAAAAGAGAAACATGAGGCCTAAGAGAGCTTCCATTGAATACATAGTGTTCACCTCTTTCCTGGGACCGCAGGGGTCAGGAATGAACTCTCCCGGAACCTGATCTGACGACCAGCGTTACAATCGAAGCCGTTGATCGGCACCGATTGGTGAGAAGAGTTTAGGCGTAGGCTTGCGGAGACAGAGGAATCAGACGCGCAGGAAGGAAAGTTGAAGCGCGAGGGATAGGAGAGTCAACGTAGATTCATACGTCATACACTCACGCTATACCTTAAACGGGAGGGTGTCAAGGCAACACCATGTGTGTCTTTGAGTCAGTCGACAATTAAAGTGGATGATTCCCACAAGTCCTGCATGAATGAGAACCCGATCCGTGGAGAGATGGGAAAGACCGAGGACTCTATTTTCGGCGGATGGCGACCAGGCGGCCAAGCATTTCTTTGGGAAATTGCGAGGGAGGCGAGCTCAGATCAATGCGAGGACCAACGCCTTGAACCAGCTTCGGACCTTCTGAGGTGTTCACGATGCCTTTGATGCGAAGAGTGTTAAGCGGTTGAAGTTCTTGGATGAGCTGTTCGGGCGTGAGGTCGTCAGGAAAGGAGAGTTCCTCTGCTTGAAATTCCTCATGCGTGTGAGGAAGGAGTTCAGGTTTTCGTTGAGAGTTGGGTAAAACCTTTTTGGCGGGGAGGGAAGGAAAAACAATCGTCGTATCGATTTCCCCTTGAATGCTTCGAATCACTGGAGCACCAGGGGCCATATCCTGAAGAAGGTTTTCCAATCGGCCGATTGAGTCTGATGGAACTAAATCGACTTTATTGAAGACCAACAGATCTGCCGAAGAGACCTGTTGCTCAAACGTGCCCTCCAAGTCTCGCCCGTGTGCCACTTGTTCCGCATTGACGACAACCACCGCTAAACTCTCACCCACCCACTCCGTGACGGGCTCACGCCAAAATGTCAGGAGCGTTTCGAAGGGTAAGGCCACGCCGGATGTTTCCACCACCACTCGATCCGGACGAATAGTTTCCCATAGATTCTGCAACGTGTTGAGTAATTCACCGGAAAGCTGGCAGCACACACACCCTCCTTCCAGTTCCACATACCCTGGACCGCCTTCTTCTTGAAGCAGAGCCCGGTCAATGCCTAATTCACCAAATTCATTCGAGATCACAGCCAATTTCAGCCCCTGTTGTTGAGCATCCGCAATTAAATGTTTAACAAGCGTCGTCTTGCCAGCCCCAAGGAAGCCGGACACCACCAATGCCGGAACACCAAGATCTGGTCCAGCTTTTCCAGTTCGTGCAACAGCTTCTGGTTGTTCATTGTTCATGGAGGGTATGCTCATGAGCACTAAGGACCGGAGTCAGATAAAGAGAGAATTGATTACTTCTGACTGATTTCATACACCAGGAGGACGGAACCACGTATCGAGATTTCACCTGCCGACACCGATGCTTCTCCTCCGCTATCCATCGCCATCGCCATGCGGTATCGACCCTCAGGAGGGGATGGAGAAACGCCACCTTCCGAGACATTGATCATCCGAACCAATTTGAGGTTCAAGGCCTGAGCCAACGCTTCAGCTTTGGATTGGGCTTGGCCAGAAGCCTGTTTCAAGACTTCAAGCTTGGTGGGTTGTTCATTTTGCAAGCCCCAGGCAATGCCTGAAAATCTGTTGGCTCCAACCTGTAAGACCCGGTCCACGACCTTTCCCACCACCTCAAGATTACGCACCTCCACATTGACCTGGTGGACGACACGATAGCCAATGATACGGGGAACACGGTTCTCTAACGTTCCATCGGTTGGACGCCGCGGGGGTGGTGGATATTCAGGAATGACATTCAAGGACGTCGTTTGAATGAACTCAGACGGAATATTAAACCGTCGGCACTCCTCCAAGACCTTCGCTACCCGCTCCTGATTCTCCTGTTGAACATCGGACAGTTTTTCTCCGACTGTTTCGACCGCAAAACTCAACACCGCTTTATCAGGAGACACATTGATCATCCCCTCTGCGGAAACGGTTAATCGTGGAAGATTCTCTTCATTCGTTTCCGCCCACCCGGATACCGGGAGCAACAGCAATAAAAATCCCAGCACCACACCATTCACTAATGTTGAGGCATTCATGGTCGTAGACATTGACAAACCCCCTGAATGTTTTTGAGAATGGCTTCTAGTTATGACCAACACCGATTCTATTCCTCCTGTGACGCCCTCTGCCTCGGATCTGCCGGACCGTCTCTGCACCTGGTGTCAAACTGCTATGCTGAAACGTCTCGTAGGCGATGGTCGATTTATTCACTATACCTGCCCGAAATGTATTTTCCAGCATACGTCAAAAGTCTCCGCGCCCCAACCCTAGCCTCACGGTGCCTTGCTGTGTTTGGCTCCTGATTAAAACAAATTGGAAACAATGCGGGTGCCCCCTACCCAGGTGCCGATGAGACTCCCGATTGTGGGAAGGAGAAAGGCTAAAAATACACGAAGGAGTCGACTTTTCCACCACTTTCGTGGAATGGCAATATCTTCCGCCACCGTTTGAAACTCCCGCACCAGAGGCGGTTGCAAATAAGCCTGGACAAACGCCGTGACATACCCGACTCCAATAACGGGGGTGAGACTGGTAAACGGTGCCGAGATGAATGCAGCGGCGATGGTGAGCGGATGAGCCATGGCCAACATCCCGCCAATCCCGCTGGGAATACCATTGGCCAAAATCCAAAACAATAAATTCTCTCCGGCAGCACTTAACCCCTTTTGCCATCCAATCCAGGCAATGGACCCCACAATTAGAACCGGGATACTCCAACCCACGGCTTTCCAGACCGGAGAGACGGGCTGGATGCTTTCCAGCTCCTCCAAGTCCACCGGCTCCCGGCCATGCAATGTGCGGCAAATGCCTTCCACATGCCCTGCGCCAACCACGGCGACAATCCTGGACCCTGCCGCATCGGCAATTTTTTTAGCTAAATAATGATCCCTCTCGTCAATGAGCACCGTTTTGAGCGTCGGCACCTCTTTCCCTAGGTCCTTCATCATTTCTGAAAGCACATCCTGCTTTTTAAGGTTCCGAATCTCCTCTTCGGAGACTTCTGTGGTATCAAAGATACTCAGCATGAGCGAAGACATTAACAGACTTTTTCGCCAAAATGGGGTGTTGCGCCAGGCACGACGCATCGTCACCCGCACGTCCCGGTCGGCGAGGGTCACGGGAATATCATGCTTGTCGGCCATTCGAATGGCCTCCAGCATTTCAGTACCTGGAATGACGCCCAATTTATCTCCCAACCGTTTTTGGAAGGAAGACAAAATAAGATTGACCATCAGCGTACTGAGCTGCTGCTTGCGGATGATTTCCTTGATGTCCAATGATTCCCATCGATTGGGATGCGAAATGGCTTCAAAACGCTTGGCATCCAATTCTACACAAACACGGTCGGGATGCTCCTGTTCAATGACGAGTTTGACCAAATCCACAGATTCTTGTGACACATGGGCCGTGCCAATAAGAATTACGGTCTTCCCATACACGGACAGACACAAGACATCAGCCTCGTACTGTCCCACCAAGCCTGTGGATGGTTCCGACACAATTCCTGGTGGGGTATAATCTGAATTTTTCATGGGCACACCATGGCATATCCGGCAAGGAACTTGTCAAGCTTCATAGTTATCGATCACAATACTTTCATTAAAATTGAATTCAGCGCCTACCAAAAGACCCTTTCAGCACGACGACATGGAGGTTTGAGTGCCATCCGAATCTCAACGACCCGTTCAACGTCCTCCCATTTGGATGTGGATCAGTGCCGATGGAGGACGATGGCGAATTAATCATACACCGAACGGTGTGTGGTCCTGTCGGATTGGTCTCGGGGGAAAACGCGTGGGATCTTGGAAAACCGGACTTCCTCCTAGCCTGGATTCCTGGCCCAAAGGCAACAATCAGGAATAGGGGAATCCCCTTGCATTGAATTTCTCCTGTGAAAATTACAAATCAAACAAAAAGTTGACATTATCCCCGCCAAAGGCTTTAACCGTTCCCTCAATGACTTTTTCGTTCTCTGAATACACCCACACCGCCACATCCGATAATCCGGTGAGCCGCTTCATCTGTTCCATGAGGACCAGGATAATTTTCCGCCCTCGTTCGCGATCGGCTGACAAACGATGAAACAGTCCCTGCGTGACATGGAGTTGGAGAAGATGACCCTTCACAATCACATTGGTAATCTCAGGATTTTGTCCCATTTGGGTTTTAATGGCATCCACGATCTCTTCATTCGATTTTTGGGTTTTCATAATATAAATAGCTCCAGTTTGACTATGTTGCGCAGCATGGAAGGAATTGGCGGATTTAACTGAGAGGTTGCGTCGCGTGCTCCAACCAAGCACGCGTATCCGTATCCAGGACAGATTGGAGTTCCGCCCACACCCGAGCATGATAGGTATCCACCCACTGTCGTTCGTTGAGCGATAACACCTCCATGGCAATGAGGGCTCGCTCAAATGGCACAATCGTCAGGGTATCAAAGGCAAGAAACCTCCGCGATGAGTTCTTGAAAGACTCATCCTCCACCACCGTCACCAGGTTTTCCAAGCGAATCCCATAGGCACCGGTTTGGTAATAACCCGGTTCATTTGACACAATCATCCATGAAGTGGAAACTTGCCAAAATGGATGGTGGTCTTTGGCTCAGCCCAAGATGCCATGGAGTTGAACCCTGGAGAAATGGAGGCCAGTTTCGCCTCTTCCATTTTGTAAATTTGCCCAATTATCAAGAGTTTCTCTTTTTTTTTAATATCACAATAAAATAAATTATTGGATTCTTCCTTCTTGGATTTTGCTTTTATGTTCAAGATAATTTGTTCTACAAGTCATTTGATTTGTTCTCTTGTCTAAATCCTTTTTGGATCACTTACATACGAAATATGCTCCACCATAATAAACAAAGAAATGTTAATTATCTTATAAATTGGATATGGCAAAAATACATGGATGATGAAATTTTTATGGTTTTAGTCTCACTTATTAAAGCCATATCAATAAACTTTTTCCTAATAACCTTGTCAATACTATCCACAGCAGAATGGAGGTTCAACATGATGGCACCAGAATCAATCGACTGGGGAATGTGGGGAGCGTTGATAACCACAATTTCTCTTGGGCTAATGGTGGTTTCCCTCCTAATCTCTCTCCTTGCGATTGTTGGGTGGAATTGGATCACAGATACCGTTAAAGAACAAGTCAGAAGGCAGACCTCTGTAATCGAGGAACGTTTGACGGATGTAATCAACAAGAAGGATAAAAGGCTAAGAGCTCTTCTTGATGCCAATATTGGTTGGCTCCACTGGCGAGAATACGAAGTCACCAAGGAAAAATTATATTTAGATTCTTCGATCTCTCAAACTCAAAAGGCACATGACCTGCTTGAAAGCTTAGATAATGAGAAATATTCCAAGCTAATGTTGACCACAAAAAACAATCTTGTGCATTTCTATTCCGAGCGAGGAGACCAAAAGGACGCCGCTAAGGCAACAAAATTGGTTGAAGATATAACTAAAGACCCAAAAATTAGCCCAGACACAGCTTGGCTTTTAAGCTGTGCTTTTGCTGTTGTCAGATTCCACAATTATTATGAAAAAGAGGGCCTCGAAAAACTTAATTATTGGAGACTGCAAATTCAAACCCTTTCGCAAACTCCTGAGGTCAAAAACTCACCTCTACTTTCTTCATTTGCAGAAAGAGAATTGCAATTAATTTCGGATGTATTAAGTGAAGTTGAGAAACCTCAAACCTAGAGTAATGTCCCATATTTATGCCAAAAGTTTCCTGAGCATTGGCGAGGGTCCAATCTGCATTCGCTTATACCAGAAACCCGAATTCATTATTAGACTTCGCTCATAGTTATTTATCATTTCAGAATATTATCCACGCTAAATAGATAGACCATAACACCGACACAAGGTACCGTTCCCCATCCTTGTGGAATCGGCATATATAAGCAAGTCTCTCAACCGCCGCCTAGTTTAATCCTAGTATAGGCAATCAATCATCTGGAGGAGGAACTGGAGGGATCACTGTTTACCTCATGTTAATATATTGCTATTGGGCACACAAAAAAATTTTCCAATTGTAATCGTACCTTATAAATAGAGCAACAATCTTGCTTATAAAATAAGCAGGATTCAACTCCTGGGTTCAATCATAAAGGAAATTACATACAAGTTTCCTGCTTCAACCAGGCAGAAGTCTTACTGTCAACCAATGGACATATCTCTTTGTTAACAAGATCATAGTATTCGGCCAACCACCCTTTTTCTTCACGTGTAAGTAAGGATTTTTCAATTAACCTTTTGTCATATGGCACTAAGGTTAAAGTTTTAAAATGAAGGAATTTTTGCTCCTGAAGCTCACGTTTACTACTGTCAACAACTACCATTAAATTTTCAATTCTAATCCCATATTCTCCTTTCTTATAGAACCCAGGCTCATTAGATAAAACCATACCTTCCTGCAATGGAACCATGCTGGCCACCTTTGAAACTCTTTGTGGCCCTTCATGGACACTCAAATAACAACCAACCCCATGGCCTGTAGCATGATCGTAGTCTATGCCCACCTGCCATAAAGGTAATCTTGCAATAGCATCTAGTTGTAGTCCACTTGTTCCTCTGGGAAAATGGATTTTACTCAAAGCAATATGTCCCTTCAAAACGTGGGTGTAACGAGATTTTTGCTCGTCGGTTGGTCTTCCTATGGCTACAGTTCTTGTAACGTCAGTTGTTCCACCTAGGTATTGCCCTCCTGAATCAACCAGATATAAGTCACCAGGTTTTAAAAAACGGTTTGTTTTCTCGGTTGCATGATAGTGAACTATTGCCCCGTGAGGTCCAGAAGCAGAAATAGTTGGAAAACTTAAATCCAAACAAGATGGAGTCTCGCGTCGAATGGCATCTAGCCGATTTTGAGCATCCAATTCAGTTAAACGACCTTTAGCTCCATCCTTTGCAAGCCATGCTAAAAACTGACACACGGCCGCACCATCCCACCGATGAACTTCTTGGATTCCTTTTATTTCTGTTTGATTCTTGCAGGCTTTAGGAATAGTGCAAGGGTCCCTTCCATTTACTACTATTCCACCTCCCTTTTTGAGGCGTTCTACAATCCAAGAAGGTGACTTTTCATTATCACACAGGATCTTAAGTTTCCGAACTGCAAGATCATCAAGCACTGCTTTAAATGAATGTGTAGGGTAAATAGTAACATCTTGGCCCAAATGCTTCGTTATTTTTCCATTAATCTTTTTGGGATTGGTAAACAGTATTAACGAACCATCTGTATAAAAAACGGCAAACCCAAGAGAAACGGGTACATAGGGCACATCTCTACCTCGAATATTTAGTAACCATGCAATCGAATCTGGAGCTGTTAAAACTGCAGCACCAATATTTTCTGCTTTTAACCCTAAACTAATTTGTTCCCGCTTTTTCTTAGACGAGCGACCAGCATGCTCCAAGGGGTAAGAACTAGTTAGAGTTATTGGTTCTTCAGGGCGATCCTTCCAAATTGCATCAATAGGATTAGATTCACAACTGACTAATTGCACTCCTGCATGACAACAAACCCTCTTTAATTCATTTACTTCTTCAAAAGTATGCAGCCATGGATCATATCCTAGCTTGTCCCCATTCTTTAAAGTGGAAGCAATCCATTCCGTCAACGGTTGATCCCTCTTGTGAAAAACTTTGAAAATTTTTGGATCTATCTCGTTTTGGACTTGAAGAATATACCGGCCATCAACAAAAATCGCTGCCTGCTTTCGAAGTATTATTGCAGTCCCGTCTGACCCTGTAAAACCGGTCAACCAAGCCAGGCGCTCAGCACAGGGAGGAAGATACTCATTCTGATATTCATCTGCATGCGGAACGATGAATCCCGTCAGATTCTGTCGCTGCAATTCAAGTCTCAATGCCTCAAGTGGTTTTTTGTTCATAAGATCCTTTTTTTTCTTTATCCACACTTATTATCGCATCCAAACCGTCGTCATTCCCACATAGATATTTAAATAGGAGGATAGCATATTCCTTCTTGATCTTTCCGATTAACCTTTAAAAAGTGCGGAAAATTATGAAATCTATTGGATGGCTTGCAAGGCAGTCTCTTCAGTGGGATAGGTCGGAATCAGTTCGGGAAAGTTTGCGTCTTCGAGTAAGGTTTTCACCGGCTGTTGGGGCTCTACGACACTCATGGCCATATGATTGTCATTCAAGTCAAGGTAGGCGAGCACCAATCCCCCCAACCCAATGGTGTCCATGAACGTCACGCCCTCCATATTAAAAATGATATGCCTGGCGCCGGAGAACCTGGCGGATTTCACCATCCCCTGGAACACTTTCCGAGAGTACGCGGTCACCCGTCCTGAAATCATCAAGACCAGCGTTGTATCTTGCATTCGTTCGGCTACTTGCATCTCGACACCAGGGGTTATTTTGTTCTTTTCGGCAATTTCCTCCGATTCTTGCTGAATGCCCACGATTTCCTCATGATGTCGAGGGTCTTGTGCCTACACAGGTAGACAGTCCCATTATGGAAAGCGCATTATGACGGATCTTGGGCCGCCTACTGGCAAACAACAAACTTAATTGACGAAGAAACTGAGAGAAAATACAGAAAATCGCGCCTGAGCGGCAGAAAACCGTCGGAGTGGCAGGGAGAAGGCAACCGAGGCTCACAGGGGAATATTCCCCCCACAAGATGAGCCTCGTACCAGATCAGAATCTCCTTATCAATACTCTCCATCACCATCTCCTACATTTGCGACAACTTCGATTGTGAAGAACAACCTATCCCCTCAACAGACCAACTCCCGGCACCTGTACCCCTCAACACAACCTCACCTTCTCTCGCTGTTAAAAGAACATTTTGGTTTCACTGCCTTTCGGCCTTTACAAGAAGAGATCATTCGGGATGTCCTCGCTGAGCGCGACGTGGTAGCCCTGCTACCCACGGGAGGAGGGAAGTCCCTGTGCTTTCAGTTACCGGCGCTGGCCCGCTCGGGCCTGACGATCGTCGTCTCGCCGCTCATTGCGCTGATGAAAGATCAAGTGGATGGGCTCCGTGCCAATGGCATTGCGGCAACATATCTCAACTCATCTCTGACCGCGCAGGAATCCCAGGCACGGTTACGGGGGCTGCATCAGGGTCACTACCGCCTGCTCTACATGGCGCCGGAACGCCTCATGGTCCCCGGATACCTCAGTTTGGTCCGGAATTTTCAGGTCAATCTGCTTGCCATTGATGAAGCCCACTGTATTAGTGAATGGGGCCATGATTTCCGGCCGGAATACCGGCGACTTGTGGAACTCCGAGATCAGGTCCCGGGTCTCCCGATCATCGCGCTCACCGCCACCGCCACGGAGCGGGTGCAAAAAGACATTGTCACACTTCTAGGATTGCGTGACCCGGCCTGCTACGTGGCCAGTTTCAACCGGCCCAACCTGACCTACCAGGTGCAGCCTAAGGACAACCCGTTTGGACAAGTCCTCGCATTTCTCCGGAAACGCCCCAAAGACTCAGGAATTCTCTACTGCCAGAGCCGGAAGACCACGGAAAGTGTGGCCGATCGTTTACAGCATTATGGCCTGAAGGCCCTGCCCTATCATGCCGGCCTGAGTGCCGAGGAGCGCACCCGGCATCAGGAATTGTTCCTGCGAGATGAAATCCAGGTGATGTGCGCCACCATTGCCTTCGGCATGGGAATCAACAAGCCTAACGTGCGATTTGTCATTCACTATGATTTGCCAAAAAACCTCGAAAGCTATTATCAAGAGACCGGGCGTGCCGGGCGCGATGGCCTGCCAAGCGAGTGTGTCCTGCTCTTCAGCGCCGGGGATACGGTCAAGCAGCAACGCTTCATCAATGAGAAATCTAACTTCCAGGAGCAGCAGATCGCCAACAGGCAATTACAGGAAATGGTGCACTATGCAGAATGTGCCACTTGCCGGCGCCGCACATTGCTCCAATATTTTGGAGAACAGGTTGATTCCGAAAACTGTGGCGGATGTGATAACTGCCTGACGCCCAGGGATATCTTCGACGGCAGGGACGCTGCACAGACCGTTCTCTTTTGCGTTGAAGAGATACGTGGGACAAGCGGATTTAGCGTCGGACTCAATCACGTCATCGCCGTACTCACCGGAGCCAACACCGAGAAAATCCGGCGATGGCGTCATGACCAATTAACCAGCTATGGGAAAGGGGAAGCCCACCGGAGACCCGAATGGGCTGCCATCAGCCGGGAACTCATCCGGCTGGGATATCTCCAACAAACGGCAGACCCATTCACAGTGGTGGAAGTCACCGACCAGGGTCAGCATTTTCTTCAAGATCCCAAGACGCTCATGCTCACAAAACCCATGAGCACACCGGAACGTAAGGCGCTCTCTGGCGAGGACCTTGGCCACGATGAGATGCTCTTCACTCGCCTCCGTCAACTGCGCAAAACATTAGCCGATGAGGCTGATGTCCCTGCCTACATTATATTTTCCGATGTGGCACTACGGCAGATGGCACGCGACTATCCGAATAATGAACAGGAATTCCTCCAGATTAGTGGTGTCGGGAATCGGAAATTACAGGAATTTGGGCCTAAGTTCCTGGCAGTCATCGCAAGGCACCTGGAAAACTACGCTCCCCTAACTATTCCCAAGGAATCCAATTCTCCTCCCGCACCAGCGGTATATTCTAAAAAAAGGCCGCTTGGAGATACCGCCCATGAAACCTTGCGCTATTTTCGGTCAGGGCATTCGATCGAACAGATCGCCAGTGAGCGCGGCTTGGTCACCAGCACCATCTATGGACACCTGGAACAAGCCATCCAAGCCGGTGAGCCGGTAGACCTTACCCAACTGTGGACACCGGAGCAGGAATTAGAAATGGCAGCGGCCTTCGAGAAAACGGGGTTTGGCAATCTCACCGGCGCCAAAGAGCTACTCGGCAACCTCTACGATTATGGCCAACTTCGGCTCTTCCGCGCCGCTCATGGGAAAAAGGGGTAATTATTGAATCAGATCCCATTTCAGGCATTCGTTATTATTCCATGTGGGTGCCTATCATAAGCATATTGGGGGAGTAGTGGAAAAGGTGTTTAGGTTGGCTGCAAGTCGATATCTCCTAGGAGGGTCCCCGGCAGGCGCGGCCGGTTTATGTTGACCCTGGGTTTGATGCTGGTACATGAAAAAGATCATACCCGGACGAGCCCTTTTATCCGCAGGATAAAAGGGCCCGGTCATGGGCAATCGCACTATGGGGCGAGGTTGATTTCGACGTTGAAGAAATAGTCGTTGGCGCCGTTTCCTGGCCTCATCATATCCACGGCATCACTCGGGTCGGCTTCCCCTCCTAAGGGAATTTTAATCGCATCATTCGGTTGATCAAGAAAACTATCATATAGTATTTGTTCGGGTATGGTTCCTAACCGTACTATTTCCAGGCCACCTGGAGTTTCCCAGTTGAAGAGCGAACCTGAAGCAGATTGTACGATGACGGAAGTGGGCGTGGCGGAAAAAACATGGGTAACCACCACTGAAGTGGGGTTGAGATTGCCAAGATCTGGACAATCAGCGTCGGGGGGAGATGAGCAAGGGTCAAATGTCTTGGGGTATTGGCCGAATTCAACGGTGTCGCCCGCATTAATCACACCGTCCATGTTGGTATCAACAAGCTCCGAGATTTCAACGTCGACTTGCGGGTCGTATGTTCCGTCCCGGTCTGTATCGATGTATGCCCGGGAAAAAACATGCCGCGCGATGACCTCGTTACATTCTGCATCCAGAGTGATCGTTCCAGCACCATTTGAACTTGCGGGGAATATGTCCCCGTGGTTGGCCAGGTGATTCTGGACCGCGTTACCACTAACGGAAATTTTCTTAAAACCCCCTTCATCCGCGTCAAAATGGCACAATTCCACTTTAGGCATCTTGGCCGCTTCAACTTGACCCGTTCCTAGAATACACACACCCGCAAAAGCCGCACAGAGCCATACCGATGTTCTTTTCCTTCTTCGATCGACCAAATTCATAACATCCTCCAAATATGTGGTTATGAAGAATACATCGGTTGGTTATCCAAAAAAGGAAAGTACCACGGAGCAAAATAATTTCACCCATGACGGAAAACCGTTTATACAAGAGGACCCAACCTCCCATTAGTAAATCGCGCACGTTCTGGCCAGGGATGATTCAACCAATGGTCAAGGGCAAAGCCCATGAGTGGCACCATCACAAAAAATACTATGCTTATTTAAAGGGGATTTCCTGTTGGCGGTATCGCCAATCAACGGGGATGAGCGGCCAGTACTATTAATGGGGACTTGGAACCATCCATTCAGGCGAGTGAGCCGGTAGACCCCACCCCTCTCCGGATACCAGAGCAGAATTTAAAAATGACAGCAGCCTTTTGGGAAAACAGGGTATGAAAATCTCACCGGCGCCAAAGAGTTGCTCGGTAATTTTTACGATTACGACCAACTCCGCCTCTTCCACGAACTCCATGGGAAAAACTGAGATTACACCCCATTAGACAGGGGGAGAAACTTTATAAATCAATTTGATTTTATATCAGCATTTTGGGGAGAAATGAAGTAAAAGCTTTCACTCATTATTTCAGGTTAGTCAGCAACCCATCAACTTCATCAAGTCTGTTTTTTTTATTTTTTAGAGTCCCCTCTGCTTTCTCGTAGTCTCACTCAAACCACACCTTCAATATAGCTCTTATGAACCAATTTCTATGAACTGGAAAATTTCAGCTAAGAAGTCCTTAGCTCGATCAGTTGAGCGAACAGCGTCTGGGCGATGTTCATGGCAACCTCCGGAAGAAAAATCGAAAGTCTGCCAGAACCGCCTTTCGCCATTCGAATCGGAGACACCCGTCCGCGCTTGAAATCCTGTGTCAGTCATGACGTTCAGCGATTTACCCCCTGAATTTAACCGGACACTACTGATTATTCATTTATAATCCTGCGGGATGTTCAAAAAGGCTCGCCCAGCAAGGCCGCAGGTGATTGAGCGAGCGGAGCGTACGCTAAGTACGTGAGCACGACAAAGCGCCGAGAACGCCGCTGGCGACCTTTTTCAACATCCTGCTAGTGGTCATGCCCGTGCTCATGAGTATGCCCATGCTCAAGTTCTTGCTCTGTCGCTTCCCGCACACTCAGAACGTTAATATCAAAGTTGAGCGCGATACCGGCCAGTGGATGATTGATATCAATGGTGACTTTATCCCCATCTACTTTCACCACCATAATTTGCTGCGTCGTGCCGTCCGGCGCCTGGGCCTCAAAGACCATTCCCGGTTCAACCGACTCTACCCCCTCAAATGCAGCCTTTTCGATGCTCTTGATCCCGTCAGGAATGATTTCTCCATAGGCATCGGCAGGCTCAATCCTGACCTTCAGAGCATCACCCTCTCCTTTACCTGCCAGCGCTTTCTCCAGCCCGGGAATGATATTCCCCGCACCATGTAGGTACACCATGGGCTTTGACCCATCTGAACTATCCAACACCTTACCGGCATCGTCAGTGAGCTTATAATTGACGCTGACTACCGAATTCTTCCCAATCAATACAGACATAATCTCTCCTTCCTTTCCTATTTCAATGACCACTCACACACGCAAAGGTTTTCTTCCACGCTCACCACCATACCGTAAACTTTGATCGCGGCCATGGCTTATCCATCCATGACGTGTCAGGCAGAGGTAATTTGGAGGCTTCTTGAACGGTCAGCCATCCACCAGGCAATTCAAAATGGGATGTTGTGCCACGTCCGGTAATCCAACTAATCTTTTTTGCTTGTTCACTGGCTTCAGCCACATCCAACGTTAACCGACAATCCTGAGCCACATAATCCAGGACCGTTTGGAAGTCGCCATCTTTCCACAGCTTCGGGGCGACGGAGCCATCTACATTCGCAGGCTTACTCACACCAATGGCCTTCGCCGCGGCATTGAGCTTAATAGGGAACCCTTTTCCGCAAAAGAAGTGATACATCATGTCCACGTGGCTCATCGCCAGTTCACGGCAATCATCAAGCTGACCGCATTCTTCCGCCACAATCACGAAATCGAATCCCAGCCCATTGTGGGTAATGATGGTATAACCCTCCTGCAATTTGGTTTTGAGATGCTCGACAAAGGCGGCAACATCCGCCTTGGTCATTTGCGGCGCAGGAGATCCATCTGGATTTTTTGAGTAAAACGTCACCGCCGAGGATTCATCGCTACACCAACTCGCCATACAGGTGATGCCGAGGGGCCGGTGATCATGTAAGTCAACGAAATTTTCGGGCAAAATCTTTGCGGTTTCGATATCAAAGGCCAGATATTTACGGGACATTGGTCAACCCTCCCCACGATTGAACCGGATGGCTTGATTAAAGGTCAAATCCCGCACCATCCCACGGTTGTTTTGGGTTTTCTGGAACAATGCGGTGTGAGTGATTTTTGATCAACACGCCGGTTCAGAAACGGCTGTTTGAATGATACCTTCGGCATCGAGTTCAAACGTTTTATGACACTCATACGATGTGCCATACACTTCACCACCCAATGGATGGCGAGTGATCCGTTGAATAAATTCCAATCGTTGTCCGCCATTAGGCATGGCCGTTTGCGTAGTCGGCGGCCCCATCACTCGAATAAGCTCCTCACGATGCACGCCCTTCCATCCATTCAGTTGTTCCTGAGGGAAAGAACCGCAGCCAATTGCGAAAAACCCTAAAATGGCTAAAAAAACAAAGGACAATCTTCTCATTCGTACTTTTCAATTATCAAGTTCGACAGGATGATGCTGTCTCACCATTTCCCTAATACCGACAAAGCCTCATTGGCGGCTTTTGGCGGATTCAACTTTTGGATCGGAATGGTCCATCTGCAATCCATCATTAAAACCTGAAGTTTTTCACATCTAAAATTAACAGGTTAAATGGCGGCAAAACCACCATACCCGAGGATAAGGAGATATTTCTACTAAACGCGTTTCCGAATCCTTGGGTGTCGGGAGTTGCGATTTGATAGGAAGACCGGCTAAATCGGGATAAAGTGAACGAACTTCGGCTTTTGCTTCCTCAAAATCAGTTTCCATGGAAAAATCAACCAATCGAAGATACGTGGGGGGGTGTATTTTCACTTCCCATTTTCCCAGATAATTCAATTCACCCTTCCGCACCTGGAAGGTCGAATTCAATTGGGCCATAGATCGGAAAGCCCCTTCATTGATCTGAAGCCGCACCAACTCATATTCACCCGGCGGAAGTGGGAGAAAAAATGGCGAGTCCGCAGACTCGATATCCACCCGGAATCGTTCCTTCGTTGAGTGATTTATGAGCTCAAAAAATCGAATCTGAGGAGTATACCACCGGGTCGTAGGTCCGGTGAGACTTGCTTGAACCTTCCCGAACACGATGGTTTGATCGGCGGAAAGACTGGCAGGCAACGGCGCCATTTTCGTGGCACATCCTAGGAAAAGAAAGAATATTCCGAGGACTAACATCAGGCTTCTGATTTCTTTCATGACCAAATAGTTTCTCGTGTTTTTCATCAATCGATTTGAAATGAAAGTTCGGTACTACTTTCCTTTTGTGTGAACGAAATCGCATGCACCACATACCGAAAAAGTGGTCTCCCGGCTTCATCTGGGCGCTCGAAGTAAGTATTACTCTAAAACAGCCAGCGGGCACCGACCGAAGAGATCCTCTTCCGCTATCTCATTATATCAGAGGGATAATGTGCTCCTGACATGACGATGATGAGGGATGACCATCATCATGAACGATACGCCCAACAAACACTCGATCATCTACGTCAATTTCTCAATGGAATAGGGAATCATGGGCATTGAATTCAACCTGAATACTAAGGCGGCACGCTACACCAGGATTCAGGCCATGCTGCTTCGGGTTCACTACTCCCCGCTCGGCAAAACCGAGAATCGTTGCAGGTTGACCTCATTTCGTACAGTAATTCTTTTTGGTCACAGGTGTTTTACATTTCTGCGATCCCGGACAATCATTGTCCGATTTACACACACATTCACCTTGTTCACACTTGTCCGAGGCACATTGACTATTCTTTGAACAACTCGCTCCCAGGGCCTTACTCGTACTCCCGCAATAGTTGGCCTTCCCAACCGGGGCATAGCACGTTTGCCCATTGGGGCAGTCGCCGTTTGATTTACACACACACTTGCCCTGTTCACACTTGTCTGAGGCACATTGACTATCCTTGGTACAACTCGCTCCCAGGGCCTTACTCGTACTCGCGCAATAGTTCGCCTTCCCAACCGGGGTATAGCACGTTTGCCCATTGGGACAGTCGCCGTTTGACTTACACACACACTTGCCCTGTTCACACTTGTCCGAGGCACATTGACTATCCTTGGTACAACTCGCTCCCAGGGCCTTACTCGTACTCGCACAATAGTTCGCCTTGCCGACCGGCGTATAGCAGGCTTGCCCGTTCGGACAGTCGCCGTCCCCCTTACACACGCATTGGTCTTGTTGACACTTATCCGAGGCGCATTGGCTGTTCTTCGAACAACTGGCTCCCAGGGCCTTACTCGTACTCGCGCAATAGTTCGCCTTCCCGACCGGCGTATAGCAGGCTTGCCCGTTCGGACAGTCGCCGTCCCCCTTACACACACACTTGCTCTGTTGGCACTTGTCCGAGGCACATTGGCTATTCTTGGAACAGCTGGCTCCAAGGGCCTTGCTCGTACTCGCGCAATAGTTGGCTTTCCCGATTGGAGTATAACAGGCTTGCCCATTGGGACAGTCGCTGTCACCCTTACACACACATGTACCCTTTTCGCACTTGCCGGATGTGCATTCCCTGTCTTTAATGCAGCTCTGATTTACATCTTTTGTTCCGTCCGCTAAGCAGCGGTTGAGTCCCATGCGGTTATTGCAATAGCGACCGCCTCCGCAATCGGAATCCTCCTTGCAGGTCTCTCCCAAGATATAGCGGGTGACCGCTATATAATGATAAATGGTATTGGTTTGTTTCCCATAACCATTGCACATAGTGTAATTGTCGATGGTGTAAGTGGTTGACCCCGAGATCCCATCAAATTGATCAAATTGGGAATTAGCACAATGATCTTTATTCTTACTAGCATCGCCCTGAGCATATTCGTCATCTAAACCAAAGGCGTGACCCACCTCGTGCTTATAGGTTCCATCGTCCGTCATGGTAGAAAAATTATTTGGCTGCCAGGCATTTGCCTTATACATTTGATTGGCGCCGGGAAGGAACTTCGTTCCAAAACGTATCGTTAAATAATCCTTATTTTTAATATGATTATTGATTTTGGTTTTTATGGATTTATCAAATCGATCTTCATTATGACCCTTTAAAAGAACGTAAAGGTCAAAATTGTCAGGAATACTCCAATAATCCTCGGCGACTTTTTTAAAATTATTCAAAATCCAATCCGCTGGAAAAATCTTTTCAAAATCTCCGGTGGCGGGATTGGTGCCATAGAGATGCTCATCTTTTTTCACCCGACAACCATCCATCACCCAATAGTTTCCGCTGGAGTTTTTATAAGAGTATTGAATTTTTCCAAGGCTAATATGCTTATTGGCGGGATCCCTCTTATGGGCATCCACGCCATTTTGCCCATCGTACTTCTTCTCCTTGCCAGCAAAGAACGTTGTGGTGGCACATTTAGTGACGCTAATTGGCTGCGCGGTTGATTTCAGGGTATATGTCTTACTCGAACCACTCCCGCCTTCGTCGACTTGATCCTTATCGTAGAGGTTCCCAGCGTGGCTCATGTCAAAATCGATCCGGTTTTCAACCTCATCATTAATAATCGGATCATAGGGAAGCACCATTTTCCAGACACCACCCTCTTTCCAGATCAGGTAGCTCATTTCAAACCAGGCGAGTCCGAAGAATTTATACTTTGCGGAAAATAAATAGGGCGAAAGATCGCTCTCTTTCAAAATGCTCTTCATCTCGGCCCAGTCTTTATTCGTGAGCATCTTTCTCACTTCGTCGCCCTTATTATCGCGTCTACGATTACACTCCAGCACAAAGCCGTTATAGACATGACTGCCGTGGTAGTCCGCATTGGGAAAAAGTTCCTTATACAACTCAATCTCATCTTTGGTCTCCTGAATCGTCGAAAGATCCTTCACCGTGTTACATAAATTCGCCGACGCCTCGTTCACACCAAAAATCGCGAGAAAAAGCAAACCACTTAAAATTCTCAACAGTCGCTCGGGTTTTTTTATATTATGGATCTTGGAAGTGGTGGGATTGCCCGCCATGATCGCTAGACCGGTACAAATCGTGATTTGAGACCACAAGCTTCGTTTCATCGTTCACCCACTTTGTCAAAAGTTCTCAATAAAACCGGTAGGGGGAAATTTGTGTATGACTCTTAGACATTTTTTGTGACATTCCCATTCTGTCATCTATTCTTGGCCTTTTCAGGTCGACCTCATTTCGTACAGTAATTCTTTTTGGTCACAGGCGTTTTACATTTCTGCGATCCCGGACAATCATTGTCCGATTTACACACACATTCGCCTTGTTCACACTTGTCCGAGGCACATTGACTATTCTTTGAACAACTCGCTCCCAGGGCCTTACTCGTACTCGCGCAATAGTTGGCCTTCCCAACCGGGGTATAGCAAGTTTGCCCATTGGGGCAGTCGCCGTTTGACTTACACACACACTTGTCCTGTTCACATTTGTCTGAAGCACATTGGCTGTTTTTAGAACAGCTGGCCCCCAGGGCCTTACTCGTACTCGCGCAATAGTTCGCCTTCCCAACGGGCGTATAGCAAGTTTGCCCATTGGGACAGTCGCCGTTCGACTTACACACACACTTGCCCTGTTCACACTTGTCTGAGGCACATTGACTATCCTTGGTACAACTCGCTCCCAAGGCCTTACTCGTACTTGCACAATAGTTCGCCTTGCCGACCGGGGTATAGCAGGCCTGCCCGTTCGGACAGTCGCCGTCCCCCTTACACACGCATTGGCCTTGTTGACACTTGTCCGAAGCACATTGGCTGTTTTTTGAACAACTGGCTCCCAGGGCCTTGCTCGTGCTCGCACAATAATTGGCTTTCCCGATGGGGGTATAACAGGCTTGTCCATTGGGGCAGTCGCCGTCACTTTTACACACACATTTATCTTTTTCGCACTTGCCGGATGTGCATTCCTTGTCTTTAAAGCACTGATCGCCGACGACGACTGTTCCCAGGAAACCACATTTTCCGATCGGCTCGCCGTAACACGTGAGGTCGGAGCCACAGACATCATTCCGGCTGCAGGTTTCATTACGCTTCTTGCCTGACTTACACTTGTTAATCCCAATTGTCGCGACAGGGCCTTTGTCACAGTATTGACCCTCAGCACAATCCTCGTCTTCGCTACATGTTGGCTTAAGGGGTTGCCCTGATTCGTTGCTAACCCCGAAAGCAATTTTAAACGCCTTGACCACCGCGTTATTGAGGGTGCCTGCTCCATAGACTTCCTTATTTTTTGCCCATGTATACTTGCCGTTGACGAGCACGACAATGCCCACTTGTTTATCCCGGTGCGCATAAAAGTTCGTTGCGAATCCTTGGTGCTTGCCTCCGTGGGAAAATTGAGAGCCAGAAATGTCAACTCCCAGTCCATACGCGGCAGGAGGCACCTTGGTCAGCACTTCATTAATATCATTCTTCGGTATGATCTGGGTGCCATCTCTTCCATCAAGGTACTCTGCTCCATCGTTCATTATCAGCGAGACTAATCGTGCGTAATCAACAGGATGGCACAGCAATCCACCTGCAGCTTTGAGTTCAGAAACTTGGACATCATAGAGACATACACCCCGACTACACCCACGAGCCAGATGGACCATGTCCGAACTTCCATCCTCAAAAGTGCTGTTATGCATGCCATAGGGCTCAAGAACATTCTGTTGAAGATAGGTCTCGAAACGTTTGTCGGTAGCGATCTCGAGCATCGCTTCTGCCACGGTATACCCACCACCAGAATAGTCATATTTCGTTCCTGGTTCGTGGATTGGTTTAACTGCGTCATGCGCAAGGTTTCTGCCGAGAATGACCCCTTTGAGCGGGTCACTGGAGGGAAGCCATGGCTTATTCGCGATTCCATGTGTGTCCAAACCTGCCGTATGGCTCAGCAAACGTCGGGGAGTAATGTCATCAGGCCAGGACTTGTGATCTTTGAAAACCTTGTCGACCCATTTTGTAATAATGGTGTCAGGATGTTTCTTATTGAAATCCGTGACGCTCTCATCGAGGCTAAGTTCCCCTCGCCGCGAGGCTGCAGTAAAGCCCAGTGATGACACCATCTTGCTCGTCGAGGCACATTGGTAGATCGTATCTGCAGTCGTCTTTTCTTTTTTTTTCTGGTTACGATCTCCATACCATTTATGAATGACCGGCTTACCATTATAGATAATGGCAAGAGACATGCCTGCCACGTCGTTTTTCTCCACGGCCTTGCTAATTGTGTAGGGATCTTTGTCATACAAAAAGATGGATTTTTCCATTTGTTTGAAGAGGATATCCGCCTCGTCATTCGGAACCACTTCGTAGGCGGCTACGTCGGCACTCATGACGAGGAGTAGACCAATAAGAGTCACCAAGGTCTTCATGTATCTCATGCATCTCCCATTTTTATTCGATCATTTCAGGGCCTTATGCAGAGGCTCGGGACAGCTTTTTTACTTTCAGAGCCTAAGAGTCACGCAATCGTAAAACTGTGCAGCCCCATCACTATCCCGCGAATTTTACTTTTTGTCCTTTAGAAACATTTTTCTATTCGCGTACATTCCCGTCATTTACGAGTAGCGGCTCAATGATTTTTGAGAAGGCTGACAGAGGTTGAGTCCCACTCACTTCTTTGGGATCTGTGAGTTCCCCGTTTTCTACTCGTCCAATAAAAAACGTCGGGGTTCCGTTCACCCCAATCTCCTGTCCGTAAACCACGTCCGCATCAACTTTTTGTACTTGTTCATGGCTGTTTACACATGATTCAAACTGATCCATGTTGAGTCCCAAAGACTGGGCCAATTTTTGATATAAGCCATCCCCAAGCTCGGATTGATTGGAAAAGAGCTGATGGTTCATATGCCAATACGCATCTTGTTCACCTGCACAATTCGCAGCAATAGCCGCCCCTTTTGCATAGACATGAAAGTCCAACGGGAAATCTCGAAGGACATATTGCACTTTTCCCGTGTCGATGTATTCTTTTTTCAGATTTTCAAAGGTATCCGAATGATATTTAGCACAATAGGGACATTGATAATCCGTAAACTCGACAATGGCAACTTTCGCTTGCTGACTACCAAGGGTAGGATCATCTGGATTGAGTTCAACATTGCCAAAAACAGAAGGAAGTGGGGCCGCAGCACGGGGGAGATTGGAGTTTCCCTTTAATTCGCTCACCGATTTACGAACTTCTGCAAGTTCTTTCCGGACATCCCTCAGTTCGTTTTGAATTTCGATGAGTTGTCGAAGGATAAAAACATCTGTTGTTTCATCAGAGGAAGGAATTGGAGATTCCTGGGCAAAGAGTAGGAGGGGAAAGACCAGAAGGGATCCGAGTAGCCCTCCGACTATCCGCCACGTGAAATATGTCGCAAAATTATTGTATAGCTTTGGCATAGGTCCTCACTTTCCAGTGAAAGACCTTACTATTCTTTTTAAATAAAATAAAGAATATTGCCAAAATAATGGAACTCTATAAGACATTGAATGAAACAGGGACAGATATTGAGGATAATTGTCGCCCCGCCACTTAAAACGTTTAGAATTTTCCCTGCCTTTGCATGGCCTTCACCTAATAGTCAACGTGATTCCCAGCTGAAGCAGGACACAAATTTTTGGGAAAGGGGCTGTTGAAAAAAGCCGCCAGCGGCGTTCTCGCCATTTTTCCGTGCTCACGTACCGGAAGTATGCTCTGCGCGCAAAAATGACTGCGGCCTTGCTGGACGCTTTTTTGAACCGGCCCCGAGGCCTCTAATAGGCACCCTTCCTGTGGGTCAATATGCCCTTGGAAATTATTATTATTCAACACCCCCGGGAAAGTAGGCGAAATGTGAATTTGAGGGGTTTTGTGGAAGAGGTTGCTAAAGTTCCGCCAACTCCATGTTCTCATCAGGGCGAACGTGTCCGCTCAGTTCATGGAACGCGATTAAACTTATGAAGAAAATGAGGAGGCGTTAAGAACGAATAAGGCTAGGCATGTAGAACGCTTCCCACGGCTTCCCCTATTTCTGCTGGATTTTTGACGACAATCACCCCAGCAGATTCTAAGGCGGCCATTTTATCGGCGGCGGTGCCCTTTCCTCCGGTAATAATGGCGCCGGCATGGCCCATTCGTCTTCCAGGAGGTGCCGTTATTCCGGCAATGAAACTCACAACCGGCTTGGTCATCTCTTTTTGAATATAGGCCGCAGCCCGTTCCTCGGCATCTCCACCAATTTCCCCGATCATCACCACCGCTTCGGTTTCGTCATCCTCCTGGAACATATGCAACAAATCGATATAACCGGTTCCAATGAGGGGATCGCCACCGATACCGACGCAGGTCGTTTCGCCAAGACCTAAATTGGTGAGCTGATTGACGGCTTCGTAGGTTAAGGTGCCACTTCTTGAAATGACGCCGACCCGCCCTTTTTTATGAATAAATCCTGGCATGATCCCGATCTTGCACTCCTCGGCCGTTATGATTCCCGGACAATTTGGGCCTATCAGACGCGTGGTCTTCCCAAAAAGCGCCCGCTGGACCCGAACCATATCATTGACAGGAATTCCCTCCGTAATGCAGATGATCAGCCATATGCCGGCATCGGCGGCTTCTAAAATCGCATCGGCGGCAAATGGAGGTGGGACAAAGATCAATGAGGTGGTGGCTTCCGTCTTCTTGACGGCTTCACGAACGGTATTAAACACCGGGATGCCTTCTACTTCCTGACCGGCTTTGCCAGGCGTCACGCCGGCGACGACTTGCGTTCCGTACGCCTTGCACTGGGTCGCGTGAAATGACCCTTCTTTGCCGGTAATCCCTTGAACGACAACCCTGGTATTTTTATTCACCAAAATGCTCATGCCACATCACCTTTCACCAATCAAGGAGAATATTTCCACGATCAGGTTAACTATTTCTTTTTTCTGAGAGCGACAATACGTTGAGCAGCTTCCCAGAGGTCAGCGACCCCTTCCACCTTCAAACCTGATTCGGCCAAAAGCTTTCGGCCTTCCTCCGCGTTGGTTCCTTGAAGTCGCACAACAACAGGAAGCTTGATGCCGACTTCCTTCGCCGCATCAATCACTCCATGGGCAATACGCTCGCAACGCACAATCCCGCCGAAAATATTAATGAATATGCCCTTGACCTTTTTATCTTTCAACAGAATGCGGAATCCGGCTGCGACGGTCTCTTTGGTCGCCCCACCGCCCACATCTAAAAAATTCGCCGGTTCGGATCCCGCCAATTTAATGACGTCCATGGTTGCCATCGCCAAACCCGCCCCGTTGACCATACAACCGATGTCTCCATCAAGTTTGACATAATTCAGATTATTGTTACCCGCTTCAATCTCTAACGGTTCTTCTTCGTGCAGATCTCTGAACTTTTGAATATCAGGATGTTTAAATAGTGCACTGTCATCAATTGAAACTTTTCCATCCAACGCGACCAGACGCTTATCCGTGGTAATGACCAATGGATTTATTTCCACGAGCGATGCGTTTTTTTCCATGAACAGGCGGTACAGGTTTTCCAACATTTGAAAAAACGGCTTCACCACCGCCGGCTCAAGCTCTGGAAGTCCCAGGCCGAAGGCCAGATTTCTTCCATTGTACCCTTGGAATCCCACCGCCGGATCAATCGACTCTTTCAGCAATTTGTCCGGTGTATGTTCGGCCACTTCCTCAATGTCCATGCCACCTTCTGTACTGGCAATAAACGTCGGAAACCCTGACTCACGGTCTACCAGTAAACTCAAATACAATTCCTTAGCAATCCCTGCACCTTCTTCAATCAGTAGGCGGCGAACTTTTCTGCCCTTGGGACCTGTCTGATGCGTCACCAGAGTTTTCCCGAGAATTTCATTAGCCAGTTCCGGCACTTCATTTTTATTTTTGGTTAATTTGACCCCACCGGCTTTGCCACGTCCACCCGCATGAATCTGCGCTTTCACTACAAATACGGGGGTATCAAGAACTGAGGCCCACTTTTCAGCCGCTTTGACGTTTTTGATTTCCTTGCCTTTGGGTACAGGAATCACAAATTGTGCAAAGAGCTGTTTGGCTTGAAACTCGTGAATATTCATAAATCCTCTTCGTAGGTTCTACAGCTCAAATCGGAACATTCGGCGATGACAATATCCCGTTTGGTGATCAATCGATTTGATAATTACTTGTTGGTGTAAGCCGGCAAGACCATAGGTGAAATGATACCAGCGGACACATGATGCCGTTTGGCTTCGGCTCGAAATTGCTTCAGATGGTCCAAGGTCAACGAGCTTTTCGGCAGAGACTTGGACCGCTCTGCAGCAAAAATACCTGTTCGCTTGCCAAACACCATTAAGTCCAACAAGGAATTCCCCATGAGCCGGTTTCGCCCATGTAACCCGCCGGAAGCCTCTCCTGCAACGAATAAATTGGCCACAGGCGTTTCTCCATTCACATCAATTTTGACGCCCCCGTTTTGGTAATGCAGCGTGGGATAGATCAGCACTGGGTCTTTCCGGATATCGACCTGGTAACGTTCATACTGCCGAACCATCGCGGGAAAATGTTTGTCCAATGTTCCCTGTCCATGTTCCACATCTAACAACGGCGTATCCAGCCAGACGCCCACCCTTCCTGATGGTGTTCGAACGCCTCGCCCCTCTTCACATTCCCGAATGATCGACGAGGACACAACATCACGAGTATCCAATTCATTCACAAAGCGCTCACCCTTCCCATTCACCAAATGGCCGCCTTCAGAGCGAATGCCTTCTGTCACCAGTGCACCGACCAATTGCTCAGGATACACCCCACCTGAAGGATGATATTGAAAGGTATCGATTTGAACGAGAGGCACGCCGAGACGATAGGCCAGGACCAGGGCATCCCCTGTCGCCCCGAAATGATTGCTGGTTGGAAATCCCTGAATATGCAACCGGCCAATTCCGCCTGTTGCCAGGATCACCGTTTTAGCGGCAACGACGATAAACCGATTGTTGTCTAAGTCTTTCAGCACCGCTCCCGTGCAGGCCCCATCGGCATCGCTTAACAATTCCACCGCAGCAACAAATTCCAACAACGGAACCTTCTGGTTCAGGACTTCGTCTTTCAACACTCGCATGATTTCCAAACCGGTGTAATCGGAGCAGGTTAATAGCCTGGCCTTTGAGCTTCCTCCCCCTTTTTTCACATGCAGATTTCCATCGGCATCCCGATCAAATAAGACTCCCAATTCCAACAGCCATTTCGCAATAGACGGTCCCTCTTCAACCATGACCTTTAACAACTGGTGGTCATTTTTCATGTGCCCACCCTTTAAGGTGTCCAAGAAATGCTGGACAGGCGAATCGTCCGAGCCGACGGCAATTTGCATCCCGCCTTGAGCCATGACCGAGTTGGAATCCCCAAGGCGCAACTTCGTGGCCAGTAATACATTGGCTCCCTGGGCATGGGCATGGAGCGCCGACGCGCACCCCGCCCCTCCTCCACCGACCACCAGGACATCCACGGTGTAATCCGGAGTGAGAATAAGATCGGCCGGAACCGGGCTCTCCCCTTCCAACAGGGTCGCCACTTCGGTCACGGTGGATTGCCCGGCATTCGGCCCAAAAATAATCGGCCGGTAGGCATGAGCCCGATGATCGGGATGGTATTTCTTGATAAGGCTATCCCGTTCGGCTGGAGAAAGCTTGGGAAAACTTTTAGACCGACGGGCGTCTCGGGTTTGATGAACTATATTTCTCTGATCGGTTAGTTCCATATGAGAAGCAAGAAAAACTGGTTAGATTGTGGCCGCGGAGGTATTTTGTAATTCCTCATCGGACAACTTGAGGATACGATCCCATTCCTGCTGAAAATGTCCATCGGTAATCTCTTGAATACGTTTAGAGAGGCCTTCAGGTTTTTCGGTGAAATGCACGCCCTGAGCCCGGCTGGCATAGAGCGCGACCAGATTGGGAGCAATATCAGCAATACAAACGGGCGCGCACATTCCACACATCACACAATCCATGAACATTTCAGAGACCGCTTTAAAATCTCCAAACACCGCTTTCCACACCCCCTCCCGCACATCAATAGTTTGCGGGCAGGCTTCCGTGCAGGCATTACAGTTCCGACATAAGGGGGCTTCAGGATAGAGCGTAAACAAATCCTGCTTAGGGTCTTTGAGCTCAAGAAGATTGTAAGTCGCTTTTCTTGCCGGAAAAGCCGGCATAAACGAAAAGGACATGCCATCCTCGACTGCCATTGAACAGGCCAAACAGGTTTTGACCTTGGGATCGTCTTTCGTACGGTAATAGGTCGCACAGGCTCCACAGAATCCGCCTAAGCATCCAACTCCACGAATCACATCCTGCCCTGCATACCACAAGGCCTTGATCAGGGTGATACCTGCGGGAACCTGGAACGGTTTCCCTTCAATCTCCACGGTAACCATCTTGGGTTGGAGACTCTCTTCTTGATCCAGAGTATTTTTTTTATCCAATGAGTCAGGCATAGCTCAGAAATAGTACCTTATACGATCGACAAATTTCTCGTCGTGAATTTCCACCACCTAGCCCACTTAAATAGGAATTAATTTAACGCGTTCAATGCGGAACCAGCCTTAAACCAGGTGATCTGTTGTTCGGTCATACTATGATTGGCCTGAATGACCACTTCCTGACCGTCCTTCTTGTGAAGGACAACTTGCACTGGCTTGCCTGGTGCAAGTCCACTTAACCCTTTCACACTGATCCGGTCTTCTTGTTCAATTTGATCATAATCCTTCGGATTCGCAAACGTCAGCGGAAGAATGCCTTGCTTCTTGAGATTGGTCTCATGAATGCGAGCAAAACTTTTTGTCAGAACAGCTTGGACACCCAAAAATCTTGGAGACATCGCCGCATGCTCACGGCTGCTCCCTTCACCATAGTTTTCATCTCCCACCACAAACGACCCCAAACCTTTTTCTTTATACCTTCGGGCAATTTGCGCAAGAGTCAATCCCGACTCTCCGGTTAAAACATCATTGCCTTTTCCCGCCTCGTCTGAAAATGCATTGTTGGCTCCAAGAAACATGTTGTCACTGATCTTGTCCAAATGTCCCCGGAATTTGAGCCACGGACCGGCGGGAGAGATATGATCCGTTGTGGTTTTCCCCTTGGTTTTAATTAATAACGGTAACTTTTCAAAATCCTTTCCATCCCATTTTGGGAAAGGCTTTAATAATTGCAATCGCTCGCTGGTAGGAGGAATGTCCACTTGAAGCTTCGAACCATCCTCAGCAGGTTGAACTAAACCTTCTTCGCCTTTAGCAAAACCCTTGGCCGGCAATTCATCTCCCTGAGGCGCCTCAAACTTGAACTCTTTTCCATCTGCGGTTTTCAAGGTCCCCTTGATCGGATCAAAGCCCAGATCGCCTGAAAATGCATAAGCCGTGACTACTTCAGGACTGGCCAGGAAGGATAAGGTCTCACTCACTCCATCATTCCGCCCAGGGAAATTTCGGTTAAACGTACTGACAATAGAGTCGGCTTTGCCTTTCACGGCATCCGCTCGTTTCCATTGCCCAATACAGGGTCCACAGGCGTTTGCCAGGACGGTGGCCCCCATACTTTCAAAGGTCTCCAAAAATCCTTCGCGCTTCATGGTGTGGTAAATCCGTTCTGACCCCGGGCTGACCAAAAAGGCCGTTTTGGCTTTAAGCCCAGCTTGTAACCCTTGCTTGGCAATATGCGCCGCGCGACCGATATCTTCATATGAAGAATTGGTACAGCTTCCGACCAAAGTCGCTTTTAACTGCACGGGATAGCCTTTTTCTTTGGCTTCCGCTGCCATCTTTGAAATTGGCCGCGCCAAATCAGGGGTATGCGGTCCCACAACATGCGGTTCAAGAGTGGACAGATCAATTTCGACGATTTCATCAAAGTATTTTTCCGGAGACTGATAGACCTCAGGGTCTGCAACCAACATGCTCCGGTTGGCTGCTGCCAATTTGGCAATGTCAGCCCGCTCCGTGATATTCAAGTATGCCACCATTTTTTCATCGAACGGGAAAATAGACGTCGTGGCGCCCAGCTCAGCTCCCATATTGGTAATCGTGCCTTTGCCTGTCGCACTGATAGTTTCCGCGCCCGGGCCAAAATACTCCACAATCTTATTGGTTCCACCCTTCACCGTCAGGAGGCCACAAATATACAAAATGACATCTTTTGGCGAAGCCCAGCCATTCAGCTTTCCGGTTAACTTCACGCCGATGAGCTTAGGATGGAGGACCTCCCATGGGAGACCCGCCATCACTTCCCCCGCATCGGCTCCACCGACGCCAATGGCCAACATTCCCAACCCGCCACCGTTTGGCGTGTGTGAATCGGTTCCAATGATCAATCCGCCAGGAAATGCATAATTTTCCAACACCACCTGATGGATGATCCCGGCCCCAGGCTTCCAGAATCCGATCCCATATTTTTTCGCAGCCGAGGCAAGAAAATTATAGACTTCCCGGTTTTCATCACATGCGCGCAGAAGATCCTTTTCCGACCCGACTTCAGCCCGGATCAAGTGATCGCAATGGATGGTACTTGGAACAGCAACTTTATCTTTCCCCGCTTGCATAAACTGCAGCATGGCCATTTGGGCTGTCGCATCCTGCATCGCGACTCTATCGGGACGAAGCGCCAGCATGGCCTTTCCACGTTCCCATACTTGTGAATCGAAATTATCGGCATGGCTGACCAGGATTTTTTCTGTCAGCGTGAGAGGCCGTCCAAATTTTTTGCGAGCTTTGTCCACAATTCCCGGCATTGAAGCATACAGTTTTTTGACCATTTCTAGGGACATAGCACTATCTCCTGGGTTCAGTTCAACATGGATAAGTTTTAACCAAGACCGACCACTAACCCGGCATTAATTTTACCGGCTCTACTTTAACGGTGGCACCTCGCGACGCTTCGGGGAGGCATAATTTACCAGATAGTCAAATAATCGGATGAGCCGGCTCCCTTGCCGCTTTTGATCCGTCCAATGCCCAATCATTCCGATGGTTCGCGACAAAATGAAGAAGCCATTAAGGCTATCTACCGGAAAACCGATATCAACTAACACCGCCGCCATGGTTCCATCAACGTTGAGAATGAGATTATCTTTTTTGACAGCGGTTATTTTTTCGACTTCCAATGCAAAATCCAAGTGCGGAGTGGCCATGTTCAAACTTTTCACGTACCCAACCAACTCCTTCACCCGCTTATCCGGATTTTTCAAGCTTTTGACGCGATGACCGATTCCTGGAACCGGTCCCACATTTTTCTTCATGTAGACAAGGAAATCATCGACCGAAAGTTTGTTGTCGATCGCGTATTTGAACCATCTCCCAGCGTCCGTCACCGCTCCACCAAAGCGCGGACCGATCATAATCATACCGGCCGCGACTGCTTGAGATAATCCGATCCCAGCACAGGCGGCGATAATCGTCGTCAAGGCTCCGCTCACGCAAGGACCGTGATCGGCCGACAGCATGATAATTCGTTTGATGATTTCGGCTTCCTGTTTGGAGACAAGACGATTGTCCCATAGCAAGCCGATAATATGGGGGATGTCATATCCGTTATTGATCAGTTCAGAAGCCGGATAACCTTGATAAAGCGGTTCATCACCCCGATCGTCACTGATCGTGGAACGAATCAGCGGTGTCACCAGCACTTCCCCTTCCCTCATGCTCTCTTGAACCGTTTTGGGAAGCCTTGGCATGTCCGCTGGAGCCAAATCCGGTATGGGCTTGACCTGTCCGCTTTTCAGTAACTCCTCGTGGGTGGCCTTGATAGCCGGCCCTAGAGCTCCAAAGGTATCCGGTACAATCGCACCGGCCTTTTTCAAGGCTTCAGACTTTGCCCGCGCAGACCCCTCGCCCTTCAATCCTTCTTTCGCCCCGGCATGCCCGAATTTCATACCCTTTGGAAGACTCTCTTGACAGAACCCTGAAACCACCGCGAGCAATTTAATCCGGCGTTTCTTGGCACCGTACCATTCGGCGGCCCGTTCTTCCAAATCTCCACCCATTTCCCCGACAATAACCACCGCCTTGGTTTGCGGATCGTTTTCAAACATTTCCAGGTAGCTGACATAGTCGGTTCCCGGGTAGGCATCACCACCGATACCGATCGCCGTCGTGATGCCGTCTGCAAATTGGGAACAAATCCAAATAATTTCGTTCGACAATCCCCCGGACTTGGTGACCACGCCGAAGGAACCAGGACGATACAGCTTGCACGCCACCAAGTTATCAAACGCCCCCCCGATCACTCCCAGGCGACATTCTCCTGCCGACACTACCCCAATTGAGGAAGGGCCATTAAAGGTCTTCCCCAGCTTACGGGCATGCTTCCCCAAAAGTTTGGCATCTTTTTCCGGCACCCCTTCGGTAATCATGGAGACCGTTTTAATATGCGGGTCATTCAAGGCTTCCATAGTGCCGGCATAGGCCCGGTCTGCTCCGATATAGACCAGACTTGTGTTAATCTCCGGGTGGTTGGCCGTCGCTTCGGCGACGGTTTTATAAATGGGGATCATTATTAATTCGGTTCCACAAATGATCTCGTTGGTCTTCCCCGCATCGGGGGGATATACAAACGCAGAGACATTTAATGGTTGCTTAATCATGTACCGGAACTCAGCCATACGACGAGCGGCATTCACCCCGGCCACCCCCCCTTGAATGACGACATGCGTGTCTTTCGTTGCAAGAATACTCATCGAAACGGTCTCCTACATCCTCAAGGTCTAATAGGTTATTTTGCGGCCATGGCCATATCGACAATGTCCGTTAACGGCGTTTTGCGGTCAAATACCTGAATATCAAAACCCTCATCCTGGAGCGCACGCATGGCCGCTAATCCCTGCAATTCGTTTGGACCACCCCGGCGCACCCAAATCTTGACACCCTCTAGCTTGCCTTCCGCTTTGGCCTTTCGAAACGCATTGATAATGCCCCCAAAGGTCTTTTTGACATCGGTAAAATTCGCAATCGCTCCACCCACAATAATATGCTTGATACCAGGCAACGAGCAGACTTTTTCCGTCAGAACTTCCACTGCCCAGTCCGGTGGATCACCTGAATATTCTGCATAATTCGCAAGTTTGCCACCACGAGCCACCACCGCATCTGAATAATAAACGCTGGCTCCTCCACCGGCAGGTAACATCGCAATATTGCCGCCGGGAATCTCAATGAGCTTGACGGAGCCTTTCACCTTGGCATCAACAGCCATGACTTCCTCTTCATTTTTGGTATAGGCACGCCCAAACTCAGCCGCAAATGGAAAGGTCCAGTCCTTATGCCGGAACTTGGCATCACCGTCCAGAAGGGTCACCGCATCCAGAGCCACAAGTTCTCCCTGGCCACTGAGCACAACCGGATTCACTTCTACGTATTGAGCATCTTCATTATCAAAACAGGCATATAATTTCTTCAAAAATTCCGCCATTTTAGTGGCCGTACCGCCGGAAAACCCCGCATCCTTCACCAGCGAGGAAATCGCTGAATCCGACAGGTTTTCACCGGTTTCGATGGAGACATGCTTGACCTTATCCCAATTAGATTCCACTTCGATGCCACCACAGGTCGCCACCAAGAGGTCCACTCCATCGCGCGTCGATTTGGCCGCGGCATAATATTCTTCTTTGTGATCAACCGCCTCGGAAACAATCACCTGCTTAATCGTGAGGGTTTCCAATTCTTTACCAATCATCTCCCGCACAGCCTCTTTTGCCGCGGCTAAATCCAATCCCACTTTGACTAACCCCAATTTAAAACGAGAGCCAAGTGCTTCATGCGCTTTGACTACCAGTTTATTTTTTTGGAGCCAATCATTGACCTGAGATAATTGGTCAAACTCCTCACTCGAGGTCACGACAGCATAGTTGGGAGTTGAAATCCCCCATTTTCGCAATAAGCCCATTCCCGGGCCCTCAAGAACTTTTGCCATAATCCAACCCTTCCTTCAGGGACTCATCATAATGGTTAAGGACAAACGTAGCACAACCCGCCTGCCGCGCGGAACGGTGCATTGTACGAATGCCCTCATCCCGCTGCAATCAATCAAAAGACCCATGAACCCCTTTCAAAAGTCCCAGTGCCCCCACGTGGAATGCCCATAAGAACACCACCACACCCTTTAAGAGAAAACCTATTGAAAATTAGTTAGTTGAGATGATAAGACCCCATCCCTACCCTTAAGGCTTCCTTAAACCAACCCCGCAATAGCCTTCGCTCTCTCCTGTTATGAGAAAAAACCATGCCATCCCCTAGCCATTCATCTTGGTGCCTCAAAAAGCCATTAACTTTACTCGATAAACTTTTGTATTTCGTGACAACCTTGGGTTTATGGGTCTCGTCATCATTCATAGCACCTTCATCACCTGGAAAATGACCTTGTCAGAATGCCTCCTGACTCCTGCGACTTAATTGGTAAAGAAACCCCTTCTTTCCTACTCCGGCATCTTTTCGGGGAGGCCAGTTGAGCGGGACTTCTTCTATTGCCACAATAAATTTCTCTTTAAATCCATGTTCGACGGTATCGAGCCCCAGTCTATTTGGATCACAAAACATGCCTTTCCCCTTCGGGGTAAGCACCTGTCCAAGAATTTCAGAAATACCGGCTAAAATTCCCTCGTCATAAAAAACTTCACTGCCGATTACCAAATCATAAAAACACTTTTTTATTTCAATCTTTTCCGTCCAATTCAACAGGCATGTGTCAAAATTGCTGATGTGATTCAGACGACAGGACTCCGTTGTTGCTTCAAGGGTAATAGGCACCATATCTGAAAACATGGTAAATGCCCCGAGCCGAGCAGCAACGACTCCGGCCAACCCTGTCCCACAGCCAATTTCCAGAACCTTGACGCCTTGCAGTTTTGATGGGAAAAACTGATGAATGAGACATTCTGATAAGGCCACCTCAGATGGCCAAATTCGATCCCAGTACCCCCATCCGAGGGATTCGTCATCCCGTGCATCTAATGGGGTTTCAATAGAGATGTCTCGCTTGGTCTTACAGACAATGGGAATATGCCCGATTTTTGGAAGGGTCACAACTTTCACATGACTCACAGGAAATACCTTCCCCAAAAAAGCCGAGCCGGGCTCCGTTTGGAACCCGGCTCGTTGCACACATCCCCAGTATAAGAATAATACCGGAAGACCAGCCTACGTTGAGAACCTAGGCTAAGCGATCTAAGATGGCATTGAGAGTCGCGCTGGGACGCATGGCTGTCCTCACCTTGACCGGATCCGGACGATAATACCCGCCAATATCCTGAGCCCGTCCCTTTGCCGCTTTAATCTCTTCAAGAATGGTATCGACATTGGACTCCAACTCTTTTGCGATCGAAGCAAATTGCTTTTTCAATTCCTGATCATCATTCTGTACGGCTAGTTCTTGCGCCCAGTACATGGCCTCGTACACATGACTTCCCGCATTGTCCAATTGCCCCAATTCACGTCCTGGGGCCTTCCGGTTGTCCATGAGCTTTCCGGTGGCCTTGTCCAAAGTGTCCGCCAGGATTTTTGCTTTTTTGTTGTTTTTGACTTGACTCAAATGGGCAAACGACTCGGCTAACGCGAGAAACTCTCCGAGGGAATCCCAGCGTAAATGTCCTTCTTTGACAAACTGCTGGACATGCTTCGGGGCCGACCCTCCCGCTCCTGTTTCAAATAGTCCTCCACCATTGATAAGTGGAACGATGGACAACATTTTGGCACTCGTCCCCAACTCCAAAATCGGGAATAAGTCAGTGAGATAATCCCGAAGCACATTTCCAGTAGCCGAAATAGTATCGAGACCGTCCTTTGCACGTTTGAGTGAGAACTTCATGGCATCCACCGGTGCCATAATTTGGATGTCCAGCCCTTTGGTATCGTGATCCTTAAGATAGAGATTCACTTTTTCAATGACTTGGGCGTCATGAGCCCGATTGTTATTGAGCCAGAATACCACCGGCGTCGAAGAAGCCCTGGCCCGGTTCACAGCCAATTTGACCCAATCCTTAATGGCAACATCCGTCGTATAACAACTGCGCCAGATATCACCTTTTTCGACATCGTGTTCCAGCAAGACATTCCCTGCTCCATCCAGCACCCTGACTACGCCTTTCCCGGTGGATTCAAATGTCTTGTCGTGTGATCCATATTCTTCGGCTTTTTGTGCCATTAATCCTACATTCGGTACGCTACCCATGGTAGACGGATTAAATTCGCCATTCTCTCGACAAAAATCGACCACCGCCTGATAGATACCCGCATAACTCCGGTCAGGAATGATAGCTTTCATGTCATGTTCTTTGCCATCAGGTCCCCACATTTTCCCCGAGGTTCGCAGTGCAGCCGCCATGGATGCATCAATGATGATGTCACTCGGCACATGCAGGTTGGTAATGCCCTTGTCGGAATCCACCATTGCCAGTGCCGGTCCATTTTTGAGGCAGTCCTGGATATCTGACTCGATTTCCTTCTTTTGGGCCTCCGGTAAATTTTTAATTTTGGCCAGGATGTCACCTAATCCGTTATTCGGGTTGGCGCCCAATTCAGCGAACGTTTTTTCGTGCTTTTTAAAGACATCGTCGAAGAATGCCCTCACTGCATGACCAAACATGATGGGATCCGAAACTTTCATCATGGTGGCCTTCAGGTGTAACGACCACAAAATGTTCTTCTGTTTGGCATCTGCCACCTGCTCTTTAAAGAACTGGCGCAATGCCTGGCAACTCATCTTGCTGGCATCCAGGACATCACCCTTGTTGAGGGTTAATTTATCTTTCACGACGGTAACGTTACCATCATCCGCTACAAATTCAATTTTTCCCTTTCCAACGGCTTTCTCGTCGATGGTTACGGACTTTTCATTGCCGAAGAAATCTCCGGTCGTCATGTGCGCCACGTGCGTTTTGGAATCTTTTGTCCATTTACCCATTTTATGCGGGTTCTTTTTGGCGTATTGTTTGACCGAGGCTGAAGCCCGACGATCGGAATTCCCTTGCCGCAAGACCGGATTAACCGCGCTTCCCTTCACTTTGTCATATTTGGCCTTAATGTCCTTTTCTTCTTCGTTTTTAGGATCTTCTGGATAGTCAGGGATCGAATAGCCCTGAGATTGTAATTCAGCTATTGCACCCTTAATTTGTGGGAGCGATGCACTGATGTTTGGCAATTTAATGACATTGGCATCTGGCTTCTCAACCAGTTCACCTAAAAGAGCCAGATCATCCGGCTGGCGTTGCTCAGGCTTGAGCTTGTCAGGAAATTGCGCAAGAATTCTTCCCGCGAGGGAGATATCTTTGGTGCCAACGGTCACACCTGCCGCTTTAGCAAATGACTGAATTATTGGAAGAAACGATCCACTGGCCAGCTCAGGCGCTTCATCAACTTTCGTGTAAATAATGTCTGGTTGTACACTCATGGCATTTACCCCGTTAAAAGTTAACTAAGAACACGTTTTTCCTGGAAAGAACTTGCCTCAAACACGCCATGGGGGGAACTCTACAAGCGGTTAAGTTGAAATTTGTAAACCAATCCCCATGCCATGACAAGGAAACCATTGTAAGAATGGTGTCACCCTTCTGCAATCAATCAAAGGACCCATGTCGCCACGAATCAAAAGTCTCAGGAAAGGTGCGGAAAAAGGGGAAGTTTACAAAACCATTTTACCCGAAAAAATAAACTCAACTAGAAACTGGAAGTTAGAGGAATTATTGAGAGGAAAACTTGCAAGCGAATTTTTTGAGATTTATCAGTCGAGAAATAGAAAAAGTCTTAGAGAGAGTCTAGAGAAGTTGTTGCCAACTGAGGGTCGCAACCGGAAGCACTCGAAGGGACGCGGCGATCGGACAGGTATCCAGTGTCATCTTCACCTCGCCATTCAGTATCTGCAACTGATCCGCCAAAAGGGCACCCTGAATGACGGAACTCCCAATTCCACCATCAAACGTCACTTGCCCAGCGACAATGATGAGCCCTTCCCAATGAAAGGGCGCGGAAATGTTTAGATTTCCCGCTACCAAAAGTATGCCATATCCATAGAGATTCTGAACGGCAAGTCGGCTCGAAAATCCCCCTGCAAGCGATTCAGCATACAACAGGGCAGGATTCCCAGGAGCCCCAAGATTCACACCGGCAAGATCTCCTGAAATGACCTGAGCGCCTCCCTTGAGGCTATCTAAAGCCTTGACTAAATCCAAAAAATCCGAGCCCACTTGTGGCGTCGGGGGATTTCCTGTGAAAGTGGCGGTTCCTGCCAACGCACCTGCAGGCCCCAACTTCACCGGGGGTCGACCTCCTGCCAGGAGCCCACAATTATCAAATCCTTCTACGGCTGTGGATCCTCCAGAAAATACGACCTGACTATTCGCATATACGGCGGCCAACAATGGCGGCCCAGACGGGTGTGCAACCTCCACTTGAATCAAGGACGTGGCACCTTCTACCTGACCCTGGCTGATGATGATTTCGACTGGGGAATATGGAGTTGGATTTGCTGACGTAAATGACGTGGGGATGAGTTCACTTTCTGATGGAAATCCAAAGAAAACAAGGCTACCTCGGGAATTTATTGAATGCGTCGCGCCTATTCCATCCCCATCTTCATAGTGAGGGGTCAGAGAACTGTGTCCCGCCCGTTCCGCATCATACTCGGTTTTATGACGAATTTTAGTCCAGTAAGGGAGAACAGTTTGCACACTATTTGGAAGAACTGCCGTATTGGTAAGATTTCCACTCAAAGGAAAATAGTTGGTGAAAACCCCTGAATATTCAGGATCATACTGTGGTTTCCACTCAGGGGAAGACAACATATAGGCGGACCAATTTGCTTGCAGAGTGGGAGAAGGATCGCCGAGAAATCCTGGATTTGACAAGGAAGATCCACCTAAACGAACGACGGTTTCTGCGATGCCCGCCTCTGCGGCATAGAACGTAGCCATCGCCCTTCGGAAATTTCCACTGATTTGTAGATCGGTTGACGTGGCAAACAGAATCGTCGCACCCATAATTGAGGAAATAGCGACCAATAACAAGGCTGCAATGAGCGCTCCACCCATGGAATTGCGACAAGGCCTCATTCCCTCCTTGCTAGTGAGTCCGATCATGATTGGACATTTCTCATCGTGATTCGGGAATGAAGAGTCATCGTTCGATATCCACCGTTTTTGGCATACTGTGGATCGGGCTGTGACGTTCTGGCTGTCACCGAAATTCTCACTTGTCGAATAGCTTTGGAATCTGTGGTCGGGTTCCCACCCTGATCAAGGTAGTCTATAACAAACGCTTCAATGTCCTCACCAAATGGTTGATTTCCTCCACCGGTATTTCGCCGGAGCATGTGGGTCGAGGCATCATAGACAAAGACAATCGATTCATTGGCATCGCTGGTGATGCCATTACCATTCAAATCCGCCTTGATAGAGAGCTTTTTGGGATCATACGTAATCCCCTCAAAATCATTAGTAAAATCGGCATCACGATTCACTCCGCGAGGATCATAACCGGCCATCAGGATTTCCCGGGTCACCAAATCCACCACAACGCGAGCCTGTTGCTGCATGTCCAAGATATGCTCTCGCACACCATGGGCTTTGAGTTCTTGAATATACAGGGCATAGACCACACTCACAGTCAGGAGACTCAGGCCCAAGGCCACCATAACCTCAACGAGTGTATACCCCCGAGGGGACCCTATCGAAACATGTGGCATCCGCGTATCCACTTTTACTTTGTGAGATAAGTGGTAAGTGTGGTGGTATGCGCATCGTGATCCCACCGCACTTCGACCGTGACAGTGTGTAACCCGGATATTGGAAAATGCGGTTGAATAGTAAGCGTTCGTTGATGATGACTCGCACCGGCAATGGAGCCATAGGGTTCCGTGTTAGTCCATGTAGCGGTTAACGAATTGGGCACTCCATCCCGGCGCACGTCTTCCAATTTTTCCTGGGCGAGGGTGACAGCTCTGGTCATTTTTTCACTCGCGGTCATGCCTGTATGAGCGACAACGGAATAGCCTGCAAATCCAAGGAGCGCCAGGGAAACCACTACCAGGGCCATTAGCACTTCTAACAAAGAAAACCCTCGTTGCTCTCGCAGGCAACTCGTCAGTCGATTTCCCTCATGAATCATGATGTGCATTAAGACTTCACTTTTACTCGTCCGGTTATGCTAACCGTAATGATCCGTTTTCCGGCTGAATTGGACAGGGTAATAGAAGCTAAGCTGGACGCCGTTCCTCTTGGCAGAAAGGAGGGATTGTTGGTGGCCGACATCATAACATCTCGAAAACTCTCCTGAATATCGCGCGCTACAAGATGTTCGCCCGGGTCGGACTTTCCATTATTATTATCATCATCCAATAACACATACCGATGATTATCCTGAAAGAAGACTCGTTGCCTATTCCGCTCAATCACGGCCTTCATTTTTGCCCCTAAAAGGTCAGAGGTCACCTGTCTGGCTGCTCCATTCAATCGCCAATGAGGTAACTGGGATACCAACCAGGTCTGAGCTAACATCAAAACTACCCCGATAATGCCAAGCACGATAATTAATTCAGTGAGGGTAAAACCTCTGGTACACAAAAGAAATCTCTTCAATCGTCTTGTCCCTGTTAGAGTAACGTCTTGAACCTACTCCGTGTGATCGCACCTATCTTGCTGAATTCGTTGGGTACTTATAACAAGCCATGAAAATACCAGTGCCATAACTCCGTTCCCCACACCACCGCGATCAAGCCCCCAAGCGCTAAATAAGGCCCGAAAGGAATGTATTGGCCTTTTTTAAGAACCTTCGTGGCAAGTAACATTATCCCGACAACCGCTCCCACCACTGATCCCACCATCAGGGTAAGTATGGCCTGCTGCCACCCCAAAAAGGCTCCCACCATGGCCAAAAATTTAATATCACCACCCCCAATGCCTTCTTTTCCGAACAAGAAGGGACTGACCCACGCGAGAGCTAGTAAAATCCCCCCTCCCACCAACAAACCGATAAGCGAATTGACCCAGCCCGTCGGTAGCAGGAAGGATGCGCACAAAAAGCCAACCACAATTCCAGGTAATGTAATCACATCCGGAATGATTTTGTGGTCCCAATCAATCCAAGCCACCACAAGGAACACCGACACCAACCCCGCATACACGATCGTGGGCCACGTGAGCCCAAACCGCCAGACCACCAGGAGATAGCCTAAGCCATTTGCCAACTCAATAATGGGATATCTTCGCGGAATACCCGCATGGCAAGCTCGACACCTCCCCAGAAGCCAGATAAAACTCAAAAGAGGAACATTGTCATACCAGCATATCTGCCTGCCGCAATGAGGACATGCCGACCGAGGAGCCACCACAGATTGTCCCTTTGGCACTCTGTGCACACATACCGTCAAAAAACTTCCAATGATCGTTCCCAGAATAAAGACGCTCGGCCAAACAATCCAGTGAGACATAAAGATCACATATTCCGTAGTTAATTCGACTAGGGTGAGTTTACGTATTCTTTTGGTTTACAATCCTAAAATGACCTGATATTCTCCCTTAGATAATTCGCCTAGAGAAAATGCCTGAGGTACCCATGACCAACCAACTAAAACCGGACAAATTGGACATGCCACCTATTAAGCGAAAACGCCCAGAGGCCCTGACTCAACGCGAGCAAGAAATCCTGCAACTCATCTGGTCAGGGTTGAAGAATAAAGAGATTGCACAACAATTAAAAATTAGCGTCAAAACGGTTGAAGCCCACCGGGCCAATATGATGAAGAAGGTTCGGGTTTCCAATGCCGCCCAACTGCTCAATGCCGCAATTCAGGAAGGCCTGATTCAGATAAAATAATTTCCGCATGGCTCTTATGGTTTCCGAGTCCGTTGCCGAACTGCTTCGAAGAGTGTCACTGCTACGGCAACTGACAAATTCAGCGAGTTCATCCTTCCAAACATTGGAATCCTAACTTTTTGATCGCATTTTTTTAGCACAATCGGCCGGATCCCTTCTCCTTCACTTCCAAACACCAGCGCAACGTGTTCGGTGAAGTCTACCTCTGAATAGGATTCAACTCCTTCCGGGACTAATGCTACAGTCCTGATGTCCCGCTTCTGACATGTTTCAAGAAACTTTCCCGTATTGGCTACACGGGCAATGGAGACATGCTCTAAAGCTCCAGCCGATGCTTTGGCCACTCCACCCGTCAGACCCACGGCACGGTGCTTGGGGATGACAATCCCATCTCCACCGGCCGCCTCTACCGAACGGACAATCGCGCCTAGATTATGTGGATCCTGGATTTGGTCTAACACCACTAATAAAGCAGGGATAGGGTTAAGAGAAAGTAGGTCCAGCAACTCCTCTCCTTCCAGATACTCCTTGGCGGAAACCTGAGCCACCACGCCCTGATGATGTCGATCGCCAGCTAAGCGATCTAATCTCTCCCTTGATTCGACAGCCAGGTAAATACCGCGTTCCCTTGCCAATTTCACAATGGGAACAAATCGACCATCAGCCCGAAGAATCCAAATTCGTTGGACGGGCCGAGACTGCGAGTGGAGAGATTCTAGAACCGCATAAAACCCGTACACCATTGCCGGGGATTCATCGCTTCCATCGTGTGGTGCCATCGGGTCGGTCTTCCAGGATAATGCCTTGTTCGGCTAATTTTTTTCTGATGGTATCAGCGGTAGAAAAATCTTTCTGGGCACGAGCTTCATTGCGTAAGCGGATTTTTTCTTCGATCCAATCCGAACTTACGGAACGAGAAGTCTCCACAGAACCGCCACCACTTATTATTGCAGAACCGTAAGCGGTTTTCTTTCCTTCTGCCTTTAAAGTACCGCCACCGCTTATCGTTGCAGAACCGTATGCAGCAAACGGCCATTCTTTAGGATTCAACTGGAATAACCCAAGCGGTTCGCCAAACTTTTTCAGTGCCTCTTTGACATTTTGTTTAGCCTGGCTGGATAACCCCTTTCTCAATAATTTATTGATCTCTCCACGAAATTCGTGAAAAGCCCCGAGCACCTTGGGCGTATTGAAATCATCATCCATACTATCCTGAAATTTTTTGGCAAAATGATTCGAGAGGCACTCCCACTCTTCGTTACCTTGATTTTCCGCATGAGTATCGAATTCCTCCAATCGCCGAATGAGCCCATAGATGGAATCCATAGCCGATTTGGCTTCGGAAATCGATTTGTCAGAAAAATTGATATCGCTTCGGTAATGCGTAGAAAGGAGGTAATAGCGAAGACATTCCCCGGTTACGATTTCTGAATACGGTGACTTCTCAAAGATCTCTCGAATCGTAAAAAAATTCCCCAAGGACTTGGACATTTTCTCTTGATCAATCGTCACAAACCCGTTGTGAATCCAATACCGGGCAAACTCCTTTCCCGTGTAGGCACAGGACTGAGCCACTTCATTTTCGTGATGCGGGAAAATGAGATCCTTTCCTCCCCCATGGATATCGAATGTTGGACCCAAGTGCTTAATCGACATGGCCGAACATTCGATATGCCAACCCGGTCGACCTTTACCCCAAGGGCTCTCCCAACCTGGCTCATCCGGCTTTGCTGATTTCCAGAGAGCAAAATCCATGGGATCTTTTTTCCGATGGTCGACTTCAACGCGAGCACCGGCCAATAATTCTTCCAGATTCCTACCGGATAATTGGCCATACTGACTGAACTTTCTGACTTCAAAATACACGTCACCTTCCACCTCATAGGCAACGTCCTTCTCAACTAATCCGGCAATCATGTCCACGATATCCTGGATATGGTGAGTCGCCCGAGGCTCTATTGTAGGGGGAATAATTCCCAATCGCCCCATGTCGCGATAAAAGGCTTCGATATATTTTTCCGTCACCTGAGTCCAGTGAATACTTTCTTTGTGAGCTCGTTGGAGAATTTTATCGTCCACATCGGTAAAATTTCTGACATAGGTTACCTGGTAACCGCTGTATTCCAAATACCGCCTGATGGTATCGAAAACTAACGCACTCCTGGCATGTCCAAGATGACAATCATCATATACCGTGACTCCGCAAACATACATCTTAACCTGATTCGGCGTCAGCGGAAGAAACAGTTCTTTCCTTTTTGTTAGGGAGTTATACAGGGTGAGAGGCATGACTTACTGTTCTCGAGTGGGTGTGGGATGTGTGATTTTTTTTCCATGATGTTGGACCAGCCAAAATCCAAGAACCAACATCACCACAAAGATGATGGAAAATAAGTTGAAATACTTCTCTATGAGTTCTTTGACCCATGGGCCCATGAATTGGATAGCACCTGCAACGAGAAAAAATCGCCCCCCCCGACTGATAAGTGAGGCCACCATAAATGTTCGAAAGTTCACATAAAACGCTCCTGCCCCAATGGTAAAAATTTTGTACGGAATGGGGGTGAACCCTGCGATGAGAATAGCCCAGGCTTCATACCGTTGAAAATACTGATGCACCAAATCCATTCTGGCTTGCCCCATAAATTTAAGCAGAAGAGGTCGCCCCCCAAACCATCCGATTCCATATCCAAAAGCTCCTCCAAGCACAGACCCCATTGTCGCAACCGTTGCGTACCACCAGCCCAGGCTTGGATTTCCAAGAGTAAGCGCAATGACCAATACATCAGGAGGCAGTGGAAAAATTGAAGATTCGGCGAAAGCGAGACAGAATAAGGCAGGAACTCCATAGGGAGAGTCAGACCACGATAACATCCAGTCGTATAATTGTTTGCCCAATTCCATATTTTTTCAGTAGAAATACCTGGCTCTCAGTTTCTCGTAGACATTTTGGTTATACTGGAGACCGCTTACCTCTCCCGGAAACCTTGATTGGTTTTCGCAAGGATTGTTCTGAGGGATACAGAGCTTTCTCCCACCCCTTAAGCGCTTGCATCGCAGAATAATCGGTCAAATCCAAATGAAGTGGAGAAATTGAAACCATATGATTGGAAACGGCGTCATGATCAGAATGCTTCCCTCTCGCCCATGACTCTCGCTGTCCCGCAATCCAAAAATATCGATTACCCCTCGGATCTGTCTTTTCGACTATGGGATTGAGATAACGTCTTTGGCTCAAACACGTTATTTGAATACCGGCAATGTTCTCCAATCGCCGACTCGGAACATTCACATTTAGTATGGTTTCTTTAGGAAGCCCACATTCTAAAACCCGTTTCGCAACCAAAAAGCCAAAATGGCCTGCGACGGCATATTGGCATTTTGGTAAGTCTTCCAGGGAAATGGCAATAGAAGGGATACCATGAAGCATACCTTCAATGGCACCGGCAACCGTTCCGGAATTAGTAACGTCATCGCCCAAATTCCATCCATTATTAATACCTGATACCACCAATTTAGGCAGGCACGCCGGCAGAAGATGACACACGGCTAGTGTCACGCAATCTGCTGGGGTCCCATTAACGGCATACCATCGTTTTTTCAGAGAACGCAGCCTCAATGGTTTATGCAATGTCATCGACCGCCCAACGGCATTTTGGGTTTTCTCTGGGGCCACAACCCAAACTTCCCCTAACGGCCTCAGAGCCTCAGCCAAAATCTTGATGCCAGGAGCATTTATCCCATCATCATTGGTAACCAAGATGATTGGCCCGGGAGAAGAAACGATCATCTAATAAACCTTTTACTTTATCAGGAGCTTGTAGTAACCGACAGCCTCTCCCTTTATCAATCCTTATTTTTCCGGATGGCAAAGAAAAGCCCGCCCCAATTATTCTTGGGACGGGCTTTTGGTATTCCTATATTGGCTACTTTGCTGATTCTAAATGCTCTTCATAAAATGAGCAACCGCTGCTGGATCTACCGTTCCCATAATATGAGACTCTGGAACCGTGTTCGACTTCTTACCGGTTAAACCACATTCTACTTCATCCGTAATCATCTCTACTGGCATGGACATCCCACCGTAGACATGTGGACCGGCCACAATCTTTGCATTAGAGAAACCATAAATTGCCGTAGCCACATCTTTGGCCAACCATCCGACATAGTTAAATTCCGGAATAACAATAAGCTTGGCTTTGCCACACAGCTCTCTTAGTTCGTTTGTTGGGAAAGGTCGCAAGGAACGAATTTTGATTAATCCTGCCTTAATGCCTTTCTCTTTACATTGACGAACCGCTTCTCTGGATTGTGCCGCAGCACTCCCCGAAGCAATAAGGAGAACATCTGCGTCTTCCACATCCTGAGCTTCTAACAATCCATCCATATATTGATTAATATATTTCCGTGACCGTTCTACCCCAGCCCACACTTCCTGCTGCCACACCGCATGAATGTTGTAGGCCATAAAATTAGATTTTTGAACCGGAGCATCACGGGACAATCGAGCTGGAGGGTTCTCCGCATCTAAAACCGGGACCGACCCTCGGTAAGGGTCTCGAGGCGGGAGCTTGAGCCCTCGATCCTGCATCGAACAATACCCTCGAGCATGAGTCACAAAAAAACCATCACAACAGACACCCACCGGAAGGGTCACATCATTTTTTTCGCTGATGATAAAACCCTTCATGATAAAGTCGAACAGATCCTGTTGATTTTCCGCATGAAAGACCAACATTCCGCTATTTAATAGGTAGGCAATTTCAATATTATCAGGTTGGATAGCCAATGGAGCATTCACGACCCTGCACGTAAACATGCAAACAGCGGGAAGGCGGTGACCTGCCCATGAGACAATGGGCTCAAGACCTCGCAATGTTCCGGGACCAGCTGTGGCCGTAAAAGCTCGAACACCTGCACGGGAAGCGCCGGCAATTGCCGACATGACGCCATATTCTTCCTCACCTCGATAGAATTCCTTCACATACCCTTCCCCATACAAGACTCCGATTAATTGCAAGGTTTCGCTTTGTGGGGTAATGGGATAGGCCACGGACATATCTACATTTGAGCGCCTCACCGCCTCTTTTGCACATTCACTCCCGGTAATAAATTCCCGTTCACGAGGAGCCTCAAAAAACATATACTCCGGAGAGACAACCCTCTGGCGCTTGGCTTCTCCATGAGGGTCCTTTCTTCCCTTTCCGCTATCAACTGATGGTGCAGCCGGCGCACTCGTAATTGGATCACCTTGGGGATTGGTTTTAACTTCTGATTCAAGGGCTTCGCTCATGGTTTGACCCCCTTATTACTTAAATGAAAATTTACAAATATACTCATGCTTCCTTTTGCATATGTTCAGCTTTATGGCCAAACGCTGCTGCGTTTCCATCAACCGGGCTTTCAATACTAAAATCCAGAGGATTGGTGTGTGTTTTGCCACCGTGGACTTTGGACTGTAGTCCAGTAAAACGAACATTATTGCCACTTTCTGGTAATTTTATCCCCATTTCTTCTCGTACCCGCTTAAAAACTGCTGCAACCCTTCGGATCTTTGTAGCATCAGAATCTCGAACTGTGAACATGGCATCCTCATGCCCTTGTTCCGCACAAATAGCAGATGTCCAGCAATTGGTTCCAGCTCGAATCATTTTGAGAGTTAGGTTAGCATAGTGACAATGGACCCCGATAAAAATACAGGCTTCAATCTTATTTCCCCATATTGTAAGATTGGGATGATTCGGATTGATCACTTCCTCCGGTTCAACCTTGGGGTACTTGGGGCGATAATCCGGCATGGGAATGACGAGCACATCGGGTAATTGTGCTGCTAGCTCTAATACAGCCCTAGCCTTATCGGCCGCATGATCATTCCAATTCCACAAAACCATCGGACCAGGGAAAATGGTTGCATTCTTTCGAGTCAACATCGTACGCGCCATGGCTTCCATTGCCAGCTCTTCCGCAACAACATGGCCAAACTTCAAACCATATCCTTGTTCAGGGGTCAGGACACCAAGTTCCGCAGCAGATGGTGGGTGGAAACCTTGTGGCCCTGGGGCCACGATTGCCTCTTCTAACTCTTTCGTTAATTCCACGTTGGACTCCGATTGATGAGTATGAAATGACTGAAGAATGAAAAACTTTTATTAGATTATCCCCTCAGCGGACTAGCAAGAACCGCTTTGGTATTTTTTTCCAAGTAGGAAATATTTTCAGTAAGTGCCGCATCCCCAATTTGATCGATCATTTCCATTTTAATGGCATGATGTTTGGCCATATTGTCACACACCCATACGCATTGTGCGCATCCCTTACAACGATCAACGGCGACATAAGCCGACCCATACTTTAAACCCCTGTCCTTTCCCGCCTCCGTATCATACTGAATCGTATTGGCCTCCGGACAGTACTGAGTGCACAACTTACAGCTGGTTGCAGCACAAATATCTATATCTATATTTGCAACAAGATACATTGCTCTCCCCTTTCAATTCCTTCTTTTTTTTCGTTTTTAGACCGAAGCCTTTGCTGCTTTATTTGCTGCACTAGTTGTTTGGTCAGCCATTGAGGACGCTCCCAATGTCCATCCATTATCGACAGCGTAATCCCAACCGGCCTTTACCACCGCTAAGTTTTTCTCAATCAATTCTGCCTTCTTCTTGAACTTTCTTTCCACCACACTATCCAAAGCAGCAGTTCCACCTGACACCACAAAACCCTTTCCGAGAAATCGATCTTTCACAGCCTCTCCAGTGGCCTCTATAGTCGAAAGTCCCGTAATTGCGCCAATGGCTCCTACCATCGCCATATTGGTGGCCAAATCAATTCCCGCCACATCTAGAGACATTTGGGTAGCTGGGAGGTAATAAATTTTGGCACCTAAGTCTTTCAATTCGGCAGCTTGATCCGGCTCAAGATTCATGGGGGTGTTGCTATTGATAAGAACGACTCCCTCTTTTTTTAACCCATAATAAAATGGATTCGTGTAACTCTTTCCATGGGTAATGCACTGTGGATGAAAGACCATGAGGATATGGGGAAAAGTAATTTCTCCGATTTCATAAATCGGTTCATTTGAAACACGAACATAACTTTCTACGGGAGCCATTCGCTTTTCAGACCCATAAAACGGAACGATGGTGCTCTCCCCACCAGCATTAATGACCGCTGTGCTAAAAATGTGGGATGCAGTCACCACACCTTGACCACCAACGCCTGCCATACGAATGTTATAACGAATAGCCATTTTCAACCTCCTCCATTTTCATACCTTTAAGAGCATACCAACCAAGCACGCAAACTTTTGAGGGGAAAACTACCCTTTTGTAACTGCAGCTGCAGGCTTCGGTAGATATTCTTTGTACCCATACAGTTCCCCTAAATACTGCTTGGCTTCGTCTGTAAGATATTCAGAAAATGCATAACGATCATTCTCGACATCTTTGGCATCTTCCATCACTTTATCTGTTGGAATCGCATATTCAATATTACATGAGGTATAGGCTTGGATATACGTTGGGCCAACTTCTCGTGCAATCAAGACCGCTTTTTTAATGACACTTTCTACTCTTCTTGGGTTATTGGGAACCACTGTCGCCACATACGCACACCCCGCAACCTTGGCCATTCCTAACATATCCATCTTTTCAAATTTTTTCCCTAAGGGCGCCATCTTCAAAACTTGACCCTTGTTGGTCATGCCACTTTCTTGACCACCGGTATTCCCATATACTTCGTTATCCAACATGATGGTCGTAAATTTCTCCTTTCGAAACCAGGAATGCAAAGTTTGAGCAAAGCCAATGTCTGCCATTCCCCCATCTCCCGCCATCACTACAACATCTTTAGGGCGATCTCCAAATCTCAAGCGAAGTCCGCGTGACAATCCACTGGCCACCCCATTTTGATCGCCGTAATTTCCATAGACAAAAGGAATAGCTGCCTGAGAGATGGCTAGTCGCCCACATCCTGCAGTACCAACTGTAATCGTATCTTCTGGATTAGGGAATGCAATAATAGCCAATCGGATAAACAAGGTCATCGCGCATCCTGCACACATAGGATGTTCCTCTAAAATCTCCTTAAACGTTCCCACTTGCGAAACAGATGTTTTTTTCCCAAATGGACCATGCTCGACCATATCCCTATATTCTTTTGGCATAAATTTTCCGAAACCGGGCGTGAATTTTACGTAATCGAGACTCATATCGGGCCTCCTCCTTGGTTAAAAGCAAAAGTAACCACCACCATCATTTTTTAAAACCAACTTTCGGCTAGGTAAAATACCCCAGCAAAACAAGAAATTAACAAAGAAAACAAATTATTGTCAATTTAACTGATAAACTTAAATCTCCAATAATATTTCCTTGAATGTCCTGAGCATTTTCTAAGCTTTCTTCACAAAACAAAAATTCCCCAACGTCATTTAGGTTAATCTATGCAATTGCTATAGATAATTCAACACAAAAGAAGGCCCACCTTCTATAAAAGAAGACCCAGTCTCGAATGAAACGGCTTAGGTCTTTTGTCCCAGACTTTTCAAAAGAAGGTGTAAGTGGAAGCGTAGCAAGATAGTATCACGAACGGACCTTGTGGATATCTAATAAATATCCAAGGCCTGAAAGGGCAGGCTAATCCAAAATGTAATGAATAGGATCTACGACTCTATCATTCACAGCCACTTGATAGTGAAGATGGGGTCCCGTAGAAAACTTTCCCGTGCTCCCGACAAGACCGACAAGATCGCCTCTTTGAACTTTATCTCCATATTTCACATTAATTTTGGACATATGCCCATAGGTCGTTTCTATGCCGTAACCATGGTCAATACGAACAAATTTTCCCATACGCCCATCATAGGCAGCTACGACAACTTTCCCCGCGGCAGGAGAACGAACTTCGGTACCAGTAGGAGCACCGATATCAATACCTGCATGCAAAGCTTTTTTACCTGTAAAGGGGGAGACCCGTGGACCAAACTTTGAGGTTAAGGCACCTTTAACTGGCCAGATGGAAGGGATAGAAGCCCATTGATCAGCTTTTTGCTGGGCTGCGGCAGAAAGCTCTTCCAGAATTTGACTTTCCAATTCAGTTTGTTGATTTAGCCACTCTAGTCCAGCCTTAATCTCGGTTATTTTTCGGTCCATGGTCGAATGTAAACCAGAGACCTCAGGGGAAGTCCCGGTTTTTTCAATTGAAGTCTTTAACTCCCAAGAAGCCTCCTCTTGGACCCCATCGTAGGGCATCTCCTCATATGGCAACTCCTCTCCCCCCTGCCCAGGAAGACCAGAAGGCAACCCCTGAATCTCATCTGCCTCAAGCCCAAACATGGTTTGAAGCTTCCGATTAAGGTTCTCCAGCGCTAACATCCGCTTTTTCATTCCATCTACTTCGGTTGAAAAATTACTGGTTCGAGCACGCGAGGTCGTTAATTCTTGTTTTATTTCTCCTAATTCACTCAGTTGGCTCCACTGGTAAACATAATGCGTAATAACCCCACCCTGAACGAGCAGCAACACTAACCCCACAATCATTCCATACTTCACAAGAGATTTTCGGAATTTTAGGCGCCAGGGATTTGAGCGGGCCCCACGAAAGATTATGACCGTCAACGTATCTTCAGACTCTTTCATAATTCACCCAAATTATAAAATTAAGAGCATAAAAGTTTTCATTCATGCAGACATTAAACCCAAAAATAATTCCCCTTACTCTTCAGTCATGCCGACTCGACTCTTGGTTGCATCTCGAATCCAGGCTAAATATTCTTCGCTCCCAAGCTGAATAGGGAGTGCAATGATTTCAGGAACTTCATAACTATGATTGGCTTTCACCATGGAAACCAATTGGTCATACGACCGTCTCACAGTTTTTGCCAGTAGCAAAAATTCCTGTTCCTCTACAATTTTCCCATCCCAATGAAAAATTGATCGCACGCCTGGAATGATATTGACGCAGGCGGCTAATCCGTTCTTCACCAAAATCCTTGACAGTCCTATAGCCTCTCCCTCAGAACCTACCGTCACCATTACGACCATTTCTTCCATATAAAAATGCCACCAAGTGCCTGAATTCTTGAATGAAAGAAAAATATCTCATGAATTCATGGGAGACGACAACGAACGTCCTTGCAAGATGTCAGTGTTTCCTAATCATTATCGGCCGTTTTTTCAATCCCTGAAGCTTAAAATAATCTTCTGCTTACCAAATATCAACCAGATATTTCATATTTTTTCTCGATACCTCACATGGCAATAATTTCAATCACTTAGCGTGGCATTAGCCGGGTTGGGTCTTCGTTGGCCAAGCCAATCAAATCTGCAATTGCGGGCTTTAAGGCCTCTTGCATAGCCTCAGGATAACTTTCGACAGCATTCTCAAGACCATAATATGGTCCATCAAGCTGCTTCCCTTCGAATTCCATTGTCATGTTCCATAACACCTTCGACGGATCATTCAGGGGGGTTAATCGAAGATCAAGCTCCAGAGCAGTGGTGGTTTCACTCATAGGAAGGCCTAACATCCAAAAAACCACTCCCACGGGAGCTAATAAATACGAGTACAATCGACGGTTCCAGTCAGTAGAACGGAGACGACCTCGAAATGCCAAATCCGCCGGTTGTTGTCCTTCATCTTTGGCAAAATCAACCGAGGAAAAAATTTCTGCATGCTTTAATTCCGCAACGATGGATTGGGCCAGATCATTAGCCGGATCAAATTTGACGACATCGACCTCTTCAGGGTTGGGTACGGCCTCAGGGCGTTGATATCGTGTGTCTCCATAGGGAACAAGAGGGATGGCGGCCTTCCAATATTCCTCTTTTACCTCATTTCCCCTCAAATCTTCTAAGGGAAGAACAATGGCTTTTGCCGAAATTGGCGCGGCAGCTTTTTCGTTCAGAAATGATCCCGTAGAGGCCGGGGGGTATTGCCATTCCCGCTTCCCAAGACAGCCGGTTATGGTAGAGAGACAGAGTAATACCAATACCATTAGAGACAGGCGAATGCGAGAGACCCTCATGTAAATGCTCCTTTCAAGTTTGTCAGTGCTCTTGGCATAAAAACTTTGCAGCCAACAGCCCTAGAGGATCCAGAAAAAATTTCTGGCAATTTTTTGAGGATGACATCTCTTATTTCTTCAAAAATGATTCTTTGAACCTCTTTCCCCTTTATTATCAGTACACTTCTTCAGCCACTCATAAAACGCCATACATCTAGCAAGTACAATTTGGAAACGCAACAATGCTTCCCCTCAGAAAACCCTCTATATATTTTGGCATTAGCCAGAAGCCTCTTGAACGAAACATGGGGGAAGGGAATTCAAAACTACCCAGCATGACCAGGTGTCAGGAAGGGAAGCCGCCTGCCCGACCCAGGTGCTCCTGGAATTCTGCATACGAACGAGCTACAGGGAATTGGGGAAATTCCTGGATAATTGAATCAGGAGGACAGAAAAAATATCCGGCGTCGGCTTCCTTTAACATCGAAACATCATTATAGGAGTCTCCTCCCGCCAAGACTCTGAACCCGATACCTTTCATCGCACTGACAGCATGTCGCTTTTGATCATGTTGGCGTAAGAAATAATCCGTGATAAACCCATGGGAATCAACTCCCAATGTATGGCAAAAAATTGTAGGAAATTCGAGCTTCTTCATAAGTGATCCGACAAACTCATAATACGTGTCCGACAATATAATAATTTGACATCGTTCACGCAGCCAGGCAATAAAATCAGGAACGCCCGGGAGGGGAGAAATCGTATTGGCAACTTCCTGAATATCCCGAAGAGTAATGCGATGCGCTTTCAGGACTTCCAGTCGTTTTTTCATTAAGACATCATAATCCGCAACATCCCTGGTAGTCAGACGTAGCTCTTGTATGCCAACTTTATCCGCCAAAGCTAACCAGATCTCAGGAAATAACACTCCTTCCATATCCAAACAGGTAACAACCGGCTGCGCCATCAGGACCTCTTCTCGTGATTATTAATCAACAATGTTCCTAGCCATCAAAAATCTCAATGGATCATAAAAGAATTCCTGGGTTAGCCACAACTAAAAAATCACGGGGTGACCAAGCCACTTTTACTGTATGCTGTCACTCGCAGAAATGAATTAGAGGTGGGAGGAATTAAAACAACCCAAGAAGATCTTTCGGATTTTCACAATAAAAATCAGGCCCTAATGCTGCAACTTTTTCTCGATTCCCATACCCATACCCTACGGCACAAGCTCGAATGCCCGCCGCCTGGGCTGCTCGAACATCATTCGTACTATCCCCAATCATCACCGCATCAGAGGGATCGACGCCTAATCCCTCAAGTGCCCGCAACAACATTACAGGTTCTGGCTTCAATTCCATCGTATCCCGAGGAGCTTCGACATGATGAAAGAGATCCTGGGCATGTAACCCATCCACAATTGAAAGGGTATACTCTAAGGACTTGTTGGTCACAATAGCTTTTCTTCGGTCCTGATAATGATGAAGCACTTCCCAAATCCCAGGGTAAAACCGTGTGGTTTCCATGCAATGCTCTAGATAATGTCTCCGGAAAATCTCCAAGGCTTTTTCATATTGATCAAAATTTTCTTCCCCCACCGATAACCGCAATAGCCGCTTCACCCCGTCACCCACAAAACTAAATATTTCTTCCCGCGATCGTAAGGCCAATCCCAAATCCCTCAGCGTCAGATTTACCGAGGTGGCAATATCTATTTTCGAATCGATCAAAGTTCCGTCAAAGTCAAAGAACAACACTTCCGCACGCCATGTAGTCATTTTTGAATATCTTTCTCATTTGTAAGCTCTATTTGTTGTATCAAAGAATTGAGCAGATTTTTTCTTTCCGGCCCAGATTCATTTAACTCCGCCCAACGAACAAAATCGACCAGACGTTGACGGCCCACATGTGGAGGCAATTGAGGCCCAACAATTTGCCACCGGTCCCCAACCGCCTTCAGATGAAAATATTGTATTTCACGATGTGGATTGGTCACAAACGTTGCACGTTCCCAGTGCATCGTGCCTAACACCTCGAAAATTATGGGAATTTTGGCCTCTAGCCCATCAATAACTTCCCATTGCGACACATCGTCCACCACATCATATCCAGAAATCACGACTACGTGCCCCCAGACCGGTTCCTCCAGCCAGGCCACAAAGGGTCTCACCACCTGCCATGAATGCGCCTCCAACCGAACGCCTTTTTTATCGAGGGAAAGATATTTCTGTAAAATTTTGGTGGGATCTTCAGTGATGTGGCCGCCAATGGCCTGAAGAGAGCTTGCACTGAACACCACAATACCCAAAACACACAGTAAGACCCGCATGGACCACGACAACAGGCTCACAATGAATTTGGGATTGGCGATTGAGCCATGACCACACAAAAACCACTGGAGGAAACAGCGACTTATCCTTTGAACAGGATAACCAGAATTATCCCCAATAAGAGCCAAAGAGGAATGGACAACATTAAACCCCAGGCCAAGCCTTGAGCTGTTTTTAAGCGGCCTTTTAGGGTTTGTTTTTCCAACGCTTTCGTTACCCGCAACCTGACGTCCTCGAGATGGAAGGGTTTAGTAATATAATCATCGGCCCCGCGATTAATAGCCTCCACAGCTGTGCCAATGGAGGGATGTCCAGTGATCATCAGAAAAATTACCTCATCATTTTTGATCTCCCGGATACGCCTCAACAATTCCATGCCATCCATATTGGGCATAATCAAGTCCGCCATTATTACGTCAAAGTCCCCCTTACGATATTGCTTCAGGGCCTCTTCACCATTTTCGGCCATGACGACGGTATAACCCAATGATAGCAAGAACTCTGACAGGGCTTCCCGAACTCCCTTGTCGTCATCTACAACCAAGATGCGTTCAGCCATTTCTTTCCACCTTTTCCTTATTCGAGAACACCATCTAAAACGACAGACCTGAATGTTGAAATCAGGGTAATTCGACCACCACAACATCCGGCGGAACATCGAAAGTCAGCTGACTGGACGAAAGACCCGTATTCGCCTGAATGTGGTCAAACATCACATGAGAGATATTCCCGCTCACTTCAAACAAGGTAATACCCTGAATAAAATACGTATCAGGAAAGAGTTTGAGCACAATTTTCTTGATAGTTGGAGGCGTTTGGCCAACAGGCTTAGGGACTAGGGTGAGACTAGGGAACTTTTCATTATCTTTCGAGCCATCTACGGATTCCAGAATCGTAAATTGCTGAGAGAGATTTCCTGCCCCCTGCAAAAGAGCTAGAGGACCCTTGGACGCGGCCATTTGCGTAAGCGCCCCTTTGACCACCTGCTGATGCTCAGGGACATACATCATGACCTGATCACCCTTCACATAAATCTGCTCTTCCGATGGGTGAAGATAATCCCATCGGAGCAATCCAGGTTTTTTTAAATAGAGTCGCCCTGAAGAGGTAAACCCCGTCGTAAATCCCTCAAAAATGGTTTCCTGGACAAAGTCAGCTTGCAAATCCTTTGTCTGAGCATAACGAGCCTCAACCTTTGCAACGATATCCTCCATAGATGCGGCCGAGGTATCGGATACAGGCATCATAAAGCAAATAATGCCTAGAAAGATGGCCCCTCGCAGAACCGGCAATGACATCATCCTATCTCCGATGTAACCGTACTTCGAGCAAGAACCTCTCGTCTCCCATCACGCCCTGGAGCACTCACCAGACCCTCCTCCTCCATTTGCTCAATCATCCGGGCTGCTCGGGGATACCCCACACGCAAGCGACGCTGAATAAACGAGGCCGAGGCCTGTCCTGTGGTCATCACCAATTCTCTTGCCCGCTCATAGGTCTCATCGCGATCCTGTTCATCCACCGAGGGTTCCTGGACGGACTCTAGGGCCACGGGGTCATAGACGGGAGTGGCTTGAGATTTAACCCATTCCACAACCCCACGCACTTCTTCATCCGAGACATAAGGACCGTGCAGTCTATTAATGCCACCGGTGCCGGAGGATAAAAACAGCATATCACCTTTTCCCAAAAGACTTTCTGCTCCATTCGCATCTAAAATGGTCCGGGAATCAATCTTGGAAGAAACCTGATAAGCGATACGTGCAGGAAAATTAGCCTTGATCAATCCAGTCACAACATCAACTGACGGTCTTTGAGTCGCCAAGACAAGATGAATGCCTGACGCACGGGCCATCTGAGCGAGTCGCGCTATGCGATCTTCAATATCCTTAGGCGCCACCATAATCAGATCGGCAAATTCATCAATGACCACCACAATGTAGGGCAACAAAACCCGCTCTTCCTGTGAAGACTCCAGCAGGGGGGCCCCTTCCTCCACATCCATCGATTGGCCTTTACTCAGCTTTTTTACGGTTTGAAGTGGAGAACCCGTCTCCTGAGAATCGGTAACTTTTTTATTATAGGCATCAATATTTCGAACACCCAATTCCGCTAACACCTGGTAACGACGCTCCATTTCTTGTACGACCCACCCCAGCCCACGAGCCGCTTCTTTGGGATTTGTGATAACCGGGCGAATGAGATGGGGAATCCCATCGTACACCTGCAATTCCAACACTTTGGGATCAATTAACAGGAGTTTCACTTCGTCGGGATGGGCGGTAAATAAGATATTCAATAACAGGCAGTTAAGCCCCACACTTTTTCCTGACCCTGTAGCACCCGCCACCAATAAATGGGGCATAGTACGAAGATCCGTCACAACCGGTCGCCCAAAAATATCTTTCCCTAAGGCCAAGGCCAGCTTTGAGCGGGCCCGGGTGAACGCCTCTGATGTCAACATCTCTTTCAATCCAACCGTTTCCCGCTGGGGATTCGGCACTTCAATACCTACGGTGGATTTTCCTGGGAGAGGAGCCACCACCCGAACTTTTAGGGCTTTTAACGCCATGGCCAGGTCATCAGCCAAATTCACAATTCGGGCGACTTTGATGCCGGGACCGGGAGCAAACTCATACATGGTAATCACCGGTCCAGGATGCACATCCGTGACACCTCCCTCAATCCCAAAACTTGCCAACGTGTTCACAAGAACTTCGGACTGAGATTTTAACACCGCATCGGTCTGATGAGCCGCACGCGCTGCATGAGTATCCAGCAGATCGGTGGGGGAAGGCATTTGATAGGACTTTGAAATTTTCTTGCGAGAGATAAAGGTGTCGTCGACTTCCTCAATGAGTGGGAGAGTAGGCGTTATATCGATTGCAGCTGGCAAATCATCTCTTTTTATTTTGGATAACTTGGGCTTGGGTTCCAAAGTTTCTGATACCATCGCACCAATACCACCACGAGCAGCCAATTGACGATTAATTCGAATCGTTTTATTCATTTTTGGTTGGGACTCTGCTACCCACCAGTCTCGTTCCCTCACCGATTCCACCACAGTATTTTTGAGACGTCCCAAAAAATTCAGGAGGGTACGAGCAATTTGTCCAATCGAAATTGGCACAAGCAAAAGAAACGCAATTAGTAACAGTGCCCCCAGCATGATCGTAGCACCGGTGACCGCCAGGTACGATCCGAGCCCGGCCGCTACCCATTGTCCCACGACTCCACCCTGGCTTACCCCTAAGACATCCATGTCGGATACTTGAGGCTGGTCTGAAAATCGAAGATGTAGCAGTGCGCTGAAAGAGAGTACACCAAGCAGCGATCCAAGAAGACTGCCGGACGTAATACGAAGTTTTTCGCCCCATAGGACGCTTAAACCCAACACGATGAGCAAGAATGGCACTACATAAGCCCCCCCTCCCGCCACAGTGAGGAGGGAAAACGCGAGAGTAGCCCCAATCAGCCCTACAGCATTTTCGGGAATGGAATTTGAGGGAGGTTGCTGGGCAAAAAGAATCGGGTCTGAAGGAGAAAAGGTTGCCAGGCTGAGCAACCCAAGAATGCCTAAAGTCGCGACTAAAATTCCCACAACTTGTGTGGTTAAGACAGAAAATCCTTTGGTTTGGTCTTTTGTTGGCTTGGACTTTGAACTAGGGAAGATACTCATCAAAAAATCCTACCATAAGTGTTTCTATCGAGCAAACAACCCTTACGCATATGCCAAGGTTACAAAATCCTGGAGATATTAAGAATCGGAGGGCAGCATTCGGCCATTGAGCGCTTCAGTTAAATGCTGAAACTCCCCCACCGACAGTGTTTCCGCTCGCCTGGTTAAGGTGATACCTGTACGCTCTTGAGCACTTTCTAGACAGGTCAAAGAAAAACCCGCTCCTCGTAATGCGTTGAGGAGGGTTTTTCGGCGTTGCCCAAATGCCGCCCGCACCACCAAAGCAAACAGGTCGGCTTCCTGAGCAGAATAAGACTGATGAACACGAATATCCAACCGTACCACTCCCGAATCCACATCCGGAACGGGGCGAAAGCATTTTCGAGAAACGGGAAAACCGAAACGTACATCAGCCAAGCGTTGGGCCATGATGGATAACACACCATAGTCTTTAGTATTGGGTTTGGCAGTTAACCGCTTGGCGACTTCCAGCTGCACAGTTAGGACCATCCGACGAATCTTAGGCCGGGCTTCTAACAATCGAAACATGATGGGCGTTGAAATGTTATAGGGCAGATTAGCCACTACCACAGCAGGCTCTGGTAGTTGATCGAAGGGAAAGCGGAGCGCATCGTGTTCATGAATATCAAGGTTCGGACATTCCGCAAATTCCTCTTTCAAGAAATCCACCATACGGGGATCAACTTCTAAGGCTAACACCCGCTTCGCCGATTGGCATAACAATCTGGTCAACGCGCCGCCACCCGGTCCAATTTCACAGACATACTCATCAGGCTGGAGGTCCGCCAGATTGATAATTTTTCGAAGCAAATTTGGGTCAATAAGAAAATGCTGACCGAGCCGTTTGCGCGGATAAGGAGGAAGGGGTGCCATTATAATAGGCGGGGAGAAAAATGAGAGGGTTCAACCCGGCGCTTTATATGGAGAGGAGCCATCAGGGGATACCGGTGGTCTGAATGTCCTTTACCAACTTTTTAAGATGTCGACGGCACATGTCAACTTCATCGGCTAATTCATCAAACACATCGCCCACAAAATAGGTGGTTTCCAGCCATTCCTTGGTAATGTGCTGAAGATATGCCTGACTCACGTAGGGTTCTAGACCATTCACCACTTTTCTCTTCCACTTGGTGACATGGTCTTTTCCCTGCACCGCATTGAGGGCCTTCTCCGCCTGTGCGTGAATAGTGGTGATTTCCTCTATTTGACTCTGAATATAGGCCAATAACTCTGAGGTTTGATCGGTCATCATTGGATCCTTTTCCACCAAAACGGGTCATATGAAAACGCCTGGCACCAGAACTCTGCCGGTGCCACAAATTTAAATCACATGATTACACCGCCAAATCGTCATGCTTCCCCATTGAAAAGGTCATGCCGATGGTAACTCGATGCCCGGCTATATAGTCAGAAACGTGCATGCGTTTTTTATTTTCAGGTTGAATCTCCAAAAGATTCAAACTTCCCTGACCAGTTTGGACACGGATGGCCTGTTTCGTGATGTCAGTAATGGTGCCTGGGGCCTGAGAAATGTCATGGGGAGTGTTCCGGATACCTGGTTCTTGATCTTCAACCTGGACTTTCCAAATCCCCCATCGTTCACCCTCCAGGAAAGTATACACACCAGGCCAGGGCGACAGTCCGCGAATGCGATTGGCGAGAGTTCGCGCCGGCCGCTCCCAATACAGCAACCCATCTTCTTTGGTTAAGATTGGCGCCATAGTCGCCGCCGTATCATTTTGGGGGATAGGGGGCATTGTGCCCTCGATCCATCCACGTAGAGTCCTGACCAGAAGGTCTCCCCCAACCTGAGCCATTCGTGGAGCTAACTCCCCTGAGGTTTCGTCCTGCCCAATAGAAAGTTCTTCCTGTTGAAGAATAGCTCCCGTGTCCATCCCTTCGTCCATAAGCATAATGGTAACCCCGGTCTTCACCTCTCCCTGGATCACAGCCCATTGAATGGGTGCAGCACCCCGATACTTCGGAAGAAGGGACCCATGCACATTCAGGCATCCTTTCAGGGGAAGATCAAGAATGGGTTTGGGTAAAATTCGGCCAAACGCAGCAACCACCACCACTTCAGGCTCCCATGCTCGAAGAGTTTCCAGTAATTTGGGATCCTTCATTCTTTCCGGCTGCACCACCGGGATATTTTTTGACAATGCAAGGGCCTTGACCGGCCCCACCTGAACTTTCTTCCCACGCCCACTCGGTCGTTCAGGCTGGCACACGACCCCGACGACAGAAAATTCTGACTTTAATAACTGCTGAAGGGTAGGAACCGCAAAAGCTGGGGTGCCCATAAACACGATACGCATGACTAATTTCCTTAACACCGGATAAAGAATAAAATCAATTGAACAGAATATAGCTCGAAGACTCTTCAGGACAACAACAATCCACCCTGCTTGCGATTCCAAACCTCTCAAACTGCCATGACCACGTGCATTGACTCCCTTTCAATTACTGTGATAGAAGCCCACGCGGGGGCACATTCTGATATTTTCGATGCCTTAAATTATAGGAAATGGACCGCGAGTATGGGTGGACATAGTCATTGGTCAACAATAAAGCGCCACAAAGGCGCACAAGATGCCAAGCGGGGGAAAATTTTCACCCGCGTGATCCGTGAGATTTCCATTGCCGCTCGTAGCGGCGGCGACCCGGACGGCAATCCTGCCTTACGCCAAGCTATTGCGAAATCCAAAGAAGTGAATATGCCTGCCGATACGGTCAAACGGGCTATTCAACGAGGGACCGGAGAGCTTCCGGGAATGCAATTCGAAGAGTTTATGTTAGAGGGCTATGGACCAGGAGGCACGGCACTTCTTCTAGAAATTTCCACCGACAAACGTAACCGGACGGTAGCCGAAGTTCGAAATATTCTCACCAAAAATAACGGGACGATGGCCGAAGCCGGCGCAGTCGCCTGGCAATTCCAAAAAAAAGGGCTGCTGGTCATCGAAAACCAGTCGGTGACAGAAGAACAACTATTCGAACTGGCACTGGAAGCCGGAGCTGAAGACGTGAAACAAACTCCCAACGGATTTGAGGTCATTTCGGAACCAGCAAATTTTGAAGCCGTCAAGGAAGCAATACAGAAGGCTCAGATTGAAACCAGTCTGTCCGAGGTGACCTTTATCGCACAAAACCACATTCAACTTGAAGGCAGAGATGCAGAGCAAGCCTTAAAACTCATGGATCTTTTAGAGGAGAACGAGGACGTGTCCAAGGTCCATGCCAACTTTGAAATATCTGACGAATTGATGGAGAAAATGGCTGCTGAAAGTGCCTAGGAGGCTGTCCAATGATAGACTGATCCACTGGGGAAGAAATGGGTTTCTCCAGATTTTCAGATCCGTTTCGCCCAATTACCCAACTTCCCCTCGAACGTTTAAAACGCCTCACTCAAACAAACAGAGCCTCCTTATGATCGCTAATCTCGGACAGGCTCTCTGCCTTCTGGGTTCCACTCTGCTCTATCTTTCATTATTCCTACTTTGCCCTTCACAATCCCCACCATCCCTTCATCATTTGCAGATAGTTTGAGTTTCGCACAATCATGATCGCCTCCCTGTCAGGAACCCTCTTTTCCAAAACCCCACAAGAGGCCGTAATTTCTGTGCAGGGCGTGGGCTATCATGTGTTTATAGCCCTTTCCACCTATTTCAGCCTTCCTGAAATCAATTCCACGGTGCAAGTTTTTGTCTCCACCCACTTGCGGAATGACACCATTCAGCTTTTTGGATTTTCCACCACTGAAGAGAAGCAAGCTTTTTCACTTCTTACCACCATCAGCGGGGTCGGACCGAAACTCGCCCTGAGTGCGTTATCGACCCTTTCCATCCCAGATTTGTGTACAGCTATTGAAAACGGTGATCTTGAAACCTTAGGTTCCATTCCCGGAGTTGGGAAAAAATCGGCGAGTCGAATCGTTCTGGAGTTAAAAGACAAAACCAATCGCATCATGCTTCAGGATTCCCACAAACTCTCGCCAACTCCGACCGAACCGACCAACCTTCTCCAGGAGGAAGCCGCCTCCGCCCTCATCAATTTGGGATATCGCGCCCCCGAAGTCAAAAAAGCCATGAATCTCGCGACGGCTAAATTGGACAAAGCGTACGAACTCGAAGATCTCATCCGCACAACCCTCAAAGAATTAGCTAAAGGATAATTGAAAAAGCTCCTCTGTTAAGGGATTACAGGTTTTTGCCAAAGTCCAAGGTGTGATCAAAATGTGGAATAAAGGATTGAGAGAGAAAAGGAACGTTATTGCAAAAATCAGGACATTAAATTATGCCATCCGAAATAAAAACCCATTACACCACGGCATAATCCTTAGAATCCACTCAGTGGTTTGCCACATCACAGAGACCAGACAGAGACTCAATCAGTTCATAGGTTTATGAGTTGCTACGTTGAAAGTAAGGCGGGAGGGTTTAGACAGGCTAGAGGGTTTCACGAATTTTTTGACCGTTGTAACCGCTTTCGAGAACGCGCTTAAAAAAACGCAACACATCTGCTAAATCAAACCAAAATCCACAATTGATACATTTTGCGTTGAACCGGCGTGACATCCTGGTGTACTGCCGTTCAACCAGCATAGTTCCTTGGCATCTAAGACACGTCATATCGATACAAACCTACTCCTGGATTAGATACTCACGATGAGCGGATGGGACAATCCCCACTTTTTCCTGCCAATCCCAAAAAACAGGGATTACAGTCCCTTTTAGTCTTTTTCCTGAATCATCCAGGCTATCTAGCGAAGTCGATTTAGAATCACCGCTACACAGCCCGCAATGACTCCACCTCCTAAAACCGTCAGTCCCATGGAGAGAATTCCTTCCCACGTCCCAGAATACGACGAACCATAAATCAGGTCTCTCATGCCTCCCTGAACAAGCAAAACAGCTAGGGTCAACAGAGACCCCATTCCAAACCACCAGCCAAAAGTTCGCACATTCTCCTCACGAGGCTGAATCACGCTTTGGACCGGCGTTACGCCTCCGTCTGAAAGGCAAAGGTACTGTAAACATTGCAGAAATCGGGTGTCAAGAACATCACATTTGAAGAAGAATTCAAGAAGGAGTTGCCGGGAGTTGGCCCTTCCGGATATTCAACCCATGATGTAAAAAAATAGAGACATTACTTGAAGCATTATTCACGACCGCCAATCCCGGTTCTTCCCCCCGATCGGTGGCAATCGATAGGGTGGTTAAAGCAAAGGGGGCATGCGGAGTGGGATAATCTCTTGGAGGATAATGAAAGGTCCCATCACCCTTCCCAAATAACAACGAAATACTTCCGGATTGAATATTGGCAACGGCCACATCCGGAACTTTATCGCCGTCAAAATCCTGAGCCACTCCATAATTTGGTCCGGCATCACCGCCCGATTCCCTTCCCTCCTGAAAAGTTCCATCCCCGTTTCCTAAAAACACGGTAATTGTGTTCATTTCACCGTTAATCACGAGAAGATCTATGGCTCGATCAGTATTAAAGTCTCCAAAGGATACTCCCAATGGCCGCTTGCCAGTACGATAGTCAGTTGGAGCTTGGAAGGTGCCATCCCCCAAGCCCAGCCAGATCGATACCGCATGACTCATCGGCCCTCCATTAGACACGGCCAGATCCAAATGGTTATCCCCATTCAAATCCTCGGTAGCCACAGAGGTAGGCGTATCTCCATATTCATATAATGGTCCCAATCGAAATTTGCCGTTCCCCATCCCCAACAGGATTTGGATTTTGTCGTTGCGGAGGGCCACCACTAAATCAGGAAGAAAATCTTCATTGAAATCTCCTGTGGCAATACTCACTGGCGTACGATGAACCAGGTATTGGGCCCCACGCAAAAAAGTGCCATCGCCTTGTCCCAAAAACACGAGAGCATGATTATCCCCGGAGCACGCCACAACGAAATCCGGCACGTGGTCAAGATTAAAATCATCCACCGCCACATTCCTTGGCTCCTGACAGGCAGAAATCGTTTTTTGGTCCTCAAAACTCCCGTCCCCCTTTCCCAAGAGCAGTGATAGGGAATTTCCCTGAATATTGCTGGTAATCAAATCCGTAAACCCATCACCGTTAAAATCACTGGCTCGGATTGACGTAGGGTTTTTACCGACCGGAATATCTAAATAATGATAAATCAGATCAGGAGGATTGTACTCTTCACGCGTAGGACAACCGACCAAAGACAGGAGGTCCAAAAGACCCAGAAGAATGACAAGTCGAGCCCACAAAGACTGACTGGAATACAATTCTTCTTGCCTTTCTCCAGAATGTGTGGGTTGAGAGGGTGCAATTATAAATGCAGGATAAACCATGCCCAGCGCCTTGAGTATACGGATTTTTCCAAATGATGTAAAACCTGCTAGTAGCCCGAGAAATCCTCTTTTTTCTACCAGGCTACAGACTTTGCCAAAGGCAGTTTTGAAAAGTATGACCTTCGCACACTGGATGACTCGACTCTCTTTATGTTATAGAGGTCCCTTGTCTTTTTGTCTGTTTGTAAGGAGGAAATCATGGCCGAAGAAAAGCAGAAAATTGATTTAAGCATGTATGGGGTAGCCGAAATCATAAAATGGTGCATTACCCGCAACAACGGACGTATCCCAGGAACTGATACCGCCGTCTTCAAAGCACTTCAGGCAGCGGTGGCCGAGAGGCCAACCTCAGGGGATTACTATACGCTGGATCAATTTTATAAAACACGGAAAGTCTTCGAATTTACCAGTGAGGAGGTAGCCGTGGTTGATCGATGTCTTTATGATCTCCCGAATTTTGACGGCGCTCAGCTACCACAAATTCGATACAAGTTTTGGCCAGAAGCTGTCTGTTCAAAATAGGATGACATCAGGCCCCATACTTCCTGAACATATTGTAAACTCTTTCGATTGCCTGTCTCCTACAATCCTTGTCTTCAGGCTTAGAATGGGCGCAACAACGCTTCCCGAGGGCCCAAAATCAAGCGAGGGTTGGACGGCTAGAAATTCTGCTATGCACCTACACGTTGGAATGGGAGACACCTGATAAACGTGGGGAGTGAAAACCGCCTAAACCAAAATAACTCTTGGCAATCAAAAACGCCAAAGCAGCCCATGCCAGGACCCCACATGTGTGGATCCCTTCTTTGTTAGAGGGGTCTGTTGAAAAAAGCCGCCAGCGGCGTTCTCGCCATTTTCCCGTGCTCACCTACTAAGCGTAGGCTCCGCGCGTAAAAACGGCTGCGGCCTTGCTGGACGGACTTTTTTGAACCGACCCGGAGCCTTGAGGAGTAATCTAACCCTGGGCAAATTTGCCCTTGAACATCTTTATTATTCAACACTCCCTAGAGTGGCCTCTAACCGTTTTGGCAACACCCGGATTATTCCACCATACCAAACAGGAACAAGCCACCTTTCTAAGTAAGCTCCCCTTAGCAAGTTGAGAGGTATCCCACGTCGTTTTTAGGAATGAGGGGAGGAACCCTGCTGACTCAAAGCGAAAGGGATACTTACCCTTCCCCTTGAAGTAAATCTAGCGGAGAGAAATCATCAGTCAGAATCTGACCAGGAGCCAGAAGGACCGGCTCCTGTGACATGAAAAATGCAAACCCTTCTGGCGGAAATCGATCCCGATTCATCTGACGAGCCAGAACATCCAAAAACTGCGAATCACGCATAACGGAGACAGGTTTTCCACCAAAAAAAATCAGGTTCACGGATCCTTTTTTTGTATCTAACCATTCAGGGCCCGCAACACCGTAGGACACCACATCAGGAAACGCCAGTTGCATCGTGGTCAACACGGCTTGTGCACGGCGAACATTCGCGGGTGAATCGGAAGACGCCAAATTAACAGCAACCGCGCCTTCCGGGTGCACATGCTCCCGTAATTCCTCAAAGAATTCCCGAGTCGTCACATGGAACGGAATGAGATGCCTGGCAAACACATCGACCCACACCACATCATACTGGAAAGGATTTTTTCGTAAAAACGTACGGGCGTCTTCCACATAAACATGATGGTTGAGCGGTGGCGTATAACCAAAATACCGTTCAGCTGCCCGGACTACAGACGGATCCATTTCGACCACATCTAATTCCAAATCCGGCCAGTTCTTCCCTAGCCACTTTGCCAATGATCCTCCGCCATGGCCTAGAATCAATCCTCGCTTGGGTTTCTCGACAATTGGCAACACACCCATCATGACTTGGCTATAGGGCAAAGCAAGAGATTCCGGAGTCGCTTTCCACATCACCGCGTGGAAGGTATTGTCCAAAATGAGATAACGGAATAAATCATTTTCACTCACTCTAACCTGTTGGTACGGGCTATCCTCCTGATAAATGGCCGGTGGCAAAATGCTGACCGGGTGAAAACCCATCCAGGTCACTCCGGCTAATCCCGCAAGAAGCAGGGCCTGTAAACTCGGCTGGAGTATTCCAACTCTGAATGTCCACCATAGACCGAGACATACCTGGACCACGCCAAGGATAGCGACTAATGTAGCACTACCCAGCCAGGTTAAAAGATAAAAGGACGTCCCCCACGTTCCGATGAGGCTTCCGATGGTTGAAACCGCAATCATGCCACCGGTATGACGTCCAAGATGCCCCATATCCCCGATAGCCAAACGCAAGAGGGCCGGGAGAACGCCGCTCAACCCAAATGCCGGAACCGCCAATAGCACACTGGCGGCAAAACATGGCCCCCAGCGAGGATCCTGAATCCATTGGGCCACTCCAAAAACGACGGGTTGCCCTACCCAAGCCAACAACAAGGTCCAAGCGCCGGACAGCAACAACAGCCCAGCCAACACCCGCTGCGGAGCATATCGATCAGCCAGCCAGCCTCCAGCGGCATAGCCACTGCTCATGGCAGCCAGGACCACCCCAATCAGCGCGCCCCAGACATATAGCGAACTGCCAAAAACCGGCGCGAGAAGTCGGCTTCCTAAAATTTCCAACGCCATCACCACCGCACCGGTCGAGAACGCGGTCGCAAAGCACCACCATCGTGGCAGACTGGATTGAGTCAACGAAGATCTTGTCATAAGATGAAGAATTGGATGGACAAAAGGGAATTGATGCTAAAGCATGATTTAGAGGGTGTCAATTCAGAAACAACCGAAAAAACCCGTATCCAGGCTCTGCGTGCGAACCCGGGCCCTTTTTTAATCTTCGAGCAAAACGATCGCTCTCTGATATCTGTCAGATGAAACAACTCAACCCTTTCCGGTAACATTCCGATTCGGATGTCTCAATCAGCTCAACCTCCACCAGTCCCGTCATCTCCTCAAGGAGAGACCCAACGTATTAGCCGTGCGGCCGGGCTGATCGGCGGAGCTACTTTCTGTAGTCGGATTCTCGGATTTATTCGAGATGTCACTCTCGCCAATCTGTTTGGCGCCAACGCTTCAGCAGACGCCTTTTACATCGCCTATCGAATTCCCAATCTGTTGCGAGAACTTTTTGCGGAAGGGTCCATGTCTTCCGCCTTTATCCCGGTGTTCACCGAATATCATTCGACCCGCTCCAAGCAGGAAACCTGGGAATTAGCCAGCGCAGCATTTACCACGCTCCTGACGCTCGTGACCCTTGTCACCTTACTGGGCATCGTTGCCGCTCCGAGTCTCGTCTGGCTTCTTGCGCCAGGCCTCCATGGTCAAGCAAATCAACTCGCCACGACCACGCTCCTCACGCAGATCATGTTTCCCTATTTACTCTTCGTGAGCCTGGCGGCTCTGGCCATGGGAATACTTAATTCCCTCCATTCATTTGCCGTTCCTGCCCTAGCTCCTGTCTTTTTTAATCTGTGTGTCATTTTCTTTGCAGTAGCCATTTCCCCGTTATTTGATCAGGCGATTCTGGCTGTAGCCATTGGCATTGTGGTGGGAGGGCTCGCTCAATTCCTCATGCAATTACCCAGTTTACACAAGAATGATTTCCCATTGTCCTGGAATTTTCATCCGCACCATCCCGGGGTGAAACGAATGGGGTTTCTGCTCATTCCTTCCCTGTTAGGCTTAGCTGTGACCCAAATCAATCTCACCATCAGCACGATTTTAGCTTCGTATTTTCAAGGGGGCCCCACGTATCTGTTTTATGGAATGCGACTCATTCAATTCCCGTTAGGGATTTTTGGTGTGGCAATGGCCACAGCCATTTTGCCAACCTTATCCGGCCAAGCAGCCCGTGGAGCCATTCATGAACTACGGGAAACGGTAAATTTCGGGTTACGCATGGTGCTATTTATCATTCTTCCATCAATGGTTGGGCTGATCCTATTACGCATACCCATAATTCATGTGTTTTTCGAGCATGGCGCCTTTTCGGCCATGGACACGGCTGGAACCGCTTCGGCCCTTCTCGGATTTTCAATCGGATTGTGGGCATTCGCCAGTTATCGAATTCTGGCAACCGCATTTTATTCCCTTCAAGATACGAAAACACCCGCCATCGTGGCTGTAGGTTCGGTTGGCCTCAACATTGGGCTGTCATTATGGCTTATGCAATGGCTTCAATACACTGGGTTAGCCCTGGCGACCGCATGTGCCGCAGTGGGGAACACCCTTATCTTACTGACCGTTTTGGGGAACCGCCTTCAGGGGCTACTGTGGAAGACACTCGGCATATCCCTGGTCCGCACAGGAATAGCGCTTCTCCCCCTCATCGCCGTTTCTCTCTGGATTGCAGGATTCCCGCTATGGCAGACAACAGGACAGAGCCTCGAAAAAGTTGCCTGGTTGATTGTGGCGCTTGTTGCAAGCACGATTGGATATTTTTCCGTTCACTATGTATTCAAGTCAGAGGAGCTCACGCACCTGACCCTCATGTTGCGACGAAAGATACGCAAAGCGTCTTCTACAACGTAAGCATGTGGACTGACCGGCTTCCCGTCATCATGCACGGCTGTCCTAAGATAGGCGATATCACGAAGGGTCACATGATTGCCGTTATTCAACGCGTCACACAGGCTTCAGTCACGGTGGAAAGCCAAGTCATCGCCCATATCAACCGGGGGCTCGTCATTCTGCTAGGTGTGGCCCAAGGCGATACCGAACAAGACGTGTCCTTCATGGTCCAAAAAATTCCTCGCCTGCGAATTTTCCCTGACATACAAGGGAAAATGACCGATGCCCTCCAAGACATCAATGGCGAACTCCTCCTGATCTCTCAATTTACCTTACTGGCTAATACCGGAAAAGGACGATGCCCAAGCTTTGAATTGGCAGCGCCTCCCGAAGAAGCACGTGTGCGATACCAGGAATTACTGGAACAATTCCGAGCCCTTGATCTATCTGTACAAACAGGAATATTTGGTAAGACAATGGTCGTGTCATTGGACAATGACGGTCCAATGACCCTCATTCTGGACAGCAGGGCAGGCAAAGGAGTAAATAAGGTTAAGAACCTTTTTCATCAGACCGATAGACATACATAGAAACCGACACACCCTGACGAAGGGCCATTCGGTGGAAAGAGAGGGAAGGGCATTGATGACACAAATCCCTGAACAACATCCTCTAAGGCAGTTATTTGGTCGGTTAACAGAACGAAACTTTTCCGAAGCATTGGGATGGCCGGATTTTCAAGTGACGGAATATGTTTCAAACCTGCTTCTCGAATTTATCCATATCGATCAACTCTCCCGTATTAAAGACCATGAGGGAGAACCCGTCGAAACAGTGGTTGAGCTCCTGTACGCGGCCGAATCCCATACCCAACAGTCTTCTGCTGAAAAAGAGCGGGATATTCATCGTCATATTGGGGACCTGACCTTGTTCCTCGCCGGACTCTTCCCCGAATATTGCAAACGGATAAAATGCTCCGGACTTATTCACCACAAAGATTTTTTGGTGGATTACGTTAAAGCCGGGAAACGCTCCTACAGTATTGTGGCTACCCATCAAGACCCTCAGGGCAAAAACCCACCGGCACTCTTTCAAACGCTTTCAACGAATTTTGAACTCTGTGTCGCGGGCCTTGGTTTTGTCCGATTAGACCTGGATCGTTTTCAGGATCCTAACCTGAACCAAGCGCAAAGCCACCTTTTCCACTAGGCGCTGTTCTTCCCGGCCGTCTCCTTAGCTCGGCCCTCAATATGATGGTGACCCACCTGGCGAACCCTGCCTCGCTGGATTTTCCGGAATGGCTCGTCCCATCATCCACAGAATTTGCAAACCCGACAAAAACAGCCAAATCAACAGCAATGTGACAGAACATGCCTATTATCTAGAGACCCAATGTTTTGCACTTGCATTTTCCCTTATCCCACCTTCTCGCTTCGAGCCGGTCAATCAGGAGGATCGCTTCCGAATTAAAAGGAGAGAAACCGATTTTCCTCTCACGCCTATTCAGATGACATACAAATATGCCGAAATGCCTATAATCAGAAAACATCACGGATATATCCTCGTATTCATGGATCTCGATAGTATGAGGATTGGTAGTTCTTCGGATGCAGAGTCTTTCGAGACACTCGCGAAGGCCTTCTGACCAAGAGTGCTTTATGACACCAGAACTTGAAAAGAAACTACAATCCTGCCCAAGCCTTCCAAGCCCGACAAACGTCGCCATAAAAATAATCAACCTAACCAACGACCCCGAAGTCGATATCGACGGTATCATCAAAATTCTGCATTGTGATCCGGCGCTGGCCAGCAAAATTCTACGAACCGCCAATTCTCCCTTATACCCTTATTCAAAAAAAATCGAGAATCTTCATCAAGCGGTCATGGTCCTTGGTCTCAATGCGACCATTTCACTCGCTCTGTCCTTTTCGTTAATGAAATCGCTTCAGACCCATCGAAAGTCTGGCTTGGACTATTCGCTGTATTGGAAACGTGCCATCCTAGCTGGAACTGCCTGTCGTGTCCTTGGGACAACGTGTGGATTAACCGGAATAATAGAAGAGTTGTATCTTTCGAGTCTCATACAAGATCTTGGAATGCTCGCACTCGATCAAGTGTTCCTGGACCTCTATAATTCCCCGGAGCTGGATCAAACATGCCATGCCAGCATTATCGCCCACGAAAAACAATGTCTAGCAGTGAATCATGCCGCTGTGGGAAGTTGGCTCTTGAGGCAGTGGAATTTTCCAGACCGCATCCGGTTGGCTATAGCCGGGAGCGATGATTCCTCCCGAATTCCCCCGCAAGATGAACGCGCGAAATTTGTCTATTGTGTGTCGCTGTCAGGGAAAATTGCGGAAATATTTCTACGCGAGTCTCATAGCGAATATCTCCAGGTTGTCAAAGAAGAAGGCCATAACTTGCTGAATCTCACTCCAGAGGCGCTTATGGAGGTGCTGGAAACGACCGAAGACCTTATTCCAGAGACGGAGAAAGTTTTTCAGACAGACCTACAGACGTGGACCGAACCTCAAGCCATTCTGGAAAAAGCCAGGGAGACACTTCTCCTCCGAAGCCTTCAGACTATTAAGGAAGTTCAGGAACTCCAAATCAACAAAGTGACGATGGAAGCCCAATTCCATAATTTGGAAGAAGTCCACCGCAATGATCCCCTCACCGGGGCATTGACAAGAGCTTCCCTCGATCAATACTTAGACTCCTCTTTTAAACAAGCGCTCGCCAATGAAGAATGTTTGACCCTGGTATTTGGAGACCTTGATAAATTCAAATCCATCAATGATACCTATGGACACCAGGCGGGGGATAGCGTTCTTCAATCCACAGCACGTCTACTGCTTGCCCAGGTTCGCACCACCGATATGGTCGGACGATACGGAGGAGAAGAATTCGTGCTCATTCTTCCGAAAACCTCCTCACCCGCCGCTAAAATAGTGTGTAAAAGAATCCTCTCAGCGTTTCGCAATGCCACCCATGAAATAGCCAAAAATCAAAACCTTGCCGTCACCATTTCTCTGGGAGTCGCAACACACACGCCGGATATGCCTTATCCCAATATCACCGCCCTTCTCCTTGACGCAGACAAAGCCGCCTATCATTCTAAATCCCACGGTCGCAACCAGTGCACCTATTATGAGAAAATAAAAATTGAACAGCCGGCTTAACACTGGAAGCAGCATCCACCCGGCACTCCACTCTATTTTTTTAATAAGTCCTTCGGCCTTTGGCTAAGCCAACACCTATCCCGATACCTAAAGTCCTGATCCATGGGGGTGCAGGCTCCCGGCAACCAACCCACAGTCAGTTAGTTTGCCTGACAGAGGCACTCGTGAAGGGACATAAATGCCTCAAGTCAGGGAATTCATCATTAGATGCGTTAGAAACCATGATCCGCTACCTGGAAGAATCGGGACAGTTTAATGCCGGGCGGGGATCGCTTCGACAACTCGACGGGATTCAACGGATGGACGCATCGATCATGGACGGGCAGACCTTATCGGCGGGCGGCGTAGCAGGGCTGGAAGGATATCTTCATCCCATCTGCGCCGCGCGACGGATCATGACCGACACCGACCATGTATTGATAGTCGGCCCACATGCTAAGCGATTGGCTCGGCATTTTGGTTTAGCCCGATTGGTCCATCTGAAGAGTTCGACTCCACTGAGGAACAAACGGAGTTCACGAAACACGATTAACCCTAAATCCCAGGCGCTTTACCGTCAGTTAGGATTGTATGACACCGTCGGTGCGGTCGCTCTAGACTGTGCCGGCCATCTTGCCGCAGGGGCCTCAACAGGGGGAGTTGCGGTCATGTTACCTGGCCGTGTTGGAGATACCCCCTTAATCGGCGCGGGAGTGTATGCCGATGATACCGCCGGGGCCATTTCCATGACGGGATTAGGAGAATCCATCATACGAGCCGGCATGGCCAAATATCTAGCTATCCTGCTGGGGCTAGGCTGGACGCCCGCAAAAGCGACCAACTATGCACTGAAGGCACTCGTCAGCCGAATACAGGGGGAGGCCGGATGCCTCATCCTCGATCGCACTGGCAGGTTTGCGATTCGGCATACCACCCCATGGATGAGCGCCGGGTATTGGAACGGCTGTGGTAAGCCTGTAGTTAAAAATCGTTTTCCCTAGGGTACTTAATGTCCATTTTTTATTGAATTGCTCAACCTTAGCCATCTATAAACAGCAACATATTTTCATTGATCATCCAAAACATGGGATAATTGCATAAGGGAACTATTAATATGTCTTCTTCCATCTTTCATCTTTCCATTCCGGTTAAGGATATCGAATCCACGAAAAAATTTTATATTGAAGGCCTTGGGTGCGGCTTGGGCCGCCAGTCTTCCGTCGCCATCACATTAAATTTCCACGGCCACCAAATTGTCGCCCATGTGACCGAGGACCTTGGCCCCCGACAAACAAGTATCTACCCCCGACATTTCGGGTTAATCTGCCGGACAGAAGAGGAGTGGAATGAACTCCGGAACCGGGCCCAAACGAATAGCCTCATATTTTTTCGTGAACCCCGTAGACGATTTCCTGATACTCCTCTCGAACATTTGACGTTTTTCCTGGAAGATCCGTCGCATAATCTGCTTGAATTCAAATATTACTTCAATGCGAATGCCATCTTCGGGGAAGAGACTTTTTCTCAAATTGGGGACGCCCATGAACGGCATGGGTAGAAGGTTTTCCCTCACCTGTCATCATTTTTCAGGGCCACACTATCTGAGGGCTTGAAGCACTTCAGTAAAATGCCCGTTCACTTTGACCTTAGGGAATACGTTCCTTATGGTCCCATCTTCATTGATCACTACCGTCGTACGTTCAATCCCCATATATTTCCGGCCATACATTGACTTTTCTTTCCACACCCCATAGGCCTGAATCATGGCCTTGGACTCATCGCTTAACAAGGGAAAATTGAGTTGAAACTTATCGGAAAACTTCCGGTGAGAGGAGACCGAATCCGCACTCACTCCGAACACGACCGCCCCGCTCTTTCTCAATTCCTGGATACCATCTCGAAACGAACAGGCTTCTGTCGTACACCCGGGCGTGTCATCTTTCGGGTAGAAATATATCACCACTTTTTTTCCTCGAAGCTCAGATGAATTCACAATGCGTCCAGTATCATCAGGAAGGGAAAAAGCAGGAGCAGGATCCCCAACCTGCAACTCAGACGTCGCCGCTATGCGTGTACTCTGTTGGGCCGGTTTTTTCGTTTTAGGGGTAGATACCGTTCTTATTTTTGTTGAGGGATTTCGAGATCCTGAAGCCAGCCCCTGACTCTTTGATGAGGAACGCTTGGGTGCTGCCTTCTTTGTTGCAACGACCTTTGGCTTTGATTGTGCCGGCCCCTTCTTTTTAGTCTGGGCTTTTTTCACTTTGGATGCCATAGGACCCTCCTCTGATGACAAGTGGGTATACGTGCCACGATACCTTTGCTGAATGGAACTATTCTGACTTAATGCAGGAGATTCTCCTCATCTCCCTGGTAATGAAGGACCATTGTACAATGAATAAGAGGTTTCATTCCTCCCTTTTTTTTAAGGAAGCGAGCCACATGGCCCCCATCCTTGTGAAGGAACGGATCGCGTATAAGGTTGATGCCCTCCAATCCTTTGAGCAGACTATCCTTTGTACCGCTACCTCAATGGATCTCATCATCTGACGGTTAATTTTAATGAGCAACGCCAGAAAACATTTTGAGTGGCCTAACCAACAGGCATTTCCCATCCTGCTCCCACCTTAATGCCCAAACGAAATTTCAGACCTGGCATTTCAATCCTATGGATATTCCTATTTATCATTCACCGGCCTATATCGAGAATTGGCCAAGTGAAGGAATCCCCCACTTCTTGGTCCTTTAAAGGTTCCTCATACCAGGAATGAAAATGCTGACTGGGGGCTATCAACTCGACTCAGGAAGGAACCAACGCAAGATCGGGGTTTTAAGACATCTCTCCACAGTCGGAGGATTTGAGTTGAAAGGCATTCCCCGAGCTTAGCCAATGGGCTTTTCAGCTCGGAAGGATGAAGAAGTCAAGGAAGTGTATTCACGAAGGCGCAATTCTAATGTTTTTATTTCTTCGTCTTTCTTTTTAAGATCCATAACCAGAAGATTATTCTGCACTTCGGTATTCTGCAGCTCATCTTGCAAACTTTGTATTGCCGGATGTACCTGATCCAATTTCTCCTTTGTATCTTGTAGTTCCCGTCCGAGTCTTTCCCGCGTTTCCTGTAGATCACAAGCAATGGACTTTTTCGCTTTCTCCATAGTCGATAAGTCGTTCTCCAACATATTCAGCCGATCCTCAAGTATCATCTTCTCTTCCCGAATAGACTGGACGATGGTCTGAACTTCTTCAAGCAGATCAGCAAGGTCTTTCATCTCATTGGTCCTCAAAGCTCTCAAACATTGCAACCGGTGACTTTAACGGGGCTTTCCCCAGTCATGGTATCGGCTTATTTTTTCCCAATATTTAGTGGCCCTACGATTGCTGTTCAGTTTTTTTTGTTTGAAAGAATGGCTCCCTGCTGATAAATCCCTCCACCCATTTGTGCCCGGCAACTCCTTTTTTAAGAAAAAGTACGACTCATATTTCTTGACAAATGTTTTCTGCAAATTTTATATTACACATTATTCCTATCGTTTTAGTATGAATTAAACCATGAACAAGTTTCCGATCAAAGTCACGTATGGGATTATGGCCACAATCGAGCTAGCAAAGCAGGACAGATCCATTCCGCTTCAAGCCAAAATCATCGCCCAACGACAGGGCATACCCTCTCGCTTTATTGAGCAGATCCTTCAGCACTTGAAACAGGCCGGGATCATAAGGAGCCTTCGAGGAGCACAAGGAGGGTATACCCTGGCACAACACCCCAGTCAGATTTCCCTGGCGGATTTAGTCAATTCAATGAATGGGTGGGCGACAGAACCATTGCTGCAACATGGGCACACCAACGGCCATTCGGAAAGCCGACAGGTTCCGAACGTCTTACTTTCAAATATTTGGCAACAGGTTCAAGAGGCGGAGCAGGCAGTTTTGCGTGGCATTTCCCTACAAAAATTAGTCGAACAGTATCAAACGCTCGAAACCCAGCGCTGCCTGATGTATCATATTTAGCTTTGGCAAAGGATAGACCATTCCAGGGTCGAACAGAAATTAGGGCATTTTTAAGCCAACACTAGAAATTTACCCCTCTATTCGGGATTTGGAGAATTACCATGAACACCTCACCAGTCACCACCCGCCCTCCTGTTCACACGGTTCCGATACCCCAGGAGATTCTGGAAGAAATAGAAACTTTCGAAGATGAGGTCAATCGCCTGCAATCAGGTGACACTCCAGCCGATGTGTTCAAACCGTTTCGACTCCAATACGGCATTTATGGTCAGCGCCAGGCGGATGTCCAAATGGTCCGGATCAAGATTCCCTTTGGTGGTCTGAACGCCAATCAACTACGCCAAGTAGCAGACATTGCGGATACCTTTGCGACCGGCGTGGGACATGTCACGACGCGGCAGGATATTCAACTGCACTTTGTTCCCCTTCGCCACGTTGGCACCATCATGCGAAAACTGGCCGAAGTTGAACTCACCACTCGAGAAGCCTGCGCCAATACCGTCCGGAATGTCACAGCCTGTGCGTTGGCAGGGGTATGCCCCGGGGAAGTGTTTGACGTGACACCCTATGCGAAAACCGTGGCTTATCATTTATTACGGAATCCTCTTAACCAAAGTCTTCCTCGCAAGTTCAAGATTGCGTTTTCCGGCTGTAAGCAGGACTGTGCCCTCACGCCCATCCACGATGTCGGGCTTCTGGCTGCTCGCAATCCCGAAGGGGTTCCGGGATTCAAAATGGTCGTTGGAGGCGGCTTGGGGTCCACTCCGCGCCTCGCCAAAGTACTTCATGAGTTCGTTCCCATGGAAGAATTGATTCCCGCCATCGAAGCCATGCTCAAGGTGTTTGATAATTTAGGCAATCGAAAAAATCGAAGCAAAGCCCGGATGAAATTTGTCATTGACAAATTAGGGTTCGATGAATTTTCTCAACGATGGAAAGAGACTTACGATGCCATGTTGCAATCCGGCGCCACCAAACTTGGATTGAAAACGGCCCCGTATCCTGATGATCCTCCCTTGATGATGCCGACGAAATCCGGGAACAGCACTTCCACCTCAGGCAATGGAAACAGCCGCCCTCATGGCTCATCACAACATGGAGATGCCTCATCTCAACAAGCGTTCGATCATTGGTGTGCAACCAATGTGATTACGCAACGCCAATCAGGCTATAGAACGGCGGTGGTGAGACTCCCCTCCGGTGATATCACATCTGAGCAAATGTTTGGACTGGCCGATTTCGCCGAACGGTATGCCAACGGAAACCTTCGTACCACCATCAATCAGAACATCATGGTGCGATGGCTTCCCGAACTGCGTCTCCGGCACTTCTATGACGAATTAGTCGCTCATGGGTTGGGCGACCCTGGAGCTGAAGGCGTCGCAGATATCGTCTCCTGCCCAGGAACCGACACCTGCGGACTGGGAATCACCTCTTCTAAAGGACTGGCCCGAGCGCTGGCAGAAGTGTTCCCTGCCGGAAAAATCGCAGAGGACCTGGAAGGGGTGAACGTAAAAATCAGTGGCTGCCACAATTCCTGCGCTCAACATCATATCGCCACAATTGGATTACATGGAGTCGGCAAACGCATTGGAGACCATGTGGCGCCAGTGTATGAATTACACCTTGGGGGACGGGTCAACGGCACGGCCAAAATTGCCCAACTCATTGTGAAGGTCCCCGCGAAAAACGTCCCCGCTGCCGTCCAGCATCTGCTCGATCTCTATCGCCGGGATAGAAAAAATGGGGAGTCCCTCCTCTCGTTCATTGATCGCACGGGAAAACTCCAACTAAAAGATGAACTGATCCCCTACACCATTCTTCCCACATATCAGGAAGATCCAAAATTCTATATTGACTGGGAAGGCGATGAGGAATTTTCGGTTGAGGACCTCGGACCCGGCGAATGCGCCGGCGGCGCATTGGAGATGATCGACAATCGGATTCTTGAAGCAGAACAGGAACTGTATCAAGCACGCCTGTTGGCCGAAAAACACCAATACGCGTTTGCCATTAACAAAGCCTATCGAGCCGTGGTGGCAGGAGCAAAAGCCATCCTTGTCACAGAAGGGATTGATCCGAATACGGATGCCGACACCTTAGCGGAATTTGATAAGTTGATTGTGGCCAAAGGGCTCATGCCGGCGGAATACCACAATCTGGCCATGACCGTGGGCGATTTGGGGAACAAAGACGCTTCGGCTGACCTGACACAAGGGAAAATCACATTTACCAAAGGGTTCGTGGATCTCTGCCGGACCGTTTCGGACCAAATCGGCCAGGACCTCAAGTTGGCTCCTGCTGAACCGGAACAAAAATCCACTGAATCAACCAGGACGATACCCACGTCCCCTGACAAGGAATCCTCCCCATCAGGCGTGCCCGTCTACGATCTGCGGGGCGTTGCCTGTCCCATGAATTACGTGAAAACCAAGTTAAAATTAGAAATGATGGACCACGGTGAACAGTTGGAAGTATGGTTGGACGGCGGCGATCCGATTCGCAACGTCCCGGTGAGTCTTCGAAACGATGGACACAATGTGCTCAAACAGGAGCCCATAGACCCCGAAGAACAGCATTTCCGAGTGTTAGTGGAGAAAGTAGAACTGTAAAACGCCATGGCTCTTTTCCTCAATACCCATCCAACTCCGGAAGAACTCATCGCGGTCAATCGATCCATGGAGGGCCAGACACCTCGGAAGATTGTCGAGACCGCGATTGCGGAATATGGGGGAACGATTATTCTGGCCTGTAGTTTTGGGGCCGAGGATGTTGTTCTGGCCGATATGATGTTTCGCTCAAATCCGGGCAGCACACTCTTTTATTTGGATACCGATTTTTTATTTCCTGAAACCCATGCCGTTCGGGATCGGATGATTCAACACTATCGGTTAAAGGATGATCAGATCATTCAGGTTAAATCTACGCTCAGTCCTTCCGAGCAAGCCACAAAGTTTGGGGAAGCCTTATGGCTTCGGGACCCCAACCAATGTTGCACACTCCGAAAGGTTGAGCCTCTCACATGCATCCTGTCAAAGTATGCGGCGTGGATGACGGGTATTCGGCGTGATCAATCACCCACTCGTGCCAATGCCGCTATTGTCGAGTGGGATACGAAGTTTGGCCTTGTGAAATTTAACCCCTTAGCCGCCTGGTCATGGGAACAGGTCTGGGATTACATTCGCACAAATGCCGTTCCCTATAATGCATTGCATGATCAACACTATCCCAGCATTGGATGTACCCATTGCACGGCACCTGTCAGGCCGGGAGAAGACCCACGCTCCGGACGATGGAAAAGTTCGGAAAAAACCGAATGTGGGCTTCATCGATGATAATCCAGTCACATGACCATGCCGTCATTCATGACTTCACATTCATTTTTCTCAATCAAGTAGCTATTGGAGACCGCCAGTGAAGAAAATTGCCGTCATTATTACCAGAGGGGGATGGAACAATCTTTTCCAAGCCTGTGAGTGGATCGCCCTGGCAGCGGCCAGTGGCATCGAGGTGAGTGGCTATTTCCGTGACGAAGCCGCCGGTCGAATGACCAAAACCAAGATCAAAGAACTGACCATGTCCCCGGAGTTTAAAGGGCGAGAAGGCTTTATTCGTGAACTCTTGAAAAAAGAAGATAAAGCGGACCTCTCGAAACTCATGCAAACCTCCAAAGAAAAAGGAAACGTCAAATTTTCGGTGTGTACGGATTCTCTGAAATATTTTGGGGTGAAAGTCGAAGAGCTCATTCCGGAATTAGATGAAGTGCAAACCGCTCAGGCCTTCTGGAAAGAAGCTGTTCTTCCCGCTGACCAGGTTTTGACCTTTTAACCCGGAATCATGGCATGGATCATCTGATTGCAAAAATTGGAAAAGGGCTGAAGGGGGCCAAGGATTTGACCTGGGACGAGGCCAAGCTTGCTCTGAACGCCATCATTGAAGGGCAGGTCACTGACGTTCAAGTGGGAGCGTTTTTGATGGCCATGCGTATCAAAACCGAATCCATCAGCGAACTCGCCGCGTTCACCACAACGGTCCGCAGGTGGGCGCCACCGATCCCACTCCCGCATGCCGAAAACATTGTGGACCTTCCTCTTTATGGAGAAAAACACAACACCATCCATGCGGTCATCGCCGCAAGTCTTGTCGCGGCTTCAGCCGGCGCAGGTCTCTTCATGCATGGCGTAGAAAACCCCGATCTCCCCTACGATCTCCCTCAAGTCCTTCGTCACTTACAGCTTCCTATCGCCAATACTGCGACTGAAGCCATTGAACATGGTGCTCAATCGCCCTGGGTGTACATGGATTTAGCAGGATATCATGCACCGTTAACCAAATTACTGGACCTGCGTCAGGCATTCGGATTGCAAAATCTGTCCCATCAGGTGTCCAGACTACTGAACCCGGCCAGGGTCGGCTCACAAGTCATCGGGATTTCCCATCCTCCATACCTGGATAAAATGGTGGAAGCTTTGGACATGCTGGGCGCGAAGCGGGCATTGATTATTCAAGGTGTCGAAGGATTTCCTGAACTGTCCCTCTCCGCCCCCTCCATGGCGCGCGAATTACGAAGCGGGCATATTTCATCATTAGCCTTTCGTCCCGATGATGCCGGATTCCGATCCGGACCATTTCAAGCCATGAGTTCGACCATCAATGGTCCGGGATTCGGAAACCCCCAACATGAAGCTCAATTGATAACCCAATTACTCGTCGATCGCCAGAAAGGCGACCGACGGAACTGGGTGATCATGAATGCAGCCTTACTGATGTATGCTGCAGGATTGGCTTCCTCTCTCGCGCAAGCCACACCGCTTGCCCAGGATACCCTGGATTCCGGAAAAGCCGGAGCGTTCTTTACCGCCTTGGCCCAAGGACGCCCTCCCCAGTCCAAATTCGTCATCCCCCCTGCACCGGCGGTGGTGCCCGCATGAACCATATCCGCCAGTTAGAAGATCAAAGCGTCTATATCCTGCGTGAGGCGTACAAAAACTTTGATAACCTGGCCATGCTGTGGTCCATGGGCAAGGATTCTACGGTGTTGTTGTGGCTGGCCAGAAAAGCATTTTTTGGCCATGTCCCCTTCCCCTTACTCCATGTCGACACCAGCTATAAGATTCCTGAAATGATTGAATATCGGGATCGCCTCGCACGCGAATGGCGATTAAATCTGATCGTAGGGCAAAACAAAAAAGCTCTGGCCGAAGGGATGAACCACACGAGGGGACGAGTGGAATGCTGCACGGCCTTAAAAACCCTAGGGTTAAAACAATTGCTGGAAGAGAAGGGCTACACCGGGGTCATTTTGGGTGTGCGATCGGACGAGGATAGTACCAGGGCGAAGGAGCGCTATTTCTCCCCGCGGGACAAAAACAATGAATGGGATTTTCGCGATCAGCCCCCCGAACTTTGGGATCAATATAAACTGTCGTTTCCTCCGGGCACCCATATCCGGATCCATCCCCTTTTGGATTGGACAGAGATCAATATTTGGGAGTACATCAAATTAGAAAATATTCCCTTTCTGGATAATCTCTACCTGGATCAAGGCACCGGCAAACGCTATCGCAGTCTGGGATGCGCCCCATGCACGACACCCATTGATTCCACCTCGAAAAATGTGGATGAAGTCATCATTGAATTACGCAACACCAAGGTGGCGGAGCGGGCAGGACGCGCACAAGACGAAGGACGAGGGATGGAACAATTACGCAAAGATGGATACATGTGAAGATGACGGTTACACCAGCCATAGGCCAATCCCCCGACACTCCCCAGGACAATTCCATCCGGGAGAGAATGAATATCGTGATTGTGGGTCACGTCGACCACGGCAAATCCACGCTTTTGGGCCGTCTGTATGCCGACACCGGAACCTTACCAACCGGCAAAATCGAAAAAATCCAGGCCATTTGCAAGCAACAAGGCAAAGAATTCGAATACGCCTTTCTTTTTGATGCGTTTTTAGAAGAGCAACAGCAGGGGATCACCATCGACACGGCCCGTACCTTTTTCTCCTGGGGCGGGCGACAGTACATCATTATTGACGCACCGGGACATAAGGAATTCTTGAAAAACATGGTGTCAGGTGCCGCTCGTGCCGAAGCGGCGCTCCTGGTCATTGATGCCCTGGAAGGCGTGCGCGACCAATCAAAACGCCATGGGCTGTTGCTCTCTATGTTAGGAGTCAAACAAGTGACCGTGGTGGTCAATAAAATGGATCTGGTCAATTATCGGCAAGACACCTTCCACGCCATCGAAAAAGAATACCGTGAATTTCTCACCCAATTGAACGTCATTCCCCAATACGTCATCCCCGCGAGCGCCAAACAGGGCATCAACATCATCAAATCAAGCCCGGAAACTCCGTGGTACACCGGACCATCCGTATTGGATTCCCTGGCCCATTTCCATCTGGAATCCAAACGTGCCGAACAAACGCTTCGTCTTCCCATCCAGGACGTGTATAAGTTCGACGCCCGCCGGATTTTAGTTGGCCGAATCACGGCAGGAAAACTCAAGATTGGTGACCGGCTGATCTTTTCCCCCTCCAACAAGTCAGCCAATATCGAAACGATTGAAGCTTTTAATCTCGATCCACCGCCCACTCAAGCCGAAGCCGGCCAATCCGTTGGCATTACCCTGGACGAACAAATTTTTGTGGAACGAGGGGAAATTGCGACACACGATGATGCCAGGCCGTTGGTCTCCACCCGCATTCGTGCCAACTTGTTCTGGTTAGGAGGGCGTCCCTTAGAAACCCGCCGGCCCTATGTCTTACGACTGGCCACCAGAGAAGTTCCCTGCGAAGTAGCAATTATTCATCGCATTGTGGACGCCACCAATTTAGACGACCGACAGACGCAAACCACCGTGAAACGGAATGAAGTGGCCGATATCACGCTTCGGACCAAATCTCCCATCGCTTTTGATCTCTATGCCCAATTCGAGACAACCGGCCGCTTCGTTCTGGTGGACGAATACGATGTGGCAGGAGGAGGAATCATCACGGAACTGGTCCAGGATGACCAGGAAGATTTTCGAACGGAGGCACGCGAACGGGATTCCGCATGGGTCAAGGGAGATGTGGGAGCAGAAGACCGGGCTCAACACTATGGACATCGAGCGGCTGTGGTCTTACTCACCGGCCCAGATACCACCGCGAAAGGATTTTTGGCTCGAAAACTGGAAACCGTCTTAGTCGCGGAAGGTCGACATGCCTACCTTCTCGCGCCGGAGAATCTGCAACGGGGACTTGATGCGGATCTCGTTGACACAAAACCGGATGAGATCATCCGACGGTTTGGCGAAGTCGTGCGTTTGCTGACTGATACAGGCTCATTGGTGATTTCCACAACCAATGCACTCCATGAACCGACCAAACACATCGTGCAAACCGTACAAACGTTGGTGAACCCGATCCCGGTCATCACCATCCATATGGCCAAAGATTTACTAGGTCCTCAGCCCGATACCGATTTGATTTTTGCAGGGCCGGAAAATTTCGACGACTGTACCCACCAAATCATTGATTTGCTCAAATCCAGGGGGATTCTGGCTGAACCGCCCAGGGGCCGTGCCGACTTTCAGTACTCCATTTAAGCACTCCCCCCACCCTAGGCTTACCTCCCGTTTCCAGCCTTTCTGCGGGCAAATGGGTAAAAATAGACCCTCTTCAGATGCGGGCTCTTTGCGAAAACAGGGAAACCCACCTCCCTTTACACCTGAAATCCCAGGTCGATAAGAAAAAGAATCCACAAACACTTTTTTTGATCAAGAAGGATCAGACAATTTCAACCCCGCAATGCCCACAATAATGAGGGTAATACAGAATAATCTGACCGCATTTTTCGGCTCATCAAATAGCAGAATACCCAACAGAACAGTGCCCACCGCACCAATACCTGTCCATACCGTGTAAGCGGTTCCCATCGGGATCACCCGGAAGGCTAACGACAGGCAAACCATACTGACGGCCATGGCCACCACGGTGCCAATACTGGGCCATAACCGGGTAAACCCATCTGTATATTTCAATCCCGTGGCCCAGATGATCTCAAATATTCCTGCCACCACCAACAACGTCCACGCCATAAGCCTCTGCTCCTTCCTCTTCTCTGCTTGTTACATTGAATCTCATTACACATCCTAAAAAATCATTCTCCACCCATACCACAGGGTACGAGAAAAATCACAACCGAAGGAGATTATCCCAAAAGAAGGAGCCGGGAACACTTAAAAAACTTAGCCTGGAATGAACGAAGCGTGAGAGTGCCCCAGACTTCAAAGGGCTCCAGGGTTTCAGCAGAAAAATGAGGATGGAGTTGAAGGTCATGTCCCCTTGGCACACAATCGGTTGATCTTTCTTCTTTAGTGACTATCTTATAAAAAGAATAATCTTCCCAAAGATAATGTTTGTGAATTTAAGGGGAGGATCAGTGTATAATAAAGGAACTCTCTGATTGTCAGGGAGAAAAGGTTGAACGTTAACAAGGGGGTGACTGGCTTCGACGGGAATCAAGAGGTCAACAGAGCGTGTCGAGCTCTCGGAGTCTCGTAAAACCTTCGGGAAAACATTAAGTGCCAACGATAACTTGGCTCTCGCGGCTTAATTGACCGCGACGTCCCTCCTCTCTTTGCCTGCGGGTGAGGAAGGGGCGTCACACTGCAGGCTGGTCCAATGCCGGTGCTCAGCGGCGGCGGACGAGAACATTCTGGGCTAGCGGGTGCTCTAAGCCGGTCGGTGGGCGTGGGCAACTGCGAATAACAAATCATCGGCTACACACGTAGGGCTGTTGCGCTGAATGTTCTCGGACAGGGGTTCGATTAACAAACATGGTCGCCCCGGGGAGCAATCCTCGGGTGAACACGGGGCTCATTCGGTGAACCCTACCACCCGGACACACCGGGCCATGGCAACGCCGAGGGGTCGAAGGAGGCTAACTTCTTTGGCCCTGTAGAGACTCAGAGACCCGCTGGTCGTCAGATGAGCGGGCACTCGGAGCATCATCCGATGCTAAGACGCCCCGCATCCCACGTGGATGAAGGCATAGTCCGGCCCACGCTGAAAAGCATGGAACATCCGTCCCCTCACCTCCACCAACCGGCCTCTGGGTCACACGATCCGGAGGCCTTTTTATGTCCAGCCCACCTCCTACAATGGCACGGGGCATTTCATGACCTACCTAACTGTAAAAACACTGTCACCCCTGGATGCAGGCTATCTCGCAGGAATAGTCGATGGAGAAGGCACCATCACCCTCACGCAAAGGAATCAAAATAAACAGCGAGGTTTAGTCGTAACGGTTAGCAGTACGGAAATAAGCATTCTCAAGCATGTCCAAGAAATCACTGGAGTAGGAAAAATCACCAACAAACGAGCTACCAAGGCCAACCACACTCCCAGCTTCACCTACCACGTAGCCAATCGCCAGGCCCTGGACATCTTACAACAAATCGCGGCCCATCTTAGATCATATAAAGCCGATCGTGCCCGCTTAGCCCTTCAAGACTATACCCGACTCACACCAAGAAATGGCCGATACTCACCCGTACAGATTCAAGAACGAACCCAGTTTATTGAAAAATTTTTGACCATTCGAGTGGGAACTGTTGAAGCCTTGCCCAGGGAATAAAATTATTTCAAGGGCCGCCCTCGCTCTTCTTCATCCTTCTTCACCCCCTATTCAGTTCCATGATCTTCATGGTCGGCAATTCCCCGGTTCTATTCTTTCACTCATTTGTCATTTCGGTTAGATCAGTTTGACTGAGCTGCCCCTGTTTTTTGGCCACTTGGAATGTTAGATTTTCCGAGTTATTACTTCCTTCCAACGCTCGTGCTGGTTTCACACGCCCCGACCCCCGGGGGTAGGATGATCAACGATCGTGGCTTCACGGCCAATTATGTGCGTCGATTTTTCCGCCGCTGAGTCTGAAAAGCCTCCTGCTCCCGATTCACGACTCGACGTGCCCCAATAAGCGGTCGCTGGTGTGTAATAGCCCAGCGTACTGTGAGGCCGGTCTTGATTATACTGGTGACGCCAATCTTCGATGACGACCTGGGCTTCGGTCAAGCTGTGAAAGCGCTCGGCGTCTAAACATTCCCGCCGCAAGGTCCCATTGAAACTTTCATTGCTCCCATTCTGCCATGGCTTGCCGGGAGTAATCCGACTCGGCGTGATCCCCTGGTCCTTGAAAAACAGGAGCAACGGTTGAGCCATCAACTCGGGCCCGGTATCACTCCGGACGTACCGGGGGCGTCCATAGAGCACCAGCAGGCGTTTCAGCACGGCGATCACGCGCTGATGTGAGAACGAACGATCCACTTCAATGGCTAAACAAAAGCATGTCGCCTCATCCTTCACAGTCAAACACCGGAAGGGCTCACCAGCCGTCGTCACATCATGGACGAAATCCCAACTCCACACGTCATTCTTCGTCTTAGCGGTAGGCTGGAGCGTCGCCCCCGTCACCACTTTTTTGCGCGGCTTCCGAATGGGCACCTGCAACCCGCACTGACGCCACACGCGGTGAAGCCGTTTGAGATGCACCTGCCAGCCGCGTTGCTGCAGAAATCCGCCGGCTAAGCGATAGCCCCACTGCGGATAGCGCTTGGCCACTCCCCGCAGCGCCTTCGCCAACCGCGCATCGCGCTTCGGCCTCTTGCCCTCATACCCTATTCCTGAACGAGCGGTGGTACAGAGCCAGGCCGCCCGACGAGTCCTGACCCCACGCGCACAGGCGGCTTGAGCCGCGTGGCGACGTGCCCGTGGGCTTACCACTTTTTTGCCTGCAGTTCCTTCATCACTTCCACTTCGAGATCTCGTTCGGCTAAGACCTTTTTGAGCCTGGCGTTTTCCTGTCGGAGCTGCCGAAGTTCTCGCACATCCGCCACCTCCATCTGCCCAAACTGGCGCTTCCACCGATAAATCGATTGCTCTGAGACCCCATGCTGCCGAGCTACGACTTCGATCGTCGTCGTCTCCGCGGCCCGCAAAATCCGCACGATCTGTTCTTCTGTGAATCGCTTCCTCTTCATCGCGGTCCTCCTCAGGTTGAGGAAAACCTAACAAGCGCTGGCCTAAATTTCGGGGGGCACTCCATGACTCTTCGCTTTTTTGGTATCCGCTTTCTAGTCCTTTAGACTTATTTTTGTTCAGTTTCTTACTGCTTCTTAGTAGTTATGTCTGAAAACAGATGAAGTGAAAACCATACTCGATGGAGGGCAACCCATACAGTGTGGGGGCATGAGAATTCAAAAGAGTTTTTCTAATTATATTGTCACGCAAGCCATTGTATTCTAATCGTTTTTCGTGCATTTTTTTATTCTTTTTTGGATGTAATTTTATTTTTGGTGAAATTATTAGAAATTCTTCATAAATTCCCAAGGCAGAACTTTTGTATTTCATAAACAAAAACAATATGTTATGCGATTGAGTTTTACATAATTCAGGGGAATGATTTTTGCTCATTTAGCCGGTCCTGTGGGTAGTTAGAGTTATTCTCCCAAGATGATTCGAGGGAGAGCGTGGTTAACCTTTATTTATATTGGAGGGCTGAATCATGGTTAAATTATTCACTGCTTTACTGACCTTACTTGTTGCCTTGTCCTTTGGCGGAATGACCTTCGCCGGGTCCCTGGCTGACAATTCGTCCATTCAGAACACCTTTCCCTTGGGCGCAGATGGGGATAAGGATGACCATGGCGATAAAGGTGACGACAAGAAGATGGACGACAAAAAAGACGATGAAAAGGATGGAGAAAAAGGCGAGAAGTAGTTTTTTGCCTGGTCTACATAATTTTTCTTTTAGTCTGATTGAAGAACGACCTTCCAGGGCTTATCCCGGAAGGTCGTTTTTTTTGGCGGACATGTTTTCTCAACTCAAACTTAGCCGTTCTTTACCAATCAGCCCCTAGCCGATCCAACACAACCTGATGCACAACCGTATGGTACCCCAATGTCGCCAAAAATATGGCGGTTTCGGCCACATCATAGGGACTGATTTTTTCACTGTTGAGGATTTCTTCTTGTGTCGCATCCACTAATTCATCGGCCACACCACCCGGGCAGATCGCACTCACCTTGATATGAAAAGCCCGTCCTTCATCGGCCAGCGACTTGGTCAAGGCCATGATGCCATGCTTTGATGCGCTGTAGATACCTGTCCCTGCCCAGGCCTGAACACCGGCTACACTGGAGATGTTGATGATTAGCCCGCCTCCCTGCTTTTTCATGTGTTGGAAACCGGCCCGACAACAGAAAAAGGTCCCCCGCAAATTGGTACCTACTACCTCATCAAACATTGTTGTGGATGTGTCAACCACCCGTCCTCCTCCAACCACACCGGCATTATTGACAAGAATATCGAGGCGCCCAAAGCGCCTAATGGTCTCCTGCATGAGCGCCTCGACTTGTTCTTCGTGAGAAATATCTGTTTGTTGAGCATGTGCGGTTCCCCCATTCTCTTTTATTTGGGCCACAGTCTTTTGACACAAATCGAATCGTCTGGCGGCCACCACCACCGTTGCCCCCTCTTCTCCGAATCGAAGGGCAATGGCTTTTCCAATCCCGCTGCTACTTCCCGTGACCACCGCGATTTTCCCGTCTAACCGTTTCATAGCTATCTCCTCTTTAAGGCCTCTCCTCTACATACTGTTTCAGCCTCCTTGCCAGACCGGACGCTTCGATTGACTGTAGACCACTCCGTCAGTCCAGGCCAACCGTGATGAAACGACAGACATATAAAAACTTTCTTGAAATGACTTGGGCGCTACCCCACCATAAGCGGACAGGGATGAGAGAGGGCTCCTTCTTCCAACAAAGAGGGCCGTCATTCCTGTCGTACATTGGCCAGAACTCGACAAGTTGAGCTGGAGACCTTCTTCGGCCGGTTCCTTTCTTCATTTTTTTAAACCCGATACCGGGCATAACTGGAGAATTCTCAAGGTTGATTCTCGAAAACCGACAAGTTGAGACATGGCTCACTCTACGATCACGCCATTCGCACAAGAAGAGAGGGAAACCCTCCGATCCTTCCTCGCCGGTCAATTGGAACGAGGAAATCTGGATCTTCCTCTCTTGCCCGTGGTGGCCAATCGAGTTCTTCTGCTTTCAAACGATCCGGATGCGGACGCCTCAAAGCTGTCTTCCTTAATTCAACAGGACCAGGCCCTTGCGGGCCAAATCCTCCGCATTGCCAATTCCCCTGCCTATGCGACTCGCACCCCTATCGTCTCGCTGCAACAAGCCATTACATGGTTAGGGTTGACGATGTTGGCCGGGTTAGCGTTTTCGGTGTCGGTTCAAAGCGGCGTATTTCATACGACCGGCTATGAGAAAGAAGTACGGAATCTCTGGCGGCACGCCTTAGCGACAGGCCTTTTCGGAAAAGAAATCGCCAGACGAATCCGTCATAATGTGGAAAACGCCTTTTTGTGCGGGCTCCTGCATACCATCGGAAAACCCGCCATTCTTCATCTGCTCTCCCAATCCCCAGACAAATCAGCGGAACCGGTTTCCTGGACCACCGTCGAATCCCTCTTCGAAGAATTTCACGTCATGGCAGGCTCTAAATTGGCCGCCGTCTGGCAACTGCCCGATTCGGTTCAGGAAACGATCCGCTACTACCAGGACGACCAATACCACCAAGGCCTTTCCCCGACAAAGGGAGCCATGATCACTTGCCTGGCTCATCACTTGGCCTCTGACATGCTTGGGGATTCAACGCATGACGAAGATACCCTGATCACACTTCCCGTCGTACAGGATCTGAATTTTTACCCTGAGGACATGACAGCCCTTCTGGAATTGCGCGAGACCGTCAAGGCAAGCGTGGAGTGTTTTTTGCCATGACGTTACCTACCCCATTTGATCTTATTGTGATCGGAAGCGGCCCGGCAGGACAAAAAGCCGCCATTCAAGGCGCCAAAGCAGGAAAGCAGGTAGCCCTCATCGAGCAAACCCGCGAGGTGGGAGGGGCTTGCGTCTATCAGGGCACCATTCCCAGTAAAACGTTACGGGAAAGTGCCCTTCAAATGGTGCGATTTCTCCAGGCAACTGAGGTCTTTGAATTCCGCATGCGCGACGATGTCAAAATCACCAATCTGATGACCCGCTTGGACCGGGTCGTGCGCGCGCATGGCAAGTTCATGAAGGACCAACTCACCAGAAATGACATTGACTGTTTTCATGGTCGCGCTGGCTTTGTGTCCGACCATGAAGTGCGAATCCAAAAAATTGACGGCACTGCCGCCCTCGTCACGGCTCCGATTATCATCGTCGCCACCGGCTCGCGCCCACGCGTCCCTGACAATATTCCCATCGACCATGAACATATTCTGGATAGCGACTCCATTCTCTCTCTGGTGTATTTGCCGAAATCCCTGACTGTGTTGGGAGGTGGCGTGATTGCCAGTGAATACGCCTCAATTTTTGCCTTACTGGGAGTGCAGGTCACCATGGTGGATACGGCAGATCGCCCGCTCAAATTTTTGGATCAGGAACTCACCGATGAGTTTTGTGAAGCGTTTGAGAAAACCGGAGGGCACTATCGGGGTGGACAAAAAATCGGCACAGTCCAGTGGGACGGATGCTCTAAAGTGACAACCATTTTAGAAAGTGGTGAAACGCTGGAAAGTGAAAAGGTGCTGGTGGCTCTCGGACGAGTATCCAATCTGGAACATTTACACTTACAAGCCACCGGAATACACCCGACGACTCGTGGGCTCATTCCGGTTAACAACCACTGCCAAACTACAGTTCCCCATATCTATGCCGTCGGTGACGTCATTGGTCCCCCGTCGCTGGCATCCTGCTCCATGGAACAGGGCCGGCGTGCCGTCTGTCATGCCTTAGGTCTCAACTCCGGCGTCGCTCCTGAGCATAATCCCATCGGAATCTATACCATTCCTGAAATGTCAAGCGTGGGATTAAGCGAGCAGGAAGCCACCGCCAAGTATGGCGGAGCAACAGTGGGAAGAGCGAGGTTTCATGAAATTGCACGAGGACAGATCTCCGGCATGACCAATGGATTGCTCAAAATGGTCGCCGACCCAAAAGGCGAACAACTTTTAGGCATTCATATCGTCGGGGAAGGAGCAACCGAACTGATTCATATTGGTCAAATGGGATTGCTTCACAATATGCCTATCGACCGATTCATTGACAACATTTTCAACTTCCCGACTCTCGCCGAAACCTACCGAGTCGCCGCACTCGACATCGCCAAACAACGCCAGCACTAAACAGCTGGCTTCTTGTATTCGAATTTAAATTTCCCAGGGTAGGAGCCGTCATCAGTGTGATGATGAATGTTTCGGCCACTGAAAGACACTGAAAGATAAACAGGGTGAAGGGGGAAAGCCTTAACGATTCGCTACCCCTATGATGACAGGAATCTTCCCAAACACCCTCAGAACCGGTAGCTGAGTTCAAGCATGTGTAGATCAACTCCCCGATTATTACTCCCGTATATTGCCGCATCTGACATATGATGGAATCGATACCCGGCAGATACGTTCCAGGGAAGATGATAGGTAAGGCCACCATGCCCAATAATTTGAACGGGTCCTCCTATATCTTGGCTACCATACTTCTCCTCGCTCAGATACGCCGCACTGCCGCCAATATCGAACGTGAGTCTCCAGCTTGGCTTCGTGAATGCAAAGCCAGGACCTACCTCTCCAATGAACCCGGAATCTCCGGCTGCCCTCAATGTCCCTGCAGCCACATTTAGCCTAAAACGGATATCCCATCCAGAAGAGGGAAAATCCCAACTCCAAGGAGTTCCGATAACAGCAAATACATCGTATTGCTCAAAATCTTCCTTTTCGGTTGGCGGGATGCCAATCGTTTCAGAATTGATCCCTCCCCGTATCCCAACGGAGACCAATTCAGTTTCTTTTGTGTGGGCCAAACCCGAAAGGATTACCGTAAGCAACACTGTCATCACAAGGACACGGGTTATAGCCGCTTGGACTTTGGACACAATTTTGCTTCTCTCCACGGTTGGTCCTTTTTTTGAGTGGTGACAACAGCTAATTACACCATCACTAAACAGTAATCTACATGACCCCTGACTTGAGTACTGCATAGTCTCTTCCTTCACACTTCGCCACTTGCATCCGTAGTAACGGCTTTCAGGGTCTTTCCACCCGTGAAATTTCTCTCTGCTTGTAGCCGAAATCTGGGAGAAAAAAATTACAAGAGGGGATTAAAAAAAGGATGCCAAGGGTGCGATGAGAGGGTCGACACTGCAGAAAATATATCATATTCTCATGTATTTGTCGTCCCTTTGAATTTTTAAGGAGGCCGCAATGACGCTCAAACAATTTTTCGAATCATTGGAGGCCGTCCATAAGGAAATTTGAAAGTGGCTGCCTATTCCGGTTTCCTCATAAAAGCCTACCAGGTCTTCTTCACTCTGACAAAAATTTTGTTGGTTAGCCAATACCAGGGGCTAGATCTTCATCAAGCCGCTCTTTTTGAGACTCGTTATAGGCCTTCTCAGCATCTTCTAACGCCGTAGATTGTTGAATTTCCAAGACCTCTTTGGGAGTGAGATATTTTAATGCCGTGGCTCCAAGCACCTTTTGCTCAGCAGTGCCCTTTAATTGAATATGAATTAAGGCATCTGCCCCCATACGTTGCGCCTTCTTCACAAGGGCAAAATGGAGTTCATCCCAATTGACTTTCGATTTATCAGAAGATTGTTCTACCTCTATCTCATCCAACGTCTCGTAGGGAACAATGGGCATTTCATCAAGGATTTCAACAACTTTATTGAGGTAAGCATGATCCTCGGTTTGGGGAACATCTTCAGCAACGGGTTCCGGGCGTGGGAATCGGGCCACCTCCACATCAAAATCTTTCAATCGCATAGCGGCCAAGGCCGCCTCGTGGGGATTACTGCTTTCTGTTAACCGTTTGAGTTTCTCCACTCGTGCAAGGGCTTCTTGCAGACTCATTCTCGCCCCAGGTTTTCGCAGAGCATTCACCGGCATTGCACTACTCCATGATCGTGTAGCATAGACCTTCCGATGCTCATTTCAAGAAGAAAGGAAATCACTCATTAAGGTGGCTTTAAGTCCTGAATGACGACGAGAATGCCCAATAGCAGACGGACCTAAGCTTTTGGAGTGTTTTTCTACCTGGCTAGGATTCAGGTTGTCAAATGATCGTTTGGCAAGGAAAGACCGACTCCACACGCTGTTCACTTACCCTATGGCCTTACCCCCTAAGACTGGTCATCCATCGAATCATCGCGAGGGGATAATGAAATGCTGGCCTGACACTACCGGAGACCTTGATCGACCTCGATTGATCAGCAAACAGCTTCTTCTGAATACAATGGAAATTGGCGTTTTCTTTGCCTTTAGAAACCATTGTGGATTGAGCACCGATCCCCTGAAAGCCTTTAAGGGGGTCAATTCATTGGTGCTGTTAACCGGACCAGCCCAAATAACCATCCCCCCTGAACAGATACCCCATATTGCACATTGGCTTATTCCAATTTACGCTCTGGAATTGTGCACCGAACTTGGGGATGTCTATAATTAGTGGCTTGACTGGGGGTAGGGTGTGACCTCACGATTGTCTGAAGTTCCCTAATATACCATCCCACCTAATTCATACGAAGGAGATGGAAAAAACCGTTTATCCCTGGCACAAGTCAAGAACAGGGTGACAAAGGCAATCCACCAGAAATGTTCAGACTGTAAGGAGGAAGCAAATGAGTCTAGCAGATAACACGTGCGTACCTTGTCGTGGGGGCGTACCTCCGTTGGAACCTCAAAAAATCCAGGACCTGCTTGGTCAATTGGAAACGGGATGGGCGCTCAATGCTCAAGGTCATATTGAGAAAACCTATACTTTTGACAACTTTGCAGATGCCTTGGCTTTTACTAATCGAATAGGGAATGTGGCGGAACTTGAGGGCCATCACCCTGATATATATTTGGCCTGGGGCAAATGCAAGGTAGAAATTTGGACTCACAAGATTCAAGGCCTCACCGAAAGTGATTTTTATTTAGCCGCCAAGGCTGATCGCGCCTTTCACCTTCCTGCTGCCTATTGAAGGCTCTTATGGCCACCAGCCCGATTTTGATCCACCCGGTCGCTTCAGAAGCAAAACGAACCCAGACTGCGGCCTCTCAGGGCCCCACCGATTTCCGATCTTTCGGAACGAAGGTCGCACTGGCAACCATGCCATTTAGTTATTCGAAATTTCCCTCGATCCAATTAGGCACCCTCTCGTCCTTACTAAAAGCGCAAGGGATTGGTACCCAAACCTATCATTTCAATCTCCAATTCGCCCATAAAATCGGGGTGCCGTTATACGAAATCTTATGCGAAAAACGTGGCCTATTTGGCGAATGGCTGTTCTCTGCGCTCCTGTTTCGGAACAATCCGAAACACAGGGAATATCCTATTGTGTTTAAACCCATTTTCGAAGACACGGCTCGGGAAGCTGGCTGTTCAATCAGTCATTTAGAGGAGATTGCCCGGTCGATCGCTCCTCAATTTTTAACCTGGTGTCTGACATCAGTGGATTGGAGTCAATTCGACGTGGTGGGCTTCACCTCCACGTTCGATCAAAATGTCGCAAGCTTGAGTCTGGCAAAATTGATCAAGGACGTATATCCCGATGTTCGGATTGTGTTTGGGGGGGCAAATTTCGACGGAGAAATGGGGCTGGAACATTTTCGGGCATTTCCCTGGATTGATTACGTCGTGATCGGAGAAGGCGAACAAGCCTTTCCTCCATTGGTGGAACGCATCCTCCTGGATGATGAAACGGATATTCCTCCCGGAGTGGCCTTTCGACGGGAAGGACAGATCAACTTTACCCCTCAGGAATCCTTATTCACTAAGTTTTCAGAAACGCCCCCACCTGATTACGACGATTATTTTGCAGAGCTCCAGGAATTAGCTAAGCAGGGATCCACCGGATTGAACCGGATTCTACTCTATGAAGGATCTCGCGGATGTTGGTGGGGAGAAAAACATCATTGCACCTTTTGCGGATTAAATGCTCAAGCGATGGAATTCCGCGCAAAAAATCCTGCTCAGGTCGCTTCAGAATTGGATTATCTTTCCAGCCGGTACGACACGACCCGTTTTCGCTTGGTCGATAATATTATTGACATGAAATATGTGGACGGTGTCTTCGGGCAACTAGCCCAAGAACACGTGGACCTGGACGTGTTTATGGAGACGAAAAGCAATCTCAATAAACGTCAAATTCAGACTCTGGCGAAGGGTGGGGTTAAATGCATGCAACCGGGCATTGAAAGCTTGAGTCCGGCGCAACTAAAGGAAATGGATAAGGGTGTCAGCCCACTACAAAACATTGAATGCTTAAAATGGAGCCGATATTACAATATTGACCTCTCATGGAATATCTTATTGGGCTTTCCACAGGAAACAGATAACGATTACCAACAACAAATCGAACTCATTCCCTCATTAATCCACCTGCAACCCCCGGAATCCACGGCCAAACTCTGGCTCGAACGGTTTAGTCCTTATTTTAAATGGCCTGAACGATATGGTATTCGCCAAACAGGACCGGGGTTAGCCTATGCCTATGTGTATGACGAACGGCAGGTTGATCTCAACAAAATCGCTTATGATTTTGAGTACACAATCGATTGGAAAGTCGATCCACATCTCTATAAGGAACTCGTCAGACTTGTTGAAGAGTGGAAACAGCGATATCACTCTTCTAATCGGCCCTTTCTCTTCTTTGCAAAAGCCTTGAGCTATCTCACCGTTTATGATGGGAGAGGCTTAACTCCGACGAGCGAACGATTTGAAGGACCACAGGCCTTCATCTTAGAATTTTGCAATGAGCAACCCAAGTCCGTCGAACAGATTCGTAAGGCCTTGCAGGGTTGCTCCTTTCCGGGATCGGAGGAAGACATTATCGTGCCCATCACGGATATCCTCACGACATTGCAGGGGAAAAGGTTATTGCATAAGGAAGGGGGCCGGTATTTTACTCTAGCCCTACCGGTCAACCCTCATCGTTGACATTTTTGCCTAACAACTGGAATAAAAACGCCACTCTAATTCTCCGGCTCACCATATTTTTTATTTTTTTCATACACTTACTGTTTGGTGCGGTTCATGCATTATTTTTATCCATGGACAAATGCCAAAAGTTCATGAATATGTTTGACAATTTTTCCTTACGAAGGTAGCCTATCAAGTTGTGCACAGATTTGCCGAAAACTCTTATAAAATGAGCCACTTAGATAAAACGTTACAAGTTCAACGCTCCTTCATGCCTCTGCGAGTTGCTGGTTTTTCCCGCGCCTTACTGGCTGGCTTCAGTGTGACTTTGTTCACGTTAACTCTCTGCCCTCAACCAACCCGCGGCGAAACTTCTTTTTTACCTCCCAAGGGTTCCACTAATACTCTTACGTTTAATTATGCAATTGCGAATAGCTACCCTCGACCAGCGACCTCAATTGCGACTCAAAACTCTGAAGCAAGCACCAACCATAACAATCAACAATCGTCTATTCTTCTAGGTCAGACTGGTGAACCCACTTCAGACATGCCAGGATTATCTACCCAAAATGACCCGAACGAGTCTTCTGCGGAAGACCTAGCTCAAACCCCAACACCCCAGATTCAATCCTCGGATGCTGGAAAACCGGTTGCTCCCCTATCAGTTGTTGATGTCTCTCAGGAATCTAACGCTTCCCAGGACCAGCGGATTTTTTTATCTGACGAGAACAAGATTGAAGCCCTGGACACCCAAACTCAATTTTCAATTAACTCCTCTACAAAATTACGTTTTTACCCTGCTGATTCATCTGAGCAACGAACGCAAGTTGCCCTAGCTCGATTTTCCAAAGTCTTCGATCAAACATGGGAAGCCCCTCACCAGAAAAAATCTGGGACATATGGCACCATTCCCCTTGTCCTGAACGATTCCGTAGAGAAAAACCTTGAATATTTTCAGTATGGAATTCATGAACGATTTCAATCGTATCTTGACCGCTTTCATCATTACCAAGATCTTGTAGAACCCGTTTTTCATGAACTGGGTCTCCCGCCGGAACTCATGTATCTTTCACTCGTTGAGAGTGGGTTCAACCCACGTGCATTTTCTCGATCCCGTGCTTCCGGCCCCTGGCAATTTATGAAAGGGACTGGGCGTGTGTATGGCCTCGATGTCGACTGGTATTTGGATGAACGGCGTGATCCGATTAAATCCACAGTAGCTGCCGCTCATCATCTTCGTGATTTATATGACCAATTTGGCTCCTGGCCTCTGGCCCTGGGAGCTTATAATGCGGGGAGCGGAAAGATTTCGCGAGCCATCAAAAAAACGGGCACCCGTGACTTTTGGAAGATTCGACGGTCACGCCATATAAGACGAGAAACTAAAGATTATGTGCCTCGCTTTATTGCGGCAACCCTTATCGCCCAAAATCCTACAGCCTATGGATTCACGACCCCGGACGGTGATCGGCATGAATTTGAAGAAGTCCTGATTACGAAACGCGTTCATCTTTCGGCCGTCACCAAACAAACTGGGATTCCGGTTGAGGAACTCCAACGGCTGAACCCTGAACTTCGACGCAGTATCGTACCCAGCCTTACGGCTCCTGGTTATTTCTTAAAGGTACCCCTAGGAATGGCCTCGCTTGTTGAGGAACTCCATCCAACCCTCGCTGTCTGGACACAACCTCCTCCCCCACCAACAGAATGGCATACAGTCAGACGAGGAGAGAGTTTATCGGTTGTAGCCAAACGATATAGAATGAAAGTGAGTCAACTGAAAGAAATGAATAACTTGCGGAGTAATATAATACGAGTAGGAACCAAACTCCGGGTTCGTGGCGAGGTTGGTGACGATGATGCTGACTCTGAAATCACCTGGTACCGCGTTCGATCCGGTGATTCCCTGGGAAGCATTGCCACTCGATTTAGAAAATCCGTTAATTCACTGATGAGACTGAACAATCTCTCTAGCCATATCATTCATCCAGGAGATCGGTTACGCGTAAAAGAGGAACCTTCAGTCAGCCCTTCGAACAAAAACAACTCTAAATGGTATAAAGTCAGACGCGGAGATAGTTTATGGACGATTGCCCGACAATTTAGTATGAGTGTGAACGATTTGCGAGCACTCAATAACCTCTCTTCCAGCATTATCCAGGCTGGCCGCATGTTAATGGTGAGCCAATAACCCACCAAATCTGGTTAAGCGACTGAACCCATACTATTTTTCCTCTCCTTTATCCTGAACCGCTGGATTTTCAGGACTGCTTTTCTCGGTTCCACCCAGGTCATTTGTTTCCGATGAAGGCGAATCTTTGGCTTCTTCGGGCGCTAATACTTCCACCCGGAGAGCGGCTTCCGAGGCAAACGGAGATAAAGGAAATTCCTGGATAACCTTTTTATACTGCTCCACCGCTTCAGCAATATTTTCATCCGCCTCTGCAATCTTCGCCAGCTCAAAAACTACCTGGTCTTTATTTAACGCATGTGGATTGGCCAGCACTGCGTCAAAAGCTTTTAGGGCGGCCTCTCGATTGCCATTAAGTAAATAGGCAAACCCCAATCGTTGCTGAACTAACCCGAGGAGGATATGATTCTGCCCATATTCCTTGACCCATGAAGTATAGACATCTATCGCCCCTTGATAATTTTTTTCCTCAATCATACTGTTTCCCAATAAAAAAGAGGAAACTCCCGCGCTAGGCGTACCTGGAAATTGATCAAGAATTTCTTTGAACATGCCTGAAGCCTTTTGAATATTCTCTTGGCCTTTTTTGACATCATCCAGAGGACGATCCAAATAGACCGTTTGCGCCTGGCCTTCTAATTCCCAGGCATGTTCTTGATTATTTTGATTGAGCCAGATCAATGTCACAATCGCCACAATCACCGCCAGAATAAGAAAAATTCCTCCCCACACCAAAGCTCGGTTCTCTTCGACAAAAAACAAAAACCGTTCTTTACTGGACAGAAACTGAGCTGATTCCACCATCGGAGTTTTATTGCCAAGGTCTTTAATTTTATATCCCATAATTATTTTTCCCTCTCGTCACAGGACGACCACATTTTTTCTGGAATGACGCATTGATTTAGGCGTGATGCCTTATACCCACGTGCCCTGATCATGTCAAACGTATTCCACACTATTCCATTTGAGTTGACAAGGTCTAACTCACTGTTATAATAGAATAATTGTAGTGTTTTATTTTTAGGCGGATAGCTCAGCTGGCAGAGCGCTGCCTTTACACGGCAGATGTCGCAGGTTCGATCCCTGTTCCGCCTACCAAATATATTTTTTTGGCTTATAGTCTTCTTGATCTGATATATTACGAAATTCTTCATCGACTCCATTTCCTCTTTGAATGAATGTGTGGGCTATTTGCCCAAGATCAAAAAAATTTTCGGGGCCGTCGTTCAGCTAGGTTTAGGACGCCAGATTGTCAATCTGGAGGTCGCGGGTTCAAATCCCGTCGGCCCCGCCATACCTCATCTCGCAGTGGTTTATTTCTGTATCAATTATCCCCTGTTTAGATTCTGATCAGCCTAGAGGAGGTCGAAAAACAATCTATGACCTTTGCTGCCAATCCCTCTGAGTTCTTTGGATCGTTGGGCCTGCTATCAATTGTCATTCTTTTTATCCTGTCAACTTTTTCCGTGATTTCATGGGGAATCATCGTGAATAGATTCAGGCGATTTAGTCGCATTCGACAGGAAGAATCCCAATTTTTACAATTGTATGAACAAAATCCCATCGACCAGCACACCTTAAGAAGCCAGGCTCAAACATTAACTTACAGCCCAAGCTCAGTGGTGTATTTGGGCATTACCGACCGCTTGCCAGAATCCTCCGATCTCTTCACTTCGAGACCTTCCATGGAGGCAAAACAGGCAGAGCGCTCCCCTAACCGACAGTATTTGGAAAAAGTCGCTCAATACATCATCCAGAACCAAATCGGCCAACAGGAAGCCTATTTACCTTTTTTGGCGACCACAGGAAATCTGACTCCATTTATTGGCCTCCTCGGAACCGTCTTGGGCATTATCAATGCCTTCCATGAAATCGGGCTTCAAGGTTCAGCGAGCATTGCCGCAGTTGCTCCTGGAGTCTCTGAAGCACTTGTCGCCACTGCTGCTGGGCTATTTGCCGCAATTCCTGCTGTGATGGCCTACAACTATTTTCTCTCTAGAATTCGAAGAATGTCCTTCAGAGTCGAGGCGTTTACAATTGAATTTCTCAATACGATAGAAGAAGCGGAAAAAGCCTATGAGGTGGAAGTTACCCGATGAATAGTGGATCAAAGCCTCGGCAATTTCTCTCTGAAATCAATGTCATTCCTCTCGTCGATGTCGTCCTAGTTCTCTTGGTGATTTTCATGGTTACCGCCCCGATGTTGCATCGGGGCTTAGACATTAACCTCCCGACAACAACTGCCAACAATATCAAAGCCGAAGAACGATTGATTGTGACAATTCAGCGGGATCACACGTTATCCCTCGGCAACGACACGATTAGTTTGGTCAATTTACGAGCCAAGCTTCAAGAAGCCAAAACCTCAAATCCCTTGATTTCAGTGTATCTGCGAGCGGACCAAACGGTTCCATATGGAACTGTTGTACAGGTCATGGATGAGGTAAAAGGGGCCAAAATTGAACGTCTCGGAATGATTACCGGCCCGAAGACTGAAACACTAATCGAGGATGAGACCATCGGGATTTCCCGCTAAGCGTTTGACCAATGGGACATGCTGAATCCCCAAGTTTAATTTCCTTGGGGCTCTCTACTGACGTTTCTCAAAAAGATGCCTCATTCCGTTGGGGACTCGCCACCTCAGGTCTTTTCCATGCTGTCGTCATCATGATGGCACTTTTCCTGCGATTTCAATCGACAGTTGAGGAACCTCTTCGAGCCATTGATGTCACTCTTATTTCTGTACCGGAGGCACAAGCTCCGGCTCCAAGCCAAAAAAAATCTTCTCCTCCACCGCCATCCCAACAAAAATCCCAACCAACAAAAAAAACAGAACCAACAAAGACGCAACCAATAGACCCCCCCCTTCCTCCTTTGCCGGTCCCAAAAGCCTCCGAGCGATTATCGGAATTCATGGAAGGGGCTGTTGGCTCAATCATGATGCCTCACAAACAAGAAATGACTTCACCAACATCCCCGCCGCCCCCCATAAACGAACAATCTCCATCGAATGACCAGTCACCATTGTTTGAAAACCTTCGAATGCCCCCTATTGCTCCACAAATTTCACGCCCGGAACGTTTACATCCCTCACAACCCTTAGTCATTCCCAAACCTGTTCCAACTCCAGCGCCATCTCCTAAAGAGGCTGCGCCCCCAACAACGGTTCCTCCCGAGCCTCAAGGTTCGGAATCACAACCTCAGGTTCCTAAAATTGAACCAACTGTTAAGCTAGCTCCTGTGCTACCGGAATTGAGGTCGGTGACCCCATTCAGGACAACCAAAAAAGAAAAAAAACCCAACGACGCTTCTCCATTAAACAATCTTGAGGAATCTCTCAAACGAACCATCCCAACAGTTCCGATACCTGCGCCAACTCCAAAAATCAAAAAACAGCACAAAACCATTACACCAAAACAGGAAAAGCCTTTCGTCCCTGAAGTCTCCCCTCCTCAATTAGCCCAAATCTCTCCCTCCCCACCACTGGAAAAAGCTCCACCACGTGAGAAAATGTCAGATATGATGAAGCAATTACTGGAAGAAGCTAGAGTCCCAAATTTACAATCGTCTCCACCCGCACCACCCTCTCAACAACCATTGCCCACTTCTTCCACATCAACCCAACCGGTCCAGTCGGAAATTGATCAACAAATTGCAAAATTATCTATTCCCAATGTCACACCCGTCGAATCAATCAAGGAAAGACTCCAACGGCTCGAAGTGCAGCCCAACTCAAAACCAGGCCAATCGTCGTCTCCGGCTTCCCCTGGCAAAAACCAATATTTGGCGATGGTCGAGGACAGAATTGACCACGAGTGGAGAGCCCTTCCACTGGTCACAAACCCTCCGGTTGTGGTCCTCAAATTCCGCATTTCCCGATTTGGAGAAATTTCTAATATTCACATTGATGAAAGTTCAGGAAACGGGAACTATGACTCCGCAGCCAAACGGGCGGTATCTGCCGTGAACCCATTACCACCTTTTCCACCAGACATTTCCGATTCATTCTTCGAAGTACGATTTCGATTCATCAAAAAAGATTAGAAGGACACCGGCTATATTATGAAGAAAGCACTCAACCCTTTGTATGCCATTCTGGCTCTTCTCGCCTTTTCTGTTATTTCCGTCTCACCGGCCTCTCATGGGGAGGAAGCGGATCTCAAAGCCACACGTTCAGAGTTCCAAAAAATCCCGATTTGGGTAATGGGGTTCTCGCCTGTTCAACAAGATACCGGCCTTTCAGAAGACCTCGAATCCCAAGTCGCTTCGGTCCTAAAAGCGGATCTCAAACGCTCACAAATATTTTCGATAGCTGAATTACCTCCTGCCAAAGGGGATTTTTCTGACAATAAATGCATGAGTCTTTCTTCAAATTTGGCTCCGCACTTCCAAAAGGTAACAGTCTCTACCTGGGGGAGAATAGGTGTAGGAGGGACGTCGAGCGGAGTTCAAGGACTCATTCTCGATGCCTGCGCATTTGATCCCGGACAACAGGATGTGTTGACCGGAAAACGGTACTTTTCCCTTAAAACGACAGAAACCCTCACTCGCTTAATGGCTCACCGATGGGCGGACGAACTGGTTTATCGGTATACCGGCGAGCAGGGCATTGCCAGAACGAAAATCGCATTTGTGGGTCAAAAGGAGAATGGACGAGAGCTTTTCGTCATGGATTACGATGGATATAATCCGCAACAGGTTACCGCCGATGGGTATTTAAACCTCATGCCGACCTGGGCTCCGGACCGGAAATCCCTCATTTACACTGCCTATCGTGACCGGAAACAACTGATTATAAAAAGAGAGCTGGCTACCGGTCGGGAGGAAGTTTTAGTGTCGCCAGCCAGTCTGAACATCACAGCCACCTTTGCTCCTAATGGAAAATCTATAGCCTATTCTGCGGCCCAAGATGGCAACTCGGACATTTATCAGATAGAATTGGACAGTAGAAGCGTGAAGCAGTTAACCTCCCATAATAGCGCAGATTTGTCCCCGTCATGGTCTCCCGACGGGCGACATCTGGCCTTCACCTCAGACCGGGGAGGCCGCCCCCAAATTTACATCATGGATGCCGATGGCTTGAACGCCCGTCGATTAACCTATGATGGAGACTATAACGCGGCGCCAGCTTGGTCTCCAAAAGGAGATTGGATCGTTTATGTGTGTCGGATACCAAATGAGGGATTTAAATTATGCCGCATCAGTCCGAATGGGGAACAGCGGAAACAAATCACCAACGGGCAAAGTATTGATGACTCGCCTTCCTGGGCTCCCAATGGACGCCATATTGTTTTTAGTTCGATTCGAAGAGGAGAGAGTCAATTATACATCATCACTAGCGAGGGGGCAGGATTGGAGAAAATTTCCTCGGCAGGCGAACATCTCAGCTCTCCCTCCTGGTCGCCGTTTCAACCATAATTAACCAGACACCAACCGTGATAGTCCAAAAAAGGAGTCGTTCCATGCGTCCAGCCATTCATATGATTTCACTACTTGGCATTCTCAGTCTTTCACTCCTCAGCATTTCGGGATGTGGAGAAAAACGGATCCACGTCTCCACCGCTTCCGGCTCCCCAGGCGAAGAAACCGGGGCATCCGCGTCAGGCACTGATACGGCGGGGCTGGCAGGAACCTCCATCGATGAATCCCCCCTGCCGGGGCAAGGCACTTCCACCGATGAAGTTCAGGCAGAGGCGGTTCAACTACCCGCTCCGGTTGAACCTCCTAATTTTGGTTACGATCCCAACCACATGGATGAATCGTTCAAGCAGAATCTTCAAGCTGGAATCCCCTCTGAGCAAGACTCCGAAATTGGGAAAAGCAGTACCAGCTTATCGACACCGTTAAACGATGGAAATGACATCTCAACTCAATCCAGCTCTTCAAGTATGAACGGCTCACCTCACGACCAAACAGGAACGTCCCCCTTTACCTCCCAGACGGAATTCCAAAATGATCCTTCGAATTTGCCAAAGGACATGGAACCAATTCCTGAAACCTTTCAGGTAGCGAAAGCCGAGCCGTCAGAAATCATTCGAGAGCAGTTGGATAAAATTCAAGAGCAAGAATTGGCCACCGTTTCCGCCGGCTTAGAGGATGTATTTTTTCATTTTGATAGTTGGTCTCTCACCGCAGAAGCCAAGGATTCCCTTGAACGAGACATGACGTGGCTCAACAACGATCCCTCCTCATTGTTAATTATTGAAGGACATGCCGACCAGCGTGGAACGCAGGCCTATAACATGGTGCTCGGGAAAAAACGAGCCATGGCTGTTCGGGATTTCCTCTCTCAATTGGGGGTCGATCCTTCGCGATTGACCGTCATTTCTTATGGCAAAGACAAGCCCTTTTGCCAGGACACGACAGAAGTGTGCTACCAATTAAACCGACGGGGACATTTGCTTGTTCAAAATCAATAACTCCTTTTAATCGACCAGTTTTCGGAAAGCATGGAGGGATAATTCCAGAGTGAACATAGGGCGGACCTTGCAACATGTTTCAAGATTGTGGACATCGTCTTTTTCTCTCAATTGGATAGTGGTCTATGGCGTCTGTAGTTTATTGGGTACGGGTTGCGTGGCTCAGCAAGCTGATCTTGCCCGAATTCAAAAGGATTTAGAACAACAAATTGCCAAGATCAAAGAGGAAAAAAAGACCCTTGGCGTACAAGTTGATGAAACCAAGGCACAACTCATCAAGATGAATGAGGAAGCGCAAAAAACACGGGGCAATCTGGCTTCTATTAATCAAAAAGCCACGCTCCTCCAAGAAAAGGATGTGGCGAGTTTATACGGAAAACTTGAAGAAACTGAAAAAAGTATCCAGGACCTCAAAAAGGATTTTACCAACCAAACAGGGGCTTTGAAATCTGACGTCCAATCGATTCAATCAACAATTCAAACCCATGGGGAAGACCTCCAAACGGTAAAAACCCACAATACAAACCTCGCCCAACAGGTGGATGAAAACAATTCAGCGTTAACTACAAACATGGGCGAATTTCAGAATTCCCTTACCCAATTCAAGGAAACGCTGACCAGCCTCGGAGCGACGATTGGACAGGTCCAAACAGATTTGTCAGGACAACGTCAAGACCTGGGAACCGTGCAATCTCGCACAGAAAATTTGTCTGTTTCGATGCTCCAGGTTCAGAGAGGTCTAGAGAAATCCGGAGAGTTGTTCAATGCCAGACTTGAAGAGGAATCAAAACAAATCACTCAGCTGGAAAATCAGGTCACTACTCTGCAAGAGAAACTTACTGCCGATACCCAAGCCCTTCGTTCCTATCTGGAACAAGACGTAAAAGCCTCTATGGCGGGGTTAGTTGCCGATATAAACGCCCAGCAAGGCCCAATATTAGAGCAGATTGACTACTTACAAAAAGATATGGAAGCACTGGGAACGCACGTGCAAGCGGATGCCTCCCACGTGCAGGATCTATCCCAATCAGTTCTCAAGCTCCGCGAAGCCCAGGAAGTCATGGGAAGTTTACTCGGGAAACGCGGAGATGAAATTATTCAACAAGCGGGACGAATTTCGGAACGCATGAATATGATTGAATCACACCAAACCGCACTGACCGAACAACTTCAATCCAATACCCAAAAAACGTCAGCCCATCTAGCCGAGGTAAATGCCAGCCTCACCTCCATTACTCAAGCACTTGACCAAACCAGGCAATCCCTCTCCAATCGCCTGACCAAACAAGAAGAAACAGGACAAACACTCAATCAGTCGGTTCAACAAATCCAACAGTTGAAGCGAGATGTCCAGGACCAAAAGCAACAAGCGCAGGCGGTCAGCCAGGTTGCCGATCAGCTCAACCAGACGGTCGAGCGCATTGGCTCACGATTAAAAGACCTGGAGACTCATCAATCTGGGCTGGTGGGGAAAATTGACTCTGACACCCAGATGACGAATACCCACCTCCAAGAAGTCAACAGCGGAATTCAATCAGTTGCCCAAGCATTGGAAAATGTCAGTACGAAGTTGAATGCCCGAATTGAAAGCCAGGAACAGCGGCTGAATCGAGCCATGACCTCTTTCCAACAGGTCCAGGGAACCGCTGATACCTCACAAAACAATCTGACTCACCTCAATCAGTTAACAGAAACCGTCAATAAGTTGCGCGATGTGATTAATACCATTGGGACCAAATTAGGCGAGCGGGTAGACCAGCATGAAGATCGTCTAGGCCAATTGGCCCAGAGAGTCAATCACTTGCAAAGCCCCAAACCCCAAAAATAGGGTATATCATCACTTAATATTCTCAAAGAAAGGCCGACTATACCTCTATACTGTCAAAGACCCCTTTGTCTAAACTCCCTGGCAATTGATAAGATATGAGGCGGAGGGTAACTGACCCCCTGATTTCAAACATTATTTGTTGCCGAAACCGGAATTTCATGACTCCAAAATTTTCCAATATGGCCATCTTTATTGGGTTAGCCCTCACGGGGGGATGGGGTTGCGCAACCGAACCCAACCTGACTGACATCCAAAAACAAGTTCAAACCCTCATCATCCAACAGGAAGCGTCCCACAAGCAGGAACAACAAATTCTCGACCGGATGGAGACGGTTGAATCGCAATTGGACGAACATGATTTCTTAGTGGGTGAACTCATCAAAACAGAAGAAGAAGCCAGTCTGGATACTCGACACCTTCTGGAAAAGCTCGAACGGACCAGTACACTGCTCCGAGACCAAATCGAACAAACGCGCTCCACTACCCAACGCCGTGATCAGGACATGTCCATTCGGGTAAAGGCTCTGGAAAGCCGAATAGACAATGTGATCCATCAACCTCGATCTGTGTCAGAATCCCCTGAAGTCACGACTCCTAACCCCACAGGCCCTTCGTCCGATCCGAAAGCAACCCAGACAGGAATCCCCGCATCACCTACCTCTTCTAAAGGAAGCGCGGGAGCAGAAAACGAGGCATCGGCCTTTCGGTCAGCCTATAAAGTTTACCTCAACGGAAATTATGAACGGGCCTCGGTGGAATTCCAACGATTTGTCACAAACTATCCTTCGACCACCTTAACCCCTCAGGCCTACTACTATCTTGGGGAGTCGTTCTACGTGCAAAAACAGTATGACCCTGCCAAGCAAGCCCTAGAGCAAGTCATCAGCCGCTATCCAAGCAGCAAATATCGGAGTCACGCTTTGTACAAGCTCGGACAGATTATGCTTGAAATCGATCAACGATCAAAAGCTCAGGAACTGTGGAACTCCATCATCCAAGATTACCCAGATTCACCAGAATCCACACAAGCGAAGGAACAATTAAAAAAATCTGGGCTGTCTTGATTCTCCGCAAGTCTTCGCATTCTATTGTTCACCCTAATCACCCCGTGCTTGGAATCCCATGCTTTCGACCGTAACTGGAAAAGTTCAAATCCTTCCAGACAGCGTGTCATGTCGTATTGCCGCAGGAGAAGTGGTTGAACGACCAGCCTCCGTGGTGAAGGAACTGGTCGACAACAGCCTGGATGCTGGCAGCACGTTGATCACCGTGGAGGTCGAAGAAGGTGGTCGACGTGTCATTCGCGTCATCGATAATGGGACAGGCATGACGCGAATAGATGCCCAACTGGCCTGTCAACGTTTTGCAACCAGCAAACTTCGATGCGAAGACGATCTTTTGACACTCCTGACGATGGGATTCCGAGGGGAAGCTCTTCCCAGCATTGCCTCCATTTCTCGTTTTTGCTTGAGGACCGTTCCACGCGATAGCACGCTTGGCACCCAAACACAGTCCACGGGTGGCGTGACATGGGAGGTTCAAGACTATACCGGACCTCAAGGCACTCAAGTGGAGGTGCGTGATCTCTTTTTTAATACTCCAGGACGGCTGAAATTTCTCAAGACCGTTCCCACTGAATTTTCTAAAATCTGTTATGTCGTCCAACAGGCGGCAGCCGTGCATCCAGAGATCCACTTCCGATTACGCCACCAGAACCATAAGGTGCTGGAGTACCCCGCCGTGCCCTCGCTGCAAGATCGATTATTACAGATCTACGGACCAGACTTCCTTGAGCGCTTTCTCCCCGTCACCTATAACGCTGGTTCATTTCAACTTACGGGGTATACGGTCAGTCCTCACCATGCACGAGCGTCTCGTGCGCCACAGGAAATTTTTGTCAATGGACGCCCTATAAAGAATTCGACCATATCCCATGCGGTGCTTGAAGCCTACGGATCCTTTTTACCAAAAGGGAAACATCCACAATTTACGGTATTTATCCATCTTGATCCCCAGTCAATCGATATCAATGTCCACCCGACCAAACGGGAGATTCGCTTCTCCCATCCAGAATTCATTCATACAAGCGTTCTTCGTGGCATCAAAGCTCTCTTTTTCACGCAACCCTCATCCGATATCCCCTCCGATGAACAGAAGGAAAAGACTGGGCCAGTTCCGCATTCTGTCAGGCCACCATCAGGGTCACTCACCGTCGCCCCGGCTCCTTTCCAGGATGCATCTGTATTCCCTAGAGGCGGCACCAATCGGCATCCCACGCTTTCTCTATTTGTCCAGGAACCGCCTGCTATCTATACGGGTAGGGAGCAGCCATACGATGTATATCCCCTTGGGCAGATTCATCATACGTATCTTCTCGGACAAATCGATCAAGACCTATTCATTGTCGATCAACACACGGCCCATGAACGGGTTCGTTTTGAGAGACTGCTTCGGTCATGGAAGAAAAAAGAAATTCTTCAACAACCCTTACTCATTCCGGAGCCGGTTGAACTTCTGCCACACCAGGGGGAATTATTGGAAGAATGGCTGCCCCTCCTAAGTCAAGCGGGATTGGAGGTGGAGCGATTTGGCACCACATCGTATGTTGTGCGAGCTATTCCAGCCATATTAGGAAATATATCCGTTGGACCCTTGGTCCTGGAATTATTGGATGAACTCTCAGAATGGCAATCAACAGATTCGCTGGACAACACGATTAAACCCATTCTGGCTACCATGGCCTGTCAAAGTGCCGTTCAAGCCGGACGACCTATGACGCAGCCGGAAATCACCATCCTTTTACAGGACTGGGCACAGGAAAATTTTCCCATGACCTGTCCTCATGGAAGGCGAGTGGCCGTTCGACATTCCCTGGAAGAATTGCACACCATATTTGCCCGTCCATTAAAATAATTTTTATTCGTTGATGGTTCATGAAACAAGCCGACATCATCTCAGCATGGAAACCCGTCGTCGCCATTGCGGGACCCACCGCAATCGGAAAAAGCCGTATCGGGATTGAAGTCGCTAAAATTCTCAACACGGAAATTTTAACGGCAGACTCCCGACAGGTTTATCGTGGCATGGACATCGGCACCGACAAACCCTCAATAGCCGAGCAACGGAATATTCCGCATCGCTTAATCGATCTCGTCGATCCAGACCAATCCTTTAATGCCGGTGACTTCAGGCGTCACGCCATCCAAGACATTGCCCGCCTGCATCGCCTGGGTCTCCTGCCTCTTGTCATCGGAGGCACCGGGCTTTATATCCGAGCCCTCTTACGAGGTCTTTGCCCTGGTCCACCGGCTAATTGGCTGATTCGGAGTGAATTAGCCCAAGAAGCCAAAATGCAAGGACCCGCTTTTCTTTATGAAAAGCTTCAGCAAGTGGATCCCGAACTCGCACAACGGCTACATCCCAATGACCAGCCCAAGGTCCAGCGCGCACTTGAAGTGTATCGCATTCTTGGCACGCCGCTATCGGTCATCCAGCAACGACACCGATTTGACGAAGCGCCCTATCCCTATTTATTAATTGGGCTCACCATGAAACGCCAGACCCTCTATCAGCGAATAGAAACCCGCGTCGATTGGGAAATTCAAAAAGGGCTTGTGGAAGAAACGCAATCCCTCATGAGTCAAGGCTTTCCTCGAGAACTCGGTTCCATGAAAGGGCTGGGCTATCGACAATTTTCAGGATTTTTAGCAGGGGACTATTCTTATGAAGAGGCTGTGCGATTATTAAAACGCGATACCCGTCACTTCGCCAAACGACAAATGACCTGGTTTCAGAAAGAATCTGAGATCCAGTGGATGACATTGGAAGAGTCAGACATCCCTGATCGAGCGGCCGCCAAAATCGTGGACCATATCAATCAGTTTCTCTCTACCTTCGAAAATTTACCCCTTCCTGCGGAAGCAACGTCCCATTTAAAATCCACTCAATCGTCGGGTTAACCATACGGGACCATTCATGATACAATGCGGGAAATTTCGTTCCGTTGAGACATGAAAGACTCCCCATTAGTTGGGGTTAAATCAGCATGTCACCAAAACCACATGTCCTTCCCCTTTAATCAGAGAGACCCTTTCACATGACGGAGAACGAGGAAGCGAAGACTAAACGGCCCTCTTTACGTACCCAACAGGCCCAAATCGGGATTATCGGAGGCAGTGGATTATATGAAATGGACGGGTTTACCAATCTCAAAGAAGTCAGGATGGCCACCCCGTTTGGGAAGCCTTCTGACGCCATTATTTTGGGAACCTTGCATGGCATGCGAGTCGCCTTTTTGGCTCGTCACGGTCGAGGGCACCGCACGCTACCTACCGCCATAAATTATCGCGCAAATATTCATGCCCTCAAAGCCCTGGGTGTAACGCGGATATTTTCCATCAGTGCGGTGGGAAGCATGAAGGAATCCATTCGACCGGGGGATTTTGTCCTGCCTGATCAATTCATTGACCGAACCACTCAACGTGCCAATACGTTCTTCGACCAGGGGATTGTCGCACATGTGGCTTTTGCAGATCCTCTGTGTGGGACCTTATCGAGTGTGTTAGAAAAGGCTAGCCTTGGGGTCTCCGTTACGGTACACCGTCCGGGAACATACCTCTGCATAGAAGGCCCACAATTCTCCAGTCGAGCAGAATCGTTTCTCTACCGGCAATGGGGCGTTGATGTCATCGGGATGACAAATATTCCTGAAGCCAAATTGGCTCGTGAAGCCGAAATTTGCTATGCCACACTTGCGCTGGTCACGGATTATGATTGCTGGCACGAGACGGAAGATGCGGTTTCCGTTGGAGCCATTCTATCTATCATGCATCAAAATGTCGAAACCGCTAAAATCGTTCTGCGGCATGCGCTAGAACTTGCAAAAGACCTTGGGCCTTGCTCCTGTCAGACCGCATTGGAACACGCCGTCATCACCCCGCTCAATCGAATCAGTCCGGCCTTGCGAAAGCGGTATCAGCTTCTGTTACGGCGTCATTTATTATCGACCACCCTACACTCCAAAAAAAGGGCCTAATCATTATGGGAAATTTATTAGTAGTTGGATCCGTTGCTTTTGATTCTGTACGAACGCCGTTTGGCGAAGCCTCGAATGTGCTGGGAGGTTCCGCCACGTACTTTTCCACTTCGGCCTCTTTTTTTACAGATGTGAATCTCATTGCGGTCGTTGGTGAAGACTTTCCAAAAGAACATCTCGATTTTCTGCACAGTCGGGGTATCAATCTGGACGGATTAGAACAACGACCCGGAAAAACTTTTCGCTGGCGAGGAGAATATTCCTATCAACTCAACGAAGCTCAAACCCTGGAAACCCATCTCAATGTTCTGGAAACGTTTCGCCCGAAAATTCCCGACAGCTACCTCACGCCATCCGCATTGTTTCTGGGCAACATCGATCCAGAATTACAACTGGATGTCCTGAATCAAGTGAAGCGGCCCTCTATCGTGGCCTGCGATACCATGAACTTTTGGATTGAGGGGAAAAGGGAAGCGTTATGGAAAGTCCTTGAACATATCGATATCCTCGTCATAAATGACGGAGAGGCCCGTGCATTGGGCAATGACGCAAATCTCGTACAAGTGGCGAAACGAATCTTATCGCGCGGCCCCAAAACCCTGATAATTAAACGCGGAGAATATGGCGTCTTAATGTTTCATCAGCAGGAAATTTTCGGGGCTCCAGCCTATCCGCTGGAAGCGGTAAAAGATCCAACCGGCGCAGGCGACACTTTTGCCGGCGGCTTTATGGGGTACCTTTCTGCTACCGAAAATTATTCCCAAGCTGGGCTTCGACAGGCCATCATTTTTGGAAGTGTCATGGCGTCCTTCAATGTGGAGGAATTCAGCCTGGATCGACTCAGGCATTTAACCCGCGAAGAAATTGACAAACGATTTACATCGTTTAAACATCTGACTCATTTTGAAGATTTGTCATAGGACTCAGGATTTCGGAAGGCACACCTTTTACATGACGTGTGCCTTCCCATGACAAGTCAAATGCATGAATACCGGAAAGGCCTTTCCCATTCAGGATAACGCCATGGAAACTCTTGGGGGATTATTCCGACAGACCCGGGAACGACAACGTTTATCTTTGGAGCAGATCGCTTCCAGAACCCGCATTCAACAGCACCACCTTCATGCGCTTGAGGAAGAGGATTTCGCAAGCCTACCGGCCAAAGTGTTCGTCAAAGGATTCGTTCGCTCATATGCACGTGCGTTGGGACTGGATGAAGAAAATGCCATTCAGCTTTTCCTAACCTCCTCTAGCAATTTCTATGATCGCACCCAAGAAGAGGAACAACACATTCAAGTCACCTTACAAGCAGCCCATCGTAAACGATTCAATTGGAATTTTGTGGTCATCCTGTTTCTCGCCCTCGGTGGAATTCTCTTTTATCTGCTACCCGAACAGCAGGAACCCCTTCCACCCGCATCTGAATCCCAAACCTCTTTACCCATCAATGAAATCCAGAAGGAAGTCATACATGAGGCCGCACCCCCCATTGAAGAATTACCCGCCAGTGTTTCATCAGAAACCCCTGTCCACACCGAGGTGCTACAGCACACTTCTCCTCCCCCATCCGGCATCACACCTTCACCACCACCACCAGAGCCTCGACCGATATCCCCGACCTTGCCAGTTTCTCCCGTTCCTGAGAAGACCACAGGGACCGATGGAACGCTGGTCCTGGAAATCGAAGCCACTCAACTGACTTGGGTGGTGGTGCAGTCTGACGATCAGGCTCCGCATGAAGCCCTATTACAACCGGGGCAAAAAAGCATCTGGAAGGCGAACACCCAATACTTGCTCACGCTTGGGAACGCTGCCGGGGTGGTCATCCGCCTTAATGGAGAACCACAAGGTCCATTTGGAAAGCCAGGTCAGGTGGTCAGAGACATTCGCTTGAAGCCCTGACCTCGTAAACGAATGCCAAGGCTCCACATAATATTCCTCCCTCTCGCCTTCTAAAATTTTCCTACATTCGCATCGGCTTATTTACCGGATAAAGCTTAAGAAACCTCATTCCTTGCTATTGCACCTGTCTCAAATGTTCGAGTGAAGTGCCTCGTCAATCTATGTCCACAGCAACTCATATTCACTTCTTGACAGTCTAAAAAAGTGATTGATATGATGTCGGAGTTTGGGTGGCTTAAAGGCAACCTACCTTAAAAATATGTTATGATTATGAATAAGTTAGGTACACTCAAACGACACCACTCCGAAGAGGAAAAAAGGGGAAGCGATAATGCACCCTCATGTTTTTTACGGTCTCATCAACTCTGTTTAACCTAGGAGGCTTACATGACGTTTTCGATGAAAGTGCTTGGAACCTTAACCGCCGCCATGTTTTTGACCACGGGTTTGGCCATTGCCGGACCAGAGAAAGACCCCTTACCATCCCGTGTTCCAGCTGATAAACGGAGTGCAGCTAAAAAAGATAAAACAGACTTATACTCCAAGGCTGAAGATGCTTCTCCGGAAATCGTGGCGGAAGGGAAAGCTTTGTATGAGGGAAAAGGGACCTGCATTAACTGCCATGGCAAAGAAGGCAATGGCCAAGGTCCGGCAGGAGCCGTCTTAAATCCGGGTCCACGCGATTTCACCAATTGCAAATTTCACAAGAAACGGAAAGATGGCGAACTCATGTGGGTCATCAAGAATGGTAGCCCGGGCACCGGCATGGTTCCTTTAGTCCCAGCCACTATTAGTGAAGAAGAGGCCTGGAAGGTTATTGCGTACGAAAGAAGTTTCTGCAAAAAGTAGAGTAGTTATCTTCATGAAAACCCCCGCTGGGCTTGACCCAGTGGGGGTTTTTTTTTGAGAAGAACCTAACCCCTGCCAATAATGACGGTACCCCGTTGACACCATTCAAATCCCTTGACTAGACTCAACGAGGTAGAAGTAACCTATACCACTATTCGTCATTCAAATTTTTAGTGCAAGGAGAGCATAATCATATGGCTAAACGACGATCACTTCAGGAGGACGCAACCTCTCTAAAAGCCAAGGTCACGAAATCCCTAGCCAGCAGCGACAATCCTGAGGGAGATTCAGCCATTCGGTCATTACGGAAACGATTACGACGGGTGCAACGGAAGGTCCGAACCGCCAAACGGCGCGAGGAACACCGAAAATCAAAGAAAGTCGGGGCAGAGGCCTAGGATTCTGCAGATCGACCCTGAAGAGAATGTGGAGGAATTAAGTGATGCGAGACGACCAAAACAATATCGATGATGCATTTTCCGATCAAACGGAGGAGTTTGTATCGCTGGAAGGCAAGACAACCCTGCCTCAAGACGAACTAGTAGATGAAGTCTCAGAAGCCATCACGGCAGAAGCAGATGAAGAAACAACCGACACCGTCGCCTCTGCTGAAACCGAAGAAGGCGCAGAACAAGAAGAAGAGTTGGTCGAAGAGCAGGTCAAAGATGAAATAGATATTCAGATCGATCTCTTGAATGATTCAGAATGGGTCGTCCGACGGGAAGCAGTGATTACCCTGGGCGAAATGGGCGATGAACGCTGTGTCGAGCCCCTCGTTCGCTGCCTTCGAGACGGGGATTGGCAGGTTCGGGATGCCGCCGTTGAAGCCATTGCCATGATTGGGTCACCGGCCGTGGATCTGCTCCTTCGCTATATACGAGACTACGATGCTCGGAAATCAGTGATCAAAGCGTTGGGGAAGATCAACGATGAACGAGTCCTTGATCCGTTAATTTCGATGCTTCACAATGATGAATTTAAGGACGATGCGACCTGGGCGCTTGCAGAACTTGGACAACCCGCTGTTGGGCGGTTACTCGAATGCCTAAAGAATCAAGATGAAGTGATTAGAAAACAGGCCATTCTGGCTCTCGGAGAGATTAAGGATGCCAGTTGCGTGGATTTATTGATCGAACGCTTGCAAGACCCTGACTGGTTCATCCGACTCTCGTCAGCTGCCGCGCTGGAAAAAATCGGAGATCCTCGTGGCCGTGAGGCGATCAAACCCTTGATGAAAGATCCTGATCTGGTTGTGCGCTTACGCATCGAACGCATGTTGGCAGCATGGAAAAAGCAGGCTGTCACGGCTTAATCCTTTTTAAGCCCTTAGGGTTGCGAACAAACCTGAGCCCTCAATTGTCTGGACAATTGAGGGCTCTTTTTATGGGTTGAGTCCCATCACATCTTCCCGCCAGCACTCTTACATCCACATAAGAAACCGACGAAAGGATGGTCAGAAATGGACGAATCCGGAATAATAAGATGGGGCTGAAAACAACAAAGAACGCAACGGGCGGCGGGCTATTTAAACGCCTCAATCAAGGCATAACGGATTGCAATTCTTGACGAAGATCGTCCAACATGTGAGGAGGAAGGCTATGGCCTTGAGCCAGGCTTTGCTGGGCCTCTCGAATTTTCTGTTTAACGATTTTTATTTTTTGCGCCATGGGTCCTTGAGGGTCCAACTCAACCGCTTGGTCTAAATGGTGAAGTGCACGCTCAAACTCCTCTGACGCTTCCTTGAAATGATGATCTAACAGATACGCTCTCCCTTCCAAAAAGCCATCTTTTGCTGCCAGCATTTGTCTCTGCAAGTTGGTCTTCTGATCAAATCCAATCGTGTTCTCCAGGACTTGTCCCGACAAGTCTCGCAATCGTTGCTTCACCTCGTCCGGTTTTTGCCCTGTGTAATAACCCAATCCAAATACAATACCTAGCAGGATCAATATTCGTAAAACTTTCATAGTGGACCTCGCCGGCTCAGAATGCCTCCCGCTCTACCCTGATAGACATCGGCTCTAGTTCACTCCATGAATAAGACTGGAAGGGAAACTCATATCGATCGAGGAGAAACCGATGAGACAGGGAATGATGCACCATACGTAAGCCGATGGTATCACTGCATTGCAGAAGGTACAACTCTGACACGGGATACTCCATGACCTTCTGGGAAAAGAGTCAGGCTACCGCACATGAGCCGAAAGTTTATAGAACACGCTGAGAGATTCAAGCCAACTTTTCGTCTCGTGCCTTCCCTGCCTCCGAAAACAACGGCGTATAGGCACGCTTCACGTATTCTTTGAGCATGCGACGGGCACTAAACCGTGGAGCTGAAGTCCGAATGGAATTTTTGACGACAGTGCACCACCCATGTGGAACGCCATCAACACCACGGTCGTAATACAACGGAATCACCTCGTTTTCAAGCTTGGTGTAGAGGCCAACCATATCCAGGTCATCCTGGGCCCAATCACCAAGTGGCTCTTCAGGGAGAGGCACTGCCCAGCCATTGCTTCCATCATAGCCTTCTTTCCACCACCCATCCAACACGCTCAAATTAGGCACGCCATTTAAGGCGGCTTTCTGGCCGCTTGTCCCGCTCGCCTCTAATGGGGGGCGAGGATTATTGAGCCACACATCGACCCCTTGCACCAAAAATTTGGCCACATGCATATCGTAATCTTCGACAAAGGCAATATGGCCGCCCAGATGATGTGCTTTGGCAAATTGATAAATACGATGAATGAGTTCGCGCCCTGCCTGGTCGGCGGGATGAGATTTCCCGGCAAAGATAATTTGAACAGGCCGCCATGGATTCAACAGAATCTGTTTCAGCCGCTCCAGATCTGAAAACAACAACGTGGCCCGTTTGTAGGTAGCAAATCGTCGCGCAAATCCTAGGGTCAACGCATGCGGCTCAAGAAACGCCCCGCTTGCCAACACCTGGATAGGCTCCATCGTCCCATCCATCCAGCCTATCCGGGCACGCTGACGGATAAAGCTCAGCAGCTTTCGTTTCAGAAATTTCCGGACCTCCCATATTTCCTCATCCGGCACCTCCATCATCCTCTGCCACATGGTGGGGTCGTCACATCGTTCCCGCCAGTCAGATCCTAGATATGTTTGATACAACACATCCATCTCCTGAGCAATCCACGTGGGGACATGCACCCCATTGGTAACGCTATGAATAGGCACCTCATGCAGCGGCCGTTTCGGCCACAGAATGTGAAACATCCTTTTTGAGACCTGTTCATGTTCCTTGCTCACGCCATTAATGAACGATGCCAGACGAATAGGCAATGTCGTCATATGGAATTGATCCGGTGATAATTCCGGATGACGACCCAACGCCATAAAATCTTCCTGCGTGAGTCCTAACTCTTCCCACCACCAGTGACAATGCTCACGAATAAGATCTCCCGAAAAGACATCATGCCCGGCCGGGACAGGCGTATGGGTGGTAAATACCGTGCTCTGGCGAACCTGAGCGGACGCCTCCGGCAGGGACAGCCCTTGTAGAAGGTGTTCCCGCATCCGTTCGACCAGAAAAAAGGCCGGATGTCCTTCGTTGGCATGCCACACATCGGGATTACACCCCACTGCACGAAGGGCCCGTACACCGCCAATGCCCAACAACAACTCCTGGCAAAGCCGCGTGCGATGATCTCCTCCATAGAGCCGGGCAGTCAGATGACGATCTTCTGGTGAATTTTCCGGTGTATCGGTATCCAAAAGATACAGCGAAACCCGGCCCACTTGGATCTGCCAGATCACACAGGCGACCATTCGGGAACCCAATTGCACTTGAACCTTTGCCAAATCCCCGGCCGGTGTCCGTGCCAACTCAATCGGCATCATCATCGGGTCGACGGAATCATACACGGCTTCCTGCCAACCGTTAGTATCCACCACCTGCCGAAAATACGCCTGGCTATACATAAATCCGACAGCCACCAGGGGCACTCCCAGATCGCTGGCTTCTTTGAGATGATCCCCAGCCAGAATTCCCAATCCCCCGCTATACAGGGGAACGGAACGATGCAAACCAAATTCTGCGGAAAAATAGGCAATTGTGCGCCCCTGCCACTGTGGATACGTTCGCCCAAACCAGTGGTCCTTGGCCTCCATATAAACATGGAACGCCTTCATCGCCTCGCGATACAGGGAAAGAAACACCACATCTTTTCCGAGAGCCTCCAACCGATCAGAGGCAATCTTCTGCAATTGCTTAATGGGATCGTGATACGTCAGTCGCCAGAGCGTGGGATCAATATACGAAAAGACGGCCCGGCCTTCAGGAGACCAACTCCACCACACATTTTGAGCTAACTCAGAAAGATTACGAAATTCTTCCGTCAACGTACGAGTTTGATTCATAGGATATACTCACAAAAAGATGGCATCATCCAATGGCGAATAGTGAAGGACCTTCACCAACCATGGACACATGTTGAAGTGGTCAAAGAGAACACGCAGAAGAGTCAGTTAGAGAGGGTTAGGCATTCCCAACTGGTTGATTTGGATTCGTCCCCGCTTGCGCCAATGAAGCCACAACCGCAAACCGCTCGCCCACGATCCGGGTGGCCCGGTTCATGTGCTTGGCCAATTCTTTGGCTTCATCAGGTGGAAGGTCGCGCCGAAACTGTGGATGAAGCCCCCACCAGGATTCGACCTCCTCTCCCTGTGCGCGAGACACCACGCTGATCAACTTGATCAGGTTTTTCCCCGCTGCCTCCTGGGCACCGGATTGTGTCGAAGGGCTTCCTTTTTCAGCAGCCCCAGACGAACCGGCCCCTTCCGCCACGGAGTGAGTCGCAGACGTCGCCGGTTGGACTTGGGGTCTAGTCGCATCTTCAAAGAGGCTTTTGAGAGCCGGGACAACCGCGCTTCCACACAAAAATGCCGCAGCGGTAATTTCCTGCTTGCCCGGGGCTCCGGCTTTAGAGGCAATGCGTTCCGAAAAAAACTGGAAATATTGATCCCGCTCTTTGGTTTGATCTGTGACCACAAACTTGAACTTTTCATAGGTTTTTCGACTATCCGCCACCACCTGGCCAACGGACAGCGTCACTTCCATGTCATCGACTTCACTTGAACTCAATGAGGGAGCCAGGACCGTTTTTAATTGGTGGGCCACAGAATCTTCCAAACTATTCATAAAGTCCTTTTGGCCCTGAATCGGGATATAAAATCCAGACAGGCGATCCACCAGATTAAACAGCATTCGCAGAAATTCCAAATAAATTTCCCATTCCTGCTTCCGCTGCAGCTTCATGGCTAGCTTTTGATCAGACCGTTTGATCAAGCCGACCGATTCCCGAGCCACACTCATCATGGTATGAGCAAGATCCTTCAGCACACTCTCGTAATTTTCTGCAGATTGTTTGGCCATTTTCAACTCCGTAATTGGGTAAAGTATAACCGAGGGCCCGCGACCTGTCCAAGCCTAATATGGAAGTGTTGAAAAAAGCCGCCAGTGGCGTTCTCGCCACTTGGCCGTTGCTCACGTACTTCTTGTACGCTCCGCCCGTTCAAGTAGCTGCGCCCTTCCCTTCGAGAAGCCTCAGGACAGGACTGGACGAGCCTTTTTGAACACTCCCCCATCGTTTTCATTTGCTTTTGGCCACTCATCTGCTCAGGAAAAGGGGAACATATTCCAAAATTCAACAGACCTAATATCGCCCGCGTTGCAACCCACCACCACGTATGCTATACACGGCCAAAGGTCTTCGAAAGACGAAACTCGGGTTCATATCTCCCGTTAAATCCTGCCCATGGATTCATGGATTCCACGTCACCATCATCTAAAGTTTATGTCCTGAAACGTCCCCTGGAGGAGTCCACTCCGCCAAAATTATCGCGAAATTACGCGGAAGAATTGAATCCCCAACAACTCGCCGCCGTGGAGGCCGTGCAAGGCCCAGCCCTTGTCATCGCCGGGGCCGGCAGCGGGAAAACACGCACGCTCGTGTACCGGGTCGCCAGGCTCATCGACCTGGGCATTGTCCCCAGCTCCATTTTACTCCTGACCTTTACCCGAAAAGCCTCACAGGAAATGCTCAGCCGGGTCGGACTCCTCATCGGACTTCGCGCCCAGCAGGTCGGCGGTGGGACCTTTCACTCGATGGCCAATATCCTCCTGCGGCGTTATGGCCGCCCCGTCGGCCTGGAACCAGGGTTTACGATACTCGATCGGGGAGATTCCGAAGATCTTTTGAGTCTCCTCCGTGGTCAATTGGGGCTTAATGACATCGGCAAACGGTTCCCCCGCAAACATACCCTGGCCGAAATATTCGGGAAAACAGCCAACACACTGGAAAGCCTGGAAGACATTGTCATCAACGAATACAGCCATTTCGGGGAGTATCTAGGAGAACTACAGAAACTCCAGGCCGCCTATGACGCAGCCAAGCGCCAACGGCAACTGGTCGATTACGACGACCTCTTAGTCAAACTCCTTGAACTCCTGGTCATCGACCAACAGGCCAGGGAAACCATTAGTCAGATCTTTCGCTATATTCTGGTGGATGAATATCAAGACACCAATCGCCTCCAAGCCTCATTGGTCCGCAATCTGGCGGCCACCCATGACAATGTCATGGTGGTGGGCGACGATTCCCAATCCATTTATGCCTTTCGTGGTGCCACCTTCCGCAATATCATGGAATTTCCCGACCTCTTCCCGGGTGCGACCATTTACAAATTGGAGGAAAACTACCGGAGCACGCAACCGATTCTCCAACTGGCGAACAAGCTCATCGAAGCGGCGCCCGAAAAATACAGCAAAACGCTCTTCACTCGAAAAGGAGAGGGACCATTACCCACCGTCGTGGAGGCGATGGGAGAGAACGCCCAATCGCGATTCATCGCTCAAAAAATTCTGGAGTTACGGGAAGAAGGCATCCCCTTACATGAAATTGCCGTGCTGTTCCGGTCCAGCTTTCATGCCTTTGATCTCGAATTGGAACTCACCCGGCGAAACCTCCCCTTTATTAAACGAGGCGGGTTCAAATTCATCGAAACCGCTCATGTCAAAGACCTCATGGCCCACTTGCGGATCATTCACAATCCTTTGGACACCGTCAGCTGGAACCGACTCCTCTTGCTCCTCGAAGGGGTCGGCCCCAAAAAAGCCAAAGATCTGATCGCGTCCATTCTCCAGGCCCATGGCCAGTATGAGATCTTGAAACACAGCACCGGCCGCTCCGCCTCCGGATTGCGTCACCTGGCCGCCACACTGGACCAATTAACGGAAAATCCCCTCACCCCTGCCGTGCTGCTCGGGGAAATGATGGAATACTATGTCCCTCTCCTTAAAGATCAGTATGACGATTACCCCAAACGGATTCGAGACCTGGAACATTTATCCGTCATGGCGGAACGTTACGAAAGTCTCAACGACTTCCTGGCCGATCTCACGCTTGAGCCTCCCAATGAAAGTGTGGCGGACGTCGAAGCCCCCGATCGGGACGACGAGCGGCTGATTCTTTCCACCATTCACTCGGCCAAAGGATTAGAATGGCAATGCGTCTTTGTCATCTGGCTGGTGGACGGACGGTTTCCCTCCGCCTACTCCTTTATGGGCCCAGAAGAACTGGAAGAAGAGCGCCGCCTCCTCTACGTCGCGGTCACCAGAGCCAAACATCACCTCTTCCTCACCTACCCCATCAATGTGTACGATAAAATGACCGGGTCGGTCCTCACGAAACCCTCACGGTATCTGGATCACATCCCGCCATCCTATTTCGACACCTGGAGTTTAGTTGAAGAAGATCAAACCTATTCCTGGAGGTAAGACAGTGTCATATTTCGGTCGGATTTTGGGCCAGGCCATTCTGGTCAGCCTGATAAGTGTGAACATGCCAATCCAAGCCTGGTCCGCTGAGGACACCACCTCAAGTCGTCCCAACCCCCGTCATCCATGGCCTGCCCTCCTGCAGCAAGCCGACACCCAGGGGCTGCCAACGGGGTTCCTCAAACATATTGATCCCAAATTTGTCACCGTACACTTTGAAGACCTCCGCACGTACGCCGCAGAATACCATCCACACGATCACACCATGATTCTCAACCTGCGGCTGTCCTTCAATGAAGCCGGCGGCGCGTTGGCCGATCTGGCCCGGATGACCCACCATGATGTCGCCCTGCTCTATCATGAACTCCTGCATGCCTATCTGGACTACCTCTACGCCACCGACCATGGACAAGCTTTGACCGCGGAAGACCAGAAGGTCTTGGAGGCCGCCAACAACCAGATGGCCTGTCATTACCGCTTTGTCCGGATCAATCCTATTCGCCAGCTCAAAGGGGCCACCGAATTGCGATTTCTCTCGGATCAAGATACGTGGGAAGTCATGAATGAAACCTGGGCGGTCTTTGTCGGCTGGGTGCTATGGACCAAATTGGAACTCTTTCAGGATCACCTAACCACAAAAAGCTGGACACCGGCACTCATCGAGCAATGGACCCAACGGTTAAGGGATGCGGTGCATTCCGGTGAATTATTGGGCTACTACGAACCCGATGATCCGGAGGAACGCCAGATCGCCCGTAAACGCTTCATTGCCCCTTCCAATGGCCTCACTCCGCAAGATGTCGAACTCTTATTAACCACCGTCCTAGGAGAACCACCCGAACTGGTCCAAGCATCCACCGCGGTGTTTGAGCAGTATCAAACCACCATGGAACCGGCTCCCTCTTGCGACTGAATTCAGGGCATCCGGGAGGTAGACATCACCTAAACATCCATGCTAGCTTCAGAACTTTTCCGGGGCGGTTGCCCTCTGTTTTTCCTCTCGCATGGCGGAGAGGCCACAAGAACTAGAGGCCGGATGTAATTGCACATGAACACAATCTTGCGCCTGTAGCTCAGTGGATAGAGCACTTGCCTCCGGAGCAAGGGGCCACAGGTTCAAATCCTGTCAGGCGCACCATGCACATGAGTAATTCAACGTTCCCCTTTCTTAAAAAAAGGGCCTAGAAAGAGGTAGATTCGAAATCCTCTCTCCTTATGTAAGTTGGGCAAATGAAAAATTTCAAAAATCCCCCTTTTTTGTAAGGAGGGGCTAGGGGAGGTAGAATTTTCCGTTATCCAGCAGTGGTTCTGGAAAAACCGTAAATATTTTCATAAACTATCCTGCATCTCGGTGGGGCCGTTAGCTCAGTTGGTAGAGCAGCTGACTCTTAATCAGCGGGCCGTAGGTTCGACCCCTACACGGCCCACCATATTTATCCCAACATCTAGACCTACACCAATCCAATACGAAACTAAATTACTTTTGGGAGAGCGCTGAACATCAAAGAGCGCTCCTCCCAAATTTCTCCACATTCTTCCGGACATAACCTTTCATTCATCTAGTCTCTTAAGTTCCCATTTCTCAGGTATTAGCATTCAATCACGTTCGACTTCGGAAGTTTCCGCTGTGATCCAAAGCTTTCACATCCGATGGTGTGAGGTCATCAAGAAATTTCCTACCAAAGGTCAAGAAAAGGAGGAACTGTTCTCAAAAAGCCGCCCCAAGATTTCTCTCGATACCTTCGAAGTCCCTTCACCTCTTCAGGGAAGAAATTCATCGCTGCACCCTCCTTCATCCAATTTGACCATTTCAGCATTCATCGCTGCCATACAAGGCATGCCTGCTCACCAGCATAAACTCCATTCATAGAAAACATCAGGTCAGAATTAGTAAGTGTCCTTCTGGGACACGCTTCTATAGCAGGAAACCAATCCATTTTTTTGGTTGAAAGAGTGTGGTCAATCATTTATCCTTTTTTTCTCCTTCCAAAATAATTATTCATTAATGAGGTAAAGGAGGTAGTTTTGAAAATTCAGAACCACAAAGTCATCCTGCTGACAATCCTCTTTACATTTTTGACGTCTTGCTCGCTTATTGAACGCCTTGATTTTGGTCCTACGAACACCGGATTTTTTTCTTCCGATGACCTCCCTTCCTATCGGAACAACTACCAGCGGATCTCCAGCTATCAATTTAACCCCGGGTATGGGGAATTTCACATAGGTCGCGGTCGCGTGAAGATGACCGGCATGTATTCGCTCCAGGATTCAACAACTGCGGGATTGACTCAACTGGGACAGATCGATTTGGTCATCGACTTTAGCGACAGGGATGAACCCAGGCCAGGCACGGTCGAAGTTCCGATTGTCGAAGGCCAAATTAGCCGAGTGACGAATTTGGGTGGAGCAGAAATTCCCGAGGTCGGAATCGGGTGGGAAGGAACCTTGCCGATCACCGGAACCGTGTCGCTTACCGAACCTGTTGGGACACGTAATCCCCCGCAAATGATCACATTTAAGGCCAAAGGAACCCTTCAGTCGATCTCCGCTGATGGTGGGGGCGGTTCTACACGGCTGGTGGAGTTATCCTTTGCGGGGAACTTTGTTAAGGAAGTAGAGCGTGGGAGCTTCCTCTTCGCAGCAGAGGGAAAAATCAATTCGACGAACGGGGAATCAGATTTCTATCTGGAGGAGGTGCGGTAAAGAGATCGCAGCCGGTGGATTTTTTCAACATTCTCCGTCTCGGTGGGGCCGTTAGCTCAGTTGGTAGCAGCTGCCTTTTAATCAGCGGGCCGGAGGTTCGCCCCCTACATGGCCCACCAAACATCAATAGCTTACAAACCACAGACCGTCGTCAAGTCGCCGCTCAGACACCGTGTACCGGTGGGAGGCAACTATTTTCCGTCATTGCAACTCTGGCCTTCTCTCTCTTCAGACTTTTCCAGTCTCAAAGAGTTCTTGCAAAGCTCGGATCTCTTTGAAAAAACCTTGCCTATTTCTTTCAAAGAAACTTCCGCATTGAAAGTCGTCTTCCATTCAGGAGCTGTTGAATAATTCGCGCCGATTCCCTATAAACCGCCACAAAAATGCCTTCATCATTACCGGAAGGGATTGGTCAAAAAAGTCCCTATCCGATCGACTCGGAAAGATGAAATCTGCCATTATGGGCACCCATCCGAGTGGTAATCTGACCAGGGAGATGACGATCGTGCAGTAGAAGCCGCAACGCACCTATTCCATCCCTGTGGCGTTGGTGGCGGATATTCTGTTAGAAGGCACGGCCGCGGGTACCACCCCAGTGGCCATAGAAACCCTACCACGCCGGGACAGACGTCCAACAAGACCTCAATCCTCTCCCAACCCTCTACCCAGCGGTAAGCACACCTGGCATGGCCATTTCGACCTAGGGCTGTTTCCCCGAGATATCGTAAGAAGAGCTGAGCTGTCCCCGTTTTTTGGACACTGTGAATATGAGGTTTGCCGAAGGTGCTTAACTAAACAATGCCAGGGACGCTCCTACTTTTTCCAAGACATCAGAAGTGATAGGATTTCTTTCTATGATCCGCCATGTCCTCCTACTCGTAATTGGTCTGGTTGCGCTGTTGGGCCAAGAATTGGCAGCCCAGACCGAGGGCGTCGTCCTTGAGCGGCGATACTTTTACAAACAAGGGATTGTCGGTGTGTTCGGTATCGACGGAGAGTTTAATCCGGGTCGCTATAAATGGTCGATTCTTACGCCTTCGCAGGACTTGCTCCCGGGACTACCCGCTTATGTAGATCCCAATCGCATTGTCCCATTCCCGGAAACCTCCCAATTGCCGGGGACATCCACCTTTTCTGCACTGGTGTACCAGGGCTGCTCCGAGAGTGACCAGTGCGAATTTTCTTTCCAACAGACGAACGCGTCTGCAGCAAAACGCCTAGTCATCCGACTGGCGGGTATCCGAGCTCCGCACATCAAGGCGTCCTGTGAACAAGAAACGTTGTTGGGCCGACAGGCTCAGCAACTCATCCATGGATTTCTTTCCTCGGCCGTTCACATTGAGCTCATTTCCTCGTCGATCGACCGGAGAGAAATCGTGGGACGGTTGGTTGCTGATGACCAGGATCTTTCCGAGCTCTTAGTCAGCCAAGGACTTGCCATTCCCCTTAGGGAAGGGAAAAGGGATTGGTGCTCATAGAACTCCGCATCGGTTCCGGTAAAAAGAAAAAAAAGGAACGTTCCACATTTTCGGTAACGCGCGAGTGCGCCACCGTGATCGCAAGCGGCATGGTCCACTGAAGTCAAATTTCGCCTATCCCTTCTATTCATTCATCCGCATGGAAATACAGGTGTTTTTGGGTTCCCTGGGTTGGTTGAGTTTTTTGACCATCGCAACGTCCTCAGCAGCCTAGCCTCCATTGATTCTCATCTGCCGGTCAGGGTCATCACCGGCCTCCCCGACCTTGTCAGAGGCCCAGGACAGATCAACACGGCGCTCTTGCCTTCCTCCACAAGCCTGTTAATGGCGTAGAAGTTCCGGCGAATACGGGGTTGAATTCTCGTTTCCAGCAGGCCGGTTTTCTTTCGATGACATCCTGGCGATCCCTTTTTCTCGGCTTGCCCTCAGGCTCTTACATCTCTATCCTTTTCCTTCGCATGGGATCTGAATTGAACAGCTCTGCATCCGATCATTCGAACACATCTCCGCTTGGGGGAGTCCTCTCGGCCATCCTTCCAGGACTTGGGCTCCTGGTCCGGGGATATCCCGTTCAGATGGCCTGGGTGCTGATAGTGGGAGGGGTGCTCGGGATCGTCACCTGGGCCCTCGGAGCCGTCGGGGGGCCGGGAGCGGGTTTGTTCTTTGGCATGTTAATAATCCTGCCGTGGTGGTGCCTTCAGGCCTATCAAGCGTATCTTCCAACTCCACAAGGCCAGGTGGCCACATTACGCCTTGTCTGGAAACGTGGTCACGACATCCGATTTCTTGGCGGGTTATTTCTCTGGACAGCCCTCATGGATCTGTACATTATTTTGGCGAACCCTGAATACCACCTGTCCGTATTTTGCACCAAACCTACCGGAATCTTAGGTCTGTTATTCAAAGTGCAATCACCCGTGCTGCATATCGCCATCGGGTATGGCTTTCTCAAATTGCGTCGTTGGGCGTTCTTTTTCTACCTGGCCTATGCCGGTTTCGGCATTCTCAATGCCACCTCCAACTTCGCCTGCTTTGGATACGGACGCATTCGCACCGTGTTCTTCATCTCCCTCCTGGCCTTTACGGCTTACGTCATCTGGCGGCGAGACTGTTTGGTGACACATGCCCGACGATCCTGGAAATGGGAGTTGGATCACAAACGTTCGCCCAAGTTCCTGGCTAGACTTTCTGCGTTTCTCCATGACACACCTCCTCGCCTGGTATGGAGCTTTGATATTCAAGTGTATCTTGGGTCTCCAGTTCAGAGCGCGCCGGGGTGATACTCAGCGCACTTGAAAGGTGGATGAAGTGTATGGTTCTGAACCGGATGGTAAACTTTGGCATGCCAAAGTCCGAGAGAATGTAATAAAGCGACAAACCTTCCAGGAATCCCGTCTGGGTGTTTGAATGATGCTACAACGCCCATTAAATAAGCACGTCCTCATTGTCTCGTACGATTTTCTTCCCTGTCCTGCAATAGGAGCGGCAGTACGCTCGAGCAAGTTTGCGCATTATCTTCCAGAATTCGGCTGGCGCACTACAGTCATAGCACGATTACAATCTGAGTCTCCCAATGCCGCCAAAACCGAAAATGTGGTCCGCATATCGGCACCAAAGTTCCCCTTCTCTTACCAGCTAACCGCTTGGTTCTGGGCAATCAAAGCATGGTTTAGATTGAAGGACATGATCCGGGAAAAGGAATTTCACTTACTGTACATTAGTTGCCCACCTTTTCCCCTGGGTGTGCTCGGTATGGCACTTGCTAAAAAAGCGTCACTGCCTTTGGTAGTCGACTTTAGGGATCCCTGGTCACTGGACCCTTACAGGCCAAGATGTCGTGTGAAAGCTATGCTGAAAGGCTTACTTTGTAATTGGCTGTGGCCCTCCTTTGAAGCAAAGATTCTAGCGACGACTGACTGTTTTCTGGTGACAACTAAAAGTGTGAGAGATGCATATAAACCCCATGTCCCCGCCGGCACAAGAGGCCCGGTTTTACTACCAAACGGCTTTGACGAGAGCCACTTCAAACCCGTTGACAGCTCACAAACAGGGAGCGTTCACCGAGTGCCACATCCCTATCTGGACTTGTTGTATTGTGGCCGTTTTGCGGGAGTGGGAGATCGCTCCCCTGCATGGTTTTTCCGTTCGCTACGGTCTTTAAACGACGAAGGCAAGTCTGTGCATTTAAAAATTATTGGTGACGATTCGAGCGAAATTAAACGTTTAATTCGCGAAACCGATACTGAGGATATTATCTCAGCACTACCCATGATCGACCACCAATCTGCAATTGAAAATATGAGAGATTGTGATGCGCTTTTGGTTTACCAAGAGGCAACCAGTGCTGAGCTTTCTTCAGTGGCCGGAAAGACTTATGAGTACCTCAGAAGTGGAAAACCCATTTTAGCAGTCGCACCTCAGGGAGATAACATCGAACTCATTGAGAATTTCGGGGGATACTTTATTGCCTGTACTGAGCACAACCATGAGGCGATCATGGGAGCTCTTCGAACACTTCATAGTAGATGGCAGAGTCAATCTCTACCTAAATTTTCATTTCCAAAAGCAGAATATCTTCGTCAATATAATCGCCGCGCATTGACCGGGAGACTCGCCGAGATTTTCAATGAAGTACTACAGGCACGCCAAGAGATGTCAAATTGAACCCGGGCTTAAGATTGTTGGAGCAATCAGCATTCAGTGTTCTACTTGACTTTCTATCAACCTGGCGCATCGCGACGAAATGTCCCTCCATAAGCCTACCTTACTCTTGCCGAACGAGCTTCACCAAAAATTATCCAAGCCACGGGCAATCCTGACAGGCGATTCGATGAGGATAGACCATACCCACTACAATAAAGAGAAAGGGAATTTATTGAATGTTCTGCTTGCATTTAGCTCCATACTGGTCGCGTACTCAATTCTAGAACTCGCTTTACGGATTGTTGGATTTGAGCCTCTTGCTCAATTCATGGATGGGCGCGAGTTGATCATAAAGCCCTCCGCTATTGACGAGAGACCATATATATTGAATCCTAATACAGAGGGAAACGCATGGGGTACTTACGTAAAGGTGAATTCGCATGGTTTTCGAGATCGTGAATTTAAGGTCGAAAAGGAGGCCGACGTCTATAGAATCATCGCCCTCGGGGATTCGATCACATTCGGTAAATCATTGGCGGTTGAAAAGACCTTTCCAAAACAACTCGAAGGGCTGCTCAACCAGAAGGGCAATCGAGTCGAAGTGCTCAATTTGGGTCACGGCGGTTATAACACGTTGCAGGAAGTCGCCACCTTGGAGCAAATTGGCATTAAATTCAAACCGAATCTGGTCATTCTCGGCTATTGCATCAATGACCTGTGGGACATCTCCCCCAGCGCCGAATACATTAAGAAGGTAGAAACCTATCGTTCGTCCCCCATATACCGATCGAGGTTAGCTCAGTTTATTAGAGTAAAGCTCGATAGGATTCAGATGGCCCGGCTCAACACCCGCATCAATACTGAACCAGCCTTTGTCGGAAACAATAAACCATATATCGTAGACGTATCTGGAGACCAGGCCCTACGGAGTCTGATGACCAACTTGGGGCAGTTAATGCCTGCCGATGGAAGCGGCGGCTTCCAGCAGTATGTAGGAATGTACACCTCGCTCCCGTACATAGGACGACTGAGGTATGCTTTCGAACGTCTAAAAAAGTTAGAGCGAGAACACGGGTTTGAAGTTATTGTAGTTCTGATTCCATTTCTCCTGGAGACCTCTGAGACCAAAGATGCCTACCACGCAGTTTACAAAATTGTAGAGCACGAGCTGTCGAGGTTAGATTTTCGGAGTATTCCCGTTTACGCCAAGTTTGAATCAATCGGTTTCAAAAATCTCCTAATGAACGAGAAAGATGGCATACACCCCAATGCTCTAGGCCATAGTTTAATTGCGACACGTGTAACCGAAGAACTCGCCATCCCTTCGCTTGCTGGATCGGATCGCCGCTGAACGGAGGTAAGTCTTAGACGAAAATAGTTCTTGTAGCTGGGGCACGACCGAATTTTATGAAAATTGCTCCACGTATGGAGGAAATGGAAAATTTTTCACAGGTTTCTTCTTTCCTCGGGCATACCGGCCAACATTTTGACCCAAAGATGTCCAGTATTTTTTTGATGACCTGGGCATTCCCAAGCCAGACATTAATTTAGAAGTCGCCTCAGAATCTCATATTGAGCAAATGGCAACCTTTATGCAGCAATGCGAACCTGTTGTTCTTAGGAAAAACCAGACATGGTCTTGTTCGTTGGAGATATGAATTCCACCATCGCTTGTGCCCTGACGTCCGTAAAGTTGGGTGTGCGGGATGCACACGTTGAGGCCGGATTACGAAGTTTTACTCGCTCGACGCTACAAGAAATCAATCGTGGTCTCACTAATGGGGTTTCAGATTATTTATTCACTACCGAAGAAAGTGCAAAGGAGAATCTTCTGAGCAAGGGTATTGTCTAACGACATTACACAAACCAGGGAATATTGACACCTGAGCACCCTCTAACCATCTCCTAAGAAACGAATAAGCCGATTGGAGATAATTCAGTACGATAGTATTTAGGAAGCCTTTCTCTTACCAAAGGCAATGGAAATGCTCAGGCGGCCCGTCGGGCATGGGATGGCAAAGCAACTGAGAAAAACTGACAGGTTCTTTGTCAGAAATAACAAAACAAAAAAAGGTTCTATAAAACACCCTTCTAAAAAATTCCTTAATGGAAACCAATTTACCCAGTTTTTCCATCTTTATAGAAACAGCCAATCTGCGCCTTGCAAAGGTGGGACGGCTTCGGACTGCACTCGAATCAATTTCCAGACAGAAACCATCGCCGCATAGCGCGGATGAAGTCGCGTTGCTTGAAGATGGCAACCTGCCGGAGGCGGTTCTTGAAGAACTATGTAGGGAATTCTCCTGGCTGAAGATCTATAGAATTCCTGAGGGCCAAACCTATGGCGATCAGAAAGCTTTGGGTGCCAACAATCTGGAATCTGAGGTCATCGTTTTTGCAGACCCTGATTGCATATATCGACAAGGCTGGCTTTTCTCCCTTCTTCGGACCTTTGTCGAGTACCCCGAGGTTGGAGCCGTTGCAGGGGAGACAACGATCCCAATAACCGGACCGTTTACATTTTCAGCTGCGCTTTTTTACTTTTTCCCAAGGTTTTCAGGCGATCGTGATCCTACCCCAGCACGTGGGATGTACTTCAACAATGTGGCTATTCGTCGGCGAACCCTTGCCACCTGTCCTATCAATATGGGCTTGCAGCTTCGCGGTGGCCAGAATGTTATTTACTCGCGTCAATTAATGACAGCTCACATTCCGATACTGCGTCAGCCCCTAGCCCAATGCGAGCACGCACCGCCGGAAAGTGTCTGGATGGCCATGAAAATATTGTACTGGACCGGGCGTGATACCGCGCGATTCGATAACATCATTCTCGCTCACATTCCCTTCGCAGGTGATTATGAACCTTACAAGAATCCTGGCGGGCGTCTCACGAAGCTTATTTTAAGATTAAAGGACATAGCACGAAACGAGTCGGCCATGCTTCTATGGTTCCCAATGGCCGTGCCGCTCCTTTGCCTTGTTTTTGGCGCATTCTTCGCCGGGAGATCTGTTGAGCGATTACTCAAACTAACCGGCAAGTGACGACTAAATCTGACGACTGGCGGGTTTTCTTTTAAGATGCTGTTTGGCAGATTTATGAAATCTCAATACGCGGTCCTATACGCTGCTACCAACTTTCGAAAAGGATAAACATATTGGCGGACCACCTGGCGAAATAAAGCTAACGGATGTGCCGATGTTTCTTTGGGATAATCTGGATCGGGAATTCCTGTTGTTGGGTAAAGATCATTACGGGGACACCAGGTACCGAACATTTGATCCCAAACCACCAACCTAGCTGAGAAATTACAGTCATAATATTCCGGGTCCACAGAATGATGGATGCGATGATATTGTGGGCTAACTACAACACGGCCGATTGGGCCAAAATTCCAATGGATGTTTGAGTGAATCAGGTGGGACCATAACCAATTGAAACCACGAACAGCGACCCACGTTGAGTAACCCACTCCGAGGATAGCCAGAGGGAGAAACTGGATTCCATCCTCAATGAAATCTTCGATAAAGTGAGTACGATGTGTTGTGAGTGGGTTTATATTTTTTTGGCTGTGATGTACGGCATGGAAGTACCACAATGGCTTTACTTTATGCATCATCACGTGGGTTGCAAAGACCATAAAATCACCCGCCAAGTAGCCTACAACAAGCTGCACACCCAACGGCCACTCTCGTGCAAGATTCCAGGTTTCCGGTGGAAACAGTATTTCGTAGAAATCCTTGTATAAAGCGGCATACACGAGGAAGGCCGGCAAAAACACCCACCGTTTGAACACTGCAAACACGAAATCCTCTGCCAATTCCCTGGTAAGCAGTGGCCTCTTATATACGTAGAAGGCATATTCGAGTACAAGGCAAATACCCAGGACTGCGTAGGCCTTCCAACTAAGGAGGTAGGTGGGCAGCAGGTCTATGTACATCTGGATGAATTCCATCGGGGGTATTATACAGCCACTTGACACTGGCGCAAGTAATTCAAAATGGCTATAAAAAAATTCAGACAGTTTTACCGAAGGGGTAAACGGGCATGCGACGAGCGCTCGAAACAACAACTCTGACACATTACGGGAACAGTTTTAACGATAGTGACTCTTCCGCGCGTGCTATTCGTATGGCCAAAATCACTGAATGTAATGCATCCCAATTTTGAACTCCTATCCGGACTCCATTTCCCACCAAACCTGTTTTGGATCTGTTTTTGGAAATGCGGCGATGGCATCAATGAGGCGTTGAATTCTTGTTTCCAGCAGGCCGGGTTTTTATTCGATGGCATCCGGTCGATCCCTTTTTCTCGGCTTGTCCTCAGAATCTTAGCCATTTATTCTTGTCCTTCCCATGGAATCTGAATTGAATTTGCCTGCATCCGATCATTCGAACACATCTCCGCTTGGGGGAATCCTCTCGGCTATCCTTCCTGGGCTCGGGCTCCTGGTCCGAGGATATCCCGTTCAAATGACCTGGGTGCTGATGGTGGGAGGGCTGCTCGGGATCGTCACGTGGGCTCTCGGAGCCGTCGGGGGGCCGAGAGCGGGCTGGTTCTTTGGCATGTTGATGATTTTGCCGTGGTGGTGTCTTCAAGCCTATCAAGCGTATCTCCCAACCCCCCAAGGACAATTGGCCACATTACGCCTTGTCTGGAAACGTGGTCACGACATGCGATTTCTTGGCGGGTTATTTCTGTGGACAGCCCTCATGGACCTGTACATTATTTTGGCAAACCCTGAATACCACCTGTCCGTCTTTTGCACCAAACCTACCGGCATCTTAGGTGTGTTATTCAAAGTGCAATCACCAGTGCTGCATATCGCCATCGGGTATGGCTTTCTCAAACTGCGTCGTTGGGCCTTATTTGTCTACCTGGCCTATGCCGGATTCGGCATTCTCAATGCCACATCCAACTTCGCCTGCTTTGGATACGGACGCATTCGCATCGTCTTCTTCATTTCACTCATCGCCTTTACGGCATACGTTATTTGGCGTCGAGACTGTTTGGTGACACATTCCCGACGATTAATGAAAGAGGAAAATTAGTTAGGGAAGTGAGGCATTTTTATCTTTGAAGCTAAAAATTCAACGTGTTGGTTGAAGTCAATATCCTCTGTTCCTAATTCTTGTGGTGTAAATTCTTGGGATGGCCAAATTTTCCAGTGAAGTAGATTTTGAATTCCAGCGTCTTCCAATTGTTTGGTATAAGGGTTTTGTTCCTCCCTCCATTTATATTCCAACCACTTGGAAGTACTGCCCGCAATAATATCCGATAGTTGAAGTTGATGGAAATCCTTCGAATCGGCGAATTCGGTGTATGAAACCTTTAAAGGGAATTGCCAATTTATACCCGAATAATAAAAATTCCTTTCTTCAACGTCTGGGGAAACTATTTGATCCCATAACCATTGAACTCTTGCCATTGAAGATGAATTATCATGAATAATCTCTAATGAAGCTGGAGTTTTTGAACTCCAAAAACCTATTGAGTTATAGGCCATGGTGAGGCCAATTTCCATGATGCCTTTGGGATATTTAATAATATCCTGAAGACTGAGAATTTTTTGAGATGGCATCAAAAAGTCAAGTATCACATGGGAGTCGGGAAAATGCCGATAGATTCCATTGACATAATCCCAAAAATTATCGAAACATTTACTTGATCGAATTCTCATTAGTTTTTCAAACCTATCCAAAATTCCTTCTTTTATTGAAGGAGAAGTGCAAACTGGTAGACCTAGAAAAATTAAATTAGCTAAACCTATATTTGCTCCTTGTGCGTATAAGTTATAACCACATTTGGACATTGCTGGCTCAATTAACCATTCGACCATCATAGCCGTGGCTATATATTCCTTATGACCTGCAACTGAAATAGCTCTGCCTTGACAATTCTTTTGTAAGTATTCAATTAGTAATGCTATGCGTTCTTGTCCGGAAGATTTCCTTGCTAAGGAAGAATGCTTTAACTCATCGGCTTTTATTGTGCCAAAAAAATCTCCCAGAATTGCACCAATTTCCGCACTTTCAAAATTATTTGAAGCAAGCACGAAGATTGGTTGCGCCTTGTTCAGGAGATTTTCTCCAGTGTGGCCCGTTTCGTCTAAAAAGATTTTCAATTTAACTTCCGGCACTCAAAGTAAGAAGCTTTACTTTAACCCTTTTGGGGGTTGGACAATAAATCATTCTTGAAAAGATATCATTTTAAAAGTGCCTTGTAACGTTTCTTATAGAGATCTTCTGCTGGAGCGAATTCATTAACTAAAAGAGTCCATAAATAGGAAAGTCTAGAGTTACGATTGAATTTTCCTATTTGATTCACTTCGGTGCAAAGTGCAAGTACAAGAGTTGTGGCCATAAGAAAGTTTTTCCATTTAATATTTTGAAGTGCGGTTTCAATTCCTTGATCTTCTTCTAAAAGGAGAACGGAATACATTCGGACTATTCCCGAACCGCTGAAATGAGAGTGCTGTGAAAGATCTCGATATATCCATAAATACAAAAAATTCAAAAACATATATGTCTTTTTGTTACTCCATTTAGGAGTTTTTATCATTTGACTCGGAATTGGCCAATAATCAATATCCTTCAGTTGTGCAATCTTTTTTCGGGGAATATGGTATGTCCTAGAGAGATAATCTAATTGGGATTTCATCCTTTGTATTTCGCTATTCCAATTTTTAGGTTTTCTCCTTAACCTCGTGTATTTTTCAATCAACTCCGCCAATTCTCGCCATCCTGCCTGATGAAACCACTTGCAATATTTTGAGGGCTTTTGACAAATAAAAATTATTATAAAAAGAAGGTCTGCTAGCAATCGGTTTAAAAGAGGAACAGTTAACACAAATTTCAAATCCCTATTAATCTCCCTTGGTGAATCTGCTGCAATATATTTTGTAGTCGCATACGTTGTTTTGCAGGTTTCCATTGTAATTAATAAAAGTTCTTGCCATCCCCGGATTTTGGTCTTAGCTGTAGGAAAATTTCTATCAACTAAATTGATGAGGGCAATTAGTTCTCTATCAACTTTATTTTGAAAATTCCTGTCTATAGTTGGACGGTCCATTTAGTTCTTCTTATTAATCCGCCAAATGGGACCACAAACGCCCAGTGGTCGGAGATGTGACAACCTTCAACAATTTAAGCCAATAAACAAATCTACAGTACCGCTTTCTGCTTAGGAATCAAGCCCTCTCATATATATTCACCATCCCTAGCCTGAAATGTGTCTTTGCGATTTTTCCAGAATGGCGGGTCAGAAAGTGGGGACAGGCATGAGTATTGATTTATGTTTGTAGGGTCCCGCGATGGCCCGCAAACCGCGCGTGGACTTCCCCCGGCGCCCTCTACCACGTCATTGTCCGCGGCAACCGCCGCACTACCCTCTTTCATGATGCGGCGGATTATCACGCCTATCTCGAGCGCCTGGAACGGGACCGGCGGCGGGATCATCTCCGGTGTTATGCGTTTGTCCTGATGGCCAATCACGTGCATTTACTGGTCGAAACCGACGAGGTTCCGCTGGCGCGCACGATGCAGACGCTCCAATTCACCTATACCCGATATTATATTCGGCGCTACCGGAAGTCAGGACATCTATTCCAAGGGCGCTATAAGGCCCTGCTCTGTGATCGGGATGCTTATCTGCTGGAGTTGGTCCGCTACCTGCACTTGAACCCGGCCCGGTTACGGCACCCGCAGGACCCTTGGGATTATCCCTGGAGCAGCCACCGCATGTATTTGGGGGAAGTGGGGCCGGTTCAGGTCGAAACCTCGGCGATTCTGGAGCAGTTTCATCCGGAGGTGGGATCGGCCCGGAAAGCCTATCGCCGCTTTGTGTAGGAGGGACTGGGCACGGGGCATCAAGCACACTACTACGAGGCCGTAGATCAACGCTTCTTGGGGGACGAGCGGGTCCTCGCAGAGATCTAGGAGAAAGCGGAGGCGAAACACGAGGTGGCGGTAAGGGGGCCGAGAGTCCATTTTACCCGTATCCTTCTTGCGGTGGCGACCGTCACAGGGCATTCGCCCGACCTGTTGGTTCAGAGAGGGCGGCAACGTGACCGGGTGGCGGCGCGCGCGTTGCTTGTTTATGCAGGGCGGGAGTGGAGCGGCCTGAGCGTGAAGGAGTTGGGGCGGCGCCTGCACCGCGACCCTTCATTGATCAGCCGTCTATATGCGCACTATGTGTCGGTGCTGACGCGCTCGTGGGAAAAGCGGGTTCTCCAGCTATTGAAGCAATAAATCAATACTCATGCCTGCCCCTTTGTGCTACCTTTGTGGCTATTTCCGCATTAATCGGGATGCCGACTAAAGGAGGAACCCATGGCACTTCTACTCATTCTTCTATTCCTACACCTCTCTCATGGTCTGGCAATTAGTGAAAAAATTCAATCAACTGTGTCACTTCCCTACCGCTCTCCTCAAGCAGAAAGGGAAACTTGTCGAGATACCATTGGTTCCACCTCAGCATTTCCCGATTCCACAATAGCGCGGCGAGGATGCTGTTCCCATCACAATGGCGTGTGTGGATGAAAAGGGAATAGCCAAGAATGTTGTGATGGGACACTGAGTCCATCATGCAAGTGTTTTACTAATTATACGCAGAGGAATCCTGTCCTTTCTCTATTATAATTCAAATGATTCAAGATCAAAAATAAAATAGTCCAACGAGGAGAATTATCCCGTGCTTATACCTAAAGGAATTTTCATTTTGATTTTTCTATTGGTGTTAGAATTCCCTGCTAACGCGGATATATTTTCACCTTCTCATTCTTGTTCAAAGCCTTATAAGCCTTTTCAATTTGAAACGGAAGCAGATTATGAAAACTTCTTATACCAGGTGAAAAATTATAAAGCCTGCATCCAAGATTTCGTGGAAGAACAGGAAGAAAAATCAAAAAACACCAAGATGCTATCAATGAGGCAATGGAGGATTGGAACTCTTTTGTAAGATATGAATTAAACTAGGGGGTTTTGCTTTCTAAAAATCCAAATTTATTTATCGCTCCAGAATTCTCTGTGGAAAAAGTCAGCCAAATCATCGATAACTCGGGAAAGTTCAAACCTCTGTGCCTCGGTCAGTTTTTCGGCCTTAACCTCCCAAGTACCACGCCCATTCGGATCATTGAGCCCAGAAGTATCCATAAGTCCTTTAAGCTTTTGGATCGAATTCCTTATATCCTCATCAAGTTCCTCAAGATCACGAAGTTCACCTAAACCATGATTACAATGGTCGAATGCATGGGCAATACTTCTTGCCTCTCCCTTGGGATGGGGCAACATCAGACATTGTCGGGCTTGAGAAAATTTCTGCATCTGGTAGCCGTATTTCATTTTGTCCTCTTTGAGTTAACCTGCAGGTCTTTCTTCAAAACATTATAGATAGATCAATTTGTATTGAAATATTGTAAATACGAAATTTGGTGGTGGGACTCGAACCCACATGACCGTAAGGTCTGTAGCTTGACAGGCTACTGCGTCTTCCATTCCGCCACACCCTCATAATAAGCCCACTTTTAAAAATGGACTTATGGTGAGATCCAACCACCAAATTTCGCATGGTATTACGTCAAAGAAATTTTTATTGAAATAAATTGGCATTTAAATGTCAAATTAAAAATCCTGTTCACCAACCATCCGGTTGGTAAACACCCGTTTTCATCCTTCCAAAGTAGGTAATAGGTTGACAAGGCAAATATAGTTCTCATGGCTCCCACATTTGTCCTGCTTTGAGTTGGGAGTGGTTAAGACCACATCACGCAATACATCAGCGGCAGACCGCAAGCCTAGCCAGTGGTTTGCCAGACTGCATGCGCTTGTTGGGCGACATATCGCTCTACACAACGAAATTTTGCCGACGTCACCGGCCTTCGTCTTCCACGGCCACCGCGATCACGATGAGCACCGCATAATCTTGCTTCTTGCAGCCCTCGACTGGAGGCATCGCCCCACCTGGAGTGACCGGAAACGCAGTCTGCTGCGCGTTTGCCGGAGAACACGAATCATTACCGGTCGTCGGTGTATAGCGCGCGGAGCGGCACCTCAGATGCGTCACGTGATAGAGCGTCGCCTGGTCATCCAGCTCCCAGCGGCTATGACCATCCTTGTCAGTGGGATGAATGGTCAGCACGGTCGTGACCTCACGGTCCCTGCCCAGGCATGTACGTGACGCTCGCATCAATTCGAGGATGGAAAGTAGGACCCATACTCGCTGTAATGAACGAAACCGGTTTTCTTTGTCGCCAGAATTGCATGGGCGACGGCGGCGGGGATCGGTGTCCAGTAGGCAGGCATGTTCGCCGCGATTTCTGGTTTCAGGGTGTAAAGCAGGGCGAAGTTGGGCAGCCAGAGAGCAGGTATGCCATTGGCATCCCAACCTGCGTGCTCACGCCATCTTTGGTGTTGGTCACAAGTAGCCACCGGTCCGAGATCGTTTGCGCATGGTTGCCATACAAGGCTTCCGCCGTGTAGGCCGAACTGTAGAGCTGGACCAAGGAATCCTTGGCGTCATTGGCGAGGAACCAGGCATTGATGTAGCCACACAGCGGCTTCTCAGGGCAGGCAGCGGCCGGCGTCAATAAGACGTTCGCTATTCGTGTCGGTGCGATTTGGTTGGCCAAGCTCATTAGTAGACCATCTTTGTTCACGAAGAGCCCGTAACTGGCGAGCACCGATTGCGTTGGAACGCCGTTGACATTGGAAGTCAGCGGGCGCCCATTCGTATTGGTGAAGATTTGGACGCTCCTGTCCGCCAAAGCCGCGCCCTCCTTGCTGCCCTGGTTGCCCCCGCCCGTGATGAAGTCGCGAAACTGCTCGGCGTTGAGAACGTGCTCCCTCTTCAGACCCAACCACCGCGCAAAACCTTCACCCGTAATAACTTTTCCTGCACATGCCCACTGACCTTGGATCAGCTGCTCTGATTCTTAGTGGACTATAATTAGACCAGTGGGATTCAACCCTCTTTTCCTTCCGATCAGCTACTCCGTTTAGTACGCCCAAAACCGCAGGATGACCATTCAGCCATAGGTGGGAGGTCGCTCTCAATTAGCCCTCGGCAGAGTTTTGACCATCGAACTCGATACGTTTGAGATATGACCAAATAAGGCGCTTCCGTCGGCTCTTCCAGCCGTATACTCATAGATGTCAGCTTTCAACCTTTTTTATAAAGAGCGAAATCTGAAAATCAACTGAATCGGAGAATCACCCTACTTTGAGTAACGTTTGGTGGTAATGGTACCCCAGCGCGCTCAGTTATGAATTCGTGTATTGTCTGATTTTTAGCTAAATTCACTTAACTTTACAGTACCTATTGTTATCATAGAGCCGGCTTTACCAGTAGCGCACGCATGTCGGCCGAGGCTCGCGACCAAAGCTTGCTAGCAGTGTTAGCGATGTTCACCTCAACATGGCCCGGTTGCCCGTTCCGTCCACGGTAACCAGAGGAACCATCACGGCCCGCGCGACCATCCTTCCCATTTCGTCCATTCATACGAGCATGACCACCACTTCCTGCTCTACCACCCGTACCACCTTCACCCGGGGCACCACCGTGGCCACCTTCGGAGGTTAACTGAAACATCGTTTCCAGCTTCCGGTCAGTGATCTCTAATCGAATATCGCCGCCATCGGCAGCATCTCCGCCATCCCCACCATTGCCAGCATCGGCCCCTTGGCCACCATTGCCGCCACGCAGGTTCATATCACCTGTCCCACCGTCGCCACCAGCTCCCCCATGGCCCCCTCGTCCTCCCTGGCCCCCGGGTCCGCCGATCGAATTAACCTTCCACGGTTTGCCCAGTAGAAGCAAAGATATTTCTTCTGCCTCCTCACCCCGTTGAAAACCAAACAGGACATAGTCCTGCCCATCTAGGCCTTTGACTTGCATAGCCGTAAGATTTAATGGATCGGGGCTTACGCCGGGTTTGCCGTTGTGACCATCCCTGCCAGCTTCGCCATCGCCACCATGTTCGCCATTGGCTCTGCTCTGGAATTGTGCGCTCCGGCCGTCTATCCCCTTACGCCCATCACGACCCTGGCGACCAACCCGACCAGTTCTCTTTTCCAGGGTGTCTTTGTTTGCTTTAAACAAATAAGGACTATAGAGGCTTGTGCTATCGAGCGTGTATTCAAGACTTTTGGCAAGATCACGCCGTCCTTCGTACCAGACTTCCATAGTCAACGCACCGGTTAGCGCATTGGCTAAGTCACCATCAATGACGACGTAAAACTCAGGGTCATCCCGTTGTCGTGTCGTCGGGCCACGCTCAATATGAATGCCTTGGCTGGTTTTAAATTGTAATTTCTGCCAAACACCGTCTTCATGGCCATACCACTCGTACCATTGGTCATGAAATTTCAAGGAATATCCGAGCCGATCTCCAGGTAGGACTTTTGTGCGATCTTGGTAGCTTCTCGCATTTTTAATGTGCCCCCAGGAGACCCTGGTGATTTTTTCTGAAAGCGGTAGATTCGCCTGCATGGGTTTAATACCAACCGGAATGGTAATATATACTTCGGGCGCGCCAACCATTACCACCGTTAAAGAGTGGGGCCCTGTGATTTGCTGGGCCCTTATTTGCAACTGGCAACCCTGCTTTCGGACATCAAGATTTTGTCCTGTCACCATTAGGCGAGAAGGATGAACTCCTGTGCACTGTTTGCCGGAAAAGAGACCTATTCCTTGTGTGAAATCAAATTCAATAACGTTCCATGCGTCGGCCTTTATCCCTAATAGCTTTTCTTGGTATCCATTGGGTTTCTCACGTTGCGAATACCAACCCCATTTACTGGTACTAGGGGCCTCTCTCCCATCGATGTCAGCAAACATGCCATCGTCATCAACTACATATGTGAGACTGGTATCAAGCTGAAGAGGCCCTATGTGCGCAAGCTTTGGCGGCAATCCCCAGGTATTTATCGTGTTAGGGCGCAGTTTCCTTGTCAGGATAGGCCCGTTTTTATACTGAATCCTCAAATTGATTTCGACGTCATCCATTCCCTCTATAACGACTTCAGGATTTAGCTTCTCACCCCAGCGAAAATGGGGATAACCTTCAATCATGAAAAATGTGCCTTTTTTCTCCCATTCTGAGCCCGCTAAAGTGATAGTGAAATCACTAGGAGACAAGGCCCGCGCTGCGGGCAGTGCCAAATCCTTTTTGGAGCGCACGCTGGGCGGCTTCATATAAAATCGCTGATTTTTGTCATTTTCCAATTCTGCAACAATGGGGATATCCGCACCAGCCTCGAAGTAGTTCGCTTGCTGATCTTCATTGGGTAGACTAGAGCGACCCATTTTACTGAGGCCACAGGGCCAACAGCTATAGGAAGTAGCCATCGGTAAAAAATGGAACTCTTCAGTGGTGGGTTTTCTTGTCGGCTCTTGTTTGTTTTCGGAACGCCCCGTGGTACTACAGCCCCCCAGAAAAATTATGATTAGATAAACTCCTACATAGGACAAGGCACCTATCCTTACCCGTGGCTTTTGTACTCTAAAATTTAATAAAATCCTCATTATTTTCTCCAGCTCCTCCCTACTTTTACATCCTGTATCTTTAAGACAAGTGTCATGACGCACGAGTTAACACAATTAGTGAAGAAATAATTTCGGCCAGAAATAAGAGGTACGCCTTGTCCTACTATAACCAAGACCCTTTTCTCCCTGGCCAGACTAATTCTTATGGGGATCTGTTTTACTTGCCTAAAGAATAACCCACTTTGCACAGCAGAAGGAAACTCCAGTTGAATGCCGTGGCGCATTAACGAGGAACAAAAGCACCTTGAAAAAGGTCGTGATGGGAACCTTTTCCAAGTATGACTTGTTTACCCCGCTTCACCGGCCAAAACCATTCGGATAGCTTCGGAAGAGATCCTGCAGAGACATTTCCCAGGGTCCCCGTTATGATAGATGATGGTATGCGGTCGATACGTTGCAATTCGTCAGCTTTCAAGAATTAGTTTTAGCTCCACATCGTTGCGATCCCAGAAAAAGGGAATTGTTCGTCACCGAATAATTTCAAGGAACACCTGGCAATGTTAATGGACAAGAATTGATCTTAAAATCATCAAGCTATCTTTGACAAAGACTTGTTTATCTCTAATATTATTCCAAGGAATCAAAAAAGAATGTTTCCTCCATCAATGTTATCCTCATTTCGTTTCTTCCCTCGATTGACATGCGTAAGTTAGGGGTAGAAAATGCGTTGCTGTCCACATCGTGGGCGACTGGCTCTTCAGCCAGGCACACTGCGCAAACTCACATTGCTTGAGAGGCCATTGATTTTGCTGGATATCCGCGCGCACTATTCCTTCATAGTCATTCTATCTGTCGTGATTGCGTCCAGCGGCTGTACGACCACTACTCCGACCGGTAAAGACGGCACCATACTCCGTACCAGCGTGGAATCGTTCTACCGCGAGGCCCCCTGGGTAAATGCCAAACCGACCAATATCAAAGCCATGGGAGATGCCCTGGTCAACACGACACAAGGCCTGGCCGATATCAGTGCTGCGTATTCGACGCAACTTCAAATTAATGGTTTGGCTCAGCAGCAGCTCTTACATAATCCGCCGGCATACCAATCTCGATCGGCTGAAATCAGGGAGTGCATCAATGTGGGCGGAGGAGTGCAAGGCGGATTGACTTGCGAAAAAATTGGTTTGACCAACTATCGAGAGCAATACGTTAACCAAGCCCGAAGCGGTGTAGAAACTCTAAGTGATGTTCCAAGCCTGGGCTGGACCCAGACGCGAGGACCGCTGTTCACCGAACTTGAACTGGCGGAATTCGCCACCGCCGTGGGTGGGTTAGTTCAAGCCAATGGCCGAATGGGGCGCGCTTTACCGCGCGCATTTCCAGGGCGACGCTAAGCGCCCAGGACTGGTGTGGATTTGGTTATACTCATACTGAAGAAATTGAACCCTTATGCCGGTCGGCACTTAGTCTTGCTTCTGCTCGTTTCGATACTGGTTTCTGGCCTGGGCGGCTGTGCCTACCCTTACAGCATGAGTTATCATCCGTTGCTCGATCCTGAGGACAACCGACTGATCAAGGCGAAATCCATCGACCATCGTTGGGTCAAACACATGGACCAAGAGTCTGTGAAGATGTACCGACAGGGTTACGCCATGGTTGGTTACTCGTATTTAGTCGGCGGGCATTTGCCGATAGTTGCACCTATCTCGGCCAAGAACTTTGGTGGTAGTCTCGATGCGGCTCAGGTGCTTCAGTGGCGAAATGGAAGTCTTTATCTAGCAACGTACTGGCGGGCTGTCAGAGAATTCAGTTTTGGGGCTTACTATGAAGATGCGCCAGTCAGCGCACACCAGCGGATTGGGGGTGATGTCGCAGTCATTGTCCAGGATGTTGTTGACGGCACTCCCGCTCACGCGGCTAAGCTAATGCCCGGTGATTTATTGCTGGCTCTGGATGACCAAATAATCCCTGATGCGCACTGGCTGGATGAGTCCATTGCCTCCAAAAGTGGGCAAGATATCATTTTAACGATCTGGCCCATGCTTGCAATGGAACCGGTGAACATAAAATTTACGCTGGCGGAATCCAGCAACCCTTAATCTGGTGCTAGCGTTTATCCCGCTTTAAGTTATTTTTTTTACTTAACTCAAGTTTGGCAGGCGGGGCAGAAGGAACAAGCGAACACCCAGCTATCAACGTCGCCGTTTTCTCATATTGTCCAACAATTCATCTGACCTTTTAATCATTACCCGGGTCGTCCGAACAGGTCGCAAAACAGGTTTTGCGGCATAAGACGCCGCTGCCAACTCTTAACCGGAAAAGACTTTTCTCTCGTTGGCCCACTGATTCTGGGACTGTTGAATAAATTGCCAAAAATTCGATCTTTTGAAAATCGCATCTCTTTAGAAACTATTATTCAACTGACCCATTCTTTATCAGTCGGCCGGTGTTGTGGGGATAGCGGACTATAGAACTGGTGGACGCGGGACATACTGACCCCCAGCCAATCCAAACAGGATCTAAAGCATGTTTCATGCTTCCAGACTCTGACGCCTGCCCTCCTCCCAATAAGCCTTTTCTCCCACAGGTCCACTGACTGCTGATCAGCTGCTCTCCGTGCGGCCTCGGGGAGGACTGTTCGTCCATATTCGAGACGATGGCCTAAAATCGGCCTTCCCTAAAGAGCAGCAAGAGTGGAATGGTAGGAACCTACAGTTTCTGTGGTTTCACATCCTTCCAGATGGGTAATAGGGCGGCAAGGCAATTTTAGCCCTCACGGCCTCACCATTCTTCCTGCGTTGGGTTGGGAGAGGTTCTCGCCACATCACGCAACGCATCAGCAGACGACCGCAAGCGGAGCGGGTGGTTTACCGGAATGCATGCGCTTGTTGGTCCACACCTCGCTCTACGCAACGAATCTTGTCGACGTCATCGGCCTTCGTCTTCCACGGCTACAGCGATCACGATGAGCACCGCATAGTCTTGCTTCTTGCAGCCCTCGACCGAAGGCATCGCCCCACCTGGTGCGACCGGAAACGCCGTCTGCTGCACGTTTGCCGGAGAACACGAACCCTCATCGGTCGTCGGTGTATAACGCGCGGAGCGGCACCTCAGGTGCGTCACGTCGTAGAGCGTCGCCTGATCATCAAGCTCCCAGCGGTTATTTCCATCTTTGTCAGCGGGATGAATAGTCAGCACGGTCGTGACCTCGCGGTCACCCGTGACCAGGTATTTGCCGGGAGGGACCGGAAATGTCGGCTGCTCCATAATGAGGCCGTGTTCCTCCAGCCACCAGACTGTGTGGTCGAATTTCCAGCGTGCCGGGGCGACACCCCCCGCCTCCTCCAACTCTTCCAAGCGGCTCAACCGCACTCCCCGAGGTCCTGGATCCAGCGGCCATAGACCCCACGACTCCGCGCCGCTCCCGGAGGTTGCATCTGGATCACCCAATGCTGCGATGTACTGCGTCGAAATACGCTGAAATTTCGGCTGACCTCCGCCTGCGGCATAAACCGATTGACCTAACCCAGCCATCATCACGAGCAATGCCGTCACAAGGCATGCGCGGCCAATCAGGAGCATCGTCCCGCAAGTCGGCAACCAAAGAGTACTTCGCTGTAAAGGGGTTCGCACTCTGAGTATCCTTGGATTTGAAATCATAAATTGACTTTCCTCCTTGGATGGGAAGGAACTCCCCGAATAGGTTAGGCTATATAGCCTAACGCCAACTATAACGAATTGACAAACTTGTGCTGCGAGTTTGTCAGTCCGGGTTGATTTTGTTGTTATGCGGTCCTCAACTATTTGTGACAGAACCATCGGGAGACACTATGTCGACATTTCGATCACGGTACGAGCTTGAAACGATTGATTTAGCCAACTCAAGCGGCCTTGTCTTTGAATTTTTTCAGAATGGCGGGTTATTCCACGCGACGTGTGATGATGTGATGATTAATCAGATACTGGGGAACCCGCTTGAAGGGTCACTGAACAATGTGTATCTACGGCTCCGCACGACTGATTCGATCACGTTTGTTCCACTGATCGGACCCCCATCACCCGGTACCTTCGCATGCTCCCAAAGCCAAGCTAGATGGGAAGGGCGCTGGCAGGATCTGGCGTATACCTGTTCACTGACGCTCCATCCGAAGGCCACGCTGTGGTTTTGGACCATCGATATTCACAACACGGCCTCGACGGATCGTCTCTGCGATGTGATCTATACCCAGGATATCGGCCTGACCCACGAAGGAGCGGTCCGGAACAACGAAGCCTATTGCAGCCACTACATTGATCATAATGTTCTGACCCACGACCTCTACGGACCCGTCGTGTGTTCACGGCAGAATCAAGCCTGCGGAGATCACTATCCCTGGTTGATGCAGGGGAGTACCACTCATACCAGAGGCTTCGTGACCGATGGCCTGGCCTTTTATGGATTGGCGTATAAGCACACCAATATCCCGGTTGGACTCACACAAGATTGCCTCGTGAGTGTCAAACAGCAATACGAAATGGCATTCTGCGGTCTGCAATCCGATATCCTATCGCTTGCCCCCGGCGAGTCCCGATCGGTCACGTTTTACGCAGAATATGTGCCGCACCATCCGGAGCCCACACAAGCCGCTGACGCCGACCGTATTCAGGCCGCGATAACTCGTATCGAACAATTACAAGAACAACCACCCGATCGCGTGTTCACGCCGCAAACAGCCGCCGACACGATCTTGCACAACCTTACGATGCTGACCGGACAGGATTTAACCGACGACGAGGTTCAAGGCCTGTACCCGGATCGGCGACGCCATGAGGAAGTCCAGGACGGAAGGTTGTTGTCGTTTTTCTATGCGGACGCCACCCATGTGGTGTTACAAGCCAAAGAGCAGCTCGTCGAACGCCCCCACGGCCATATTTTGCGCAGTGGGAACGCCAGGATTCCGCAGGACGATGAGCTGTGTTCCACCACCCATATTGCCGGCATCTTTCACTCCCATCTCACCATCGGCAATACGTCGTTCAACAAACTGTTATCGATAACCAGAACCCCCTTCAACATCTTTAAAACGAGCGGCCTGCGCATTTTCATCAAGCGAGGGGCCACGTATCATCTTCTCGGGATGCCATCGTGTTTTGAAATCGGCCTGCACTCCTGCCGATGGCGCTACAAGACCGATCAAGGATGGATTGTGGTCGATGCCTGGGTCAGCCCGGAAGACGCCGCCGCGTTTGTGAGTATCGAGTCCGATCAGACCGACACCTTTGTCATCCTCGGCAATCTGGTTCTGGGTAACCATGAACTGGATCATCAGGGCCATATCGAGATTGATGCCCGGACCGCCACCGCCACCTTGAGGCCTTATGCCGGTACGGATATGGCCCAACGATATCCGGATACCGTGTTCTATCTCACCACATCAGAACCGGCCAAGGTCGAGCACATCGGGACAGATGAAGAATTGTTTTCCGATCACCAGTCCCGTGAACTTCCCTATCTCACATTTCGTACCAAACCGGTGCAGACGTTTTCTTTGGCGATCACTGGTTCAATCGTCAATTCGGAACACGCCAAGAGCTTATGCAAGAAATATCAAGTACAGCCAGCTCATCTGCGGCAGGACCAACAGGTCGGCTGGTCATTTTGGCAATCACTCAGCAGACAATTTCACCTCTCACTCGCCAAGACGAATCCGCTGTGTGACAAACTTAATGACATCTTTTACTGGTACGCCCACAATGCCATGGTGCACCTCACAATCCCCCATGGTCTCGAACAATTTTCCGGTGCGGCATGGGGTGTCCGCGATGTCTGCCAAGGCCCGATCGAACTCCTGTTAGCCACCCAACACCATCCTGAAGCGAAGCACATCCTGTTAACGGTCTTTGCCCAGCAATATGAAAAAACGGCTGATTGGCCACAGTGGTTTATGTTTGACCGGTTCGCCACTATCCAGCATCCGGAGAGCCATGGTGACATCATCCTTTGGCCCTTAAAATCGCTGGCGATGTACCTCGAAGCCAGTAATGATTTCAGTATCCTGGACATTGAGTTGCCCTATACCGAGATACCCACGTTTATTCGCAGTACCACCCGTTCGACTCTATTACGCCATGTTCGGCGCACGATTGACGCCATCGAATCCCGCTTTATCCCGGGTACGGCGCTATCAGCCTATGGTGCCGGAGATTGGGACGATACCCTTCAACCGGCTCAATCCGCCATGCGCGAGCATATGGTCAGCACCTGGACGGTCGCCTTAACCTATCAAGTGTTTCAACAATTGGGCACCGCCTTTAGCAAGGCCGGGCTCCATACCGACGAACAACGGCTACTGCAGTTAGCCCGACGCATCAAAGAAGATTTCAATCAGCATCTTCTACCGGATGAGGTTGTGAGCGGATTTGGCTATAGCCACCCCGATGGCTGGATAGAACCCATCATCCACCCGAGCGATACGCGCACGAAGATTCACTACCGGCTTTTGCCGATGACCCGCAGCATGATTGGCGAGTTATTTACTCCTGAGCAAGCGGAAGCTCACCTGCGGCTCATCGAGTCTCATTTACGTTTCCCGGACGGTGTCCGCCTTATGAACACACCCGTGTCCTATCAAGGCGGGGTGCGGGTGCTATTCCGTCGGGCCGAAGAGTCGGCTCATTTCGGGCGTGAGATCGGTTTGCAATATGTCCACGCCCACATTCGCTATATCGAAGCGATGTGTAAAATCGGCCAAGCCCAAAAAGCCTACGATGGGATCCTGCAGATTTTACCGATTAGGATTCAGGATCAGGTATCCAATGCGGTCACACGGCAAAGCAATGCCTATTTCAGTAGCTCGGATGCGGATGTGCGTGATCGTAATGAGGCCGAACAGCTATGGGATGCGCTGCGGGCAGGAAAGGTTCAGGTGAAAGGTGGCTGGCGCATCTACTCCAGCGGACCCGGCATTTTGATCAATCAAATCGTCAGCAACTTTTTGGGCTTGAGACTGTCGTATGACGATGTCGTCATCGATCCCGTCCTGCCCAAACAACTGGATGGATTACAATTTGACTTTTCTCTCGATGAAAATCCCATCACCGTGATCTACTCCATTGCCGGTGATGAACGGGCTTCGGTGCAATCCCTCACCATCAATAGAATCGAAATGAGATTTACACGCGATCACAATCCCTACCGCGCCGGTGGAATTCGGATTCCACGCACCGACATTTACCCCCTTCTGACCGACGGCCCCAATCAAATTCTCATCAGCGTAGGCTAAAGCGATTTCCCGCGAAAGACTGCCGGCGATGTGGTTTTCGGAATGGCGGAGTCCACCGATTGTTTTTTTTTAATCCAATCGTCACTAACCAAAAACAGGCTCAGTTTCCCAATTCGTCCCTAAGTTCATGACCCAATCTCATTTTTTGGGTAGGGTGGGTGCCTACGGAAACGAAGCAAGTCCATGTGCGACTTAGCATAGAACAACAGACGTAATCTCTAATTTGGATTTTTACAAAACAGCCGGATTTCAACTTCGGGCATCATGCGAAAAGATATGATGCCTAATTTGAGCCGATTGGGATCCGTTTGTTGTTTGTCGCTTTTGAGCCCGCTAAGGATCAAGTCTTTCTCCAATATTGCGATCTTTCTTGCATCTCACACCCAAAGACTAACTATTTTTCGGCGCCGATGGACACAAATCTTTCGACATTTTAGTTTAGATATTCATTGTCTGATGGAAGATTTTTTCATGCCTGTTTCAAAGACTCGACTGAAGAAACGTGAGATATGTCTTTTAACAAATGTATCCTTTTGTGACTTAATCGTATCTCATTAGATAATCTCCCCCCCTTTCCATTTCTGGTTATACGAGATCGCTATTCTTCAAAATCTTCAAAAAATTAAATGAAATGCCTAGATAACCTCAAGAATTAGGTACCGAGAAAGAGGCACAGAGCTTGCGAGACCATAAAGCGTATCGCAATGCTAACAGGGAGGTTGTCATGAAAATGATTACATCAAAGCTTCTAAGGTGGCATCTTGTTCTTATGATAATGGTGAGTTTTACGGGTCTTACCCAGGTTGGTGCAGAGACTCTGTCCCTTCAATCCTATCAACCCACGTATTTAGTAATTCTCCAACCTGATACGCCGGAAGAAGAATTTGAACAGTGGCTCCAAAAGGAAGTCTTCCCCAAACTTGAAATTTTTCAACGGAATGTTTGGGGCGTAACCCACGAACTGTTTAAAACCAAGGGCCAGGAAGGGAACCCTCGCTACCTCTGGAGACCGAACATTCAATTTGTTGGGACACCCACATATAATTTGTATGACCGATTGTCTGCAGAAATGACCAAGTTGTTAGGCGAAAAAGCTCACATTCTGCCAAAGTTTTCCTTCGTATCGGATCAATCAGGAAATGGAGAAGGAAAAGATCATACGCACCTGGTAGTCAGGAAAACACCGTATTACCTAACGAGTCCTCAGCAAGCCCTGCCTCCTGATGGTGAATGGGAACCTGGAACACAAGTAGCCCTCCTGGAGGAGTCGGGTAGTTTTCATCTCGTGCGTGGCAAAGATGGGGTTCAAGGCTTTGTCCAGGCAGATGATATTCAGCCACTTGGGACACACGGGCCTCAAGTTTCTGCCCATATGAACGCGCTACAAGAACAAGACGTCCCCTCACGAATACGCGCGGCCCAAGCCTTGGGCGGAATCGGCCACCCTGCGACTCCAGCCGTTCCCCTATTACAGAAAGTTGCAGAAAATGATGTTGATGAATATGTTCGCCACTTTGCTAAAGAGGCTGTGGGCATGATTCAACAACCCAATCCTTTAGAACTCGGTATCCACGGTATGTTAGTGGTGAGTCATCGTTCCCCAGAAGCGACCTCCCCAATTTATCTTAGTCATCTACCAATGTATGTGGCCCCTCATCGATTCCAGGGTATTTGGGAAGTATCCTTAGACAAAGAAGGTGAAGACAGCTATCGCCATGCCCAGATGTTAGATAATCGAGGAGGAAAGCCTCTCTACCCCTATTTCACCCTGGTGCCAACCGAACGATTTGCCTTACGGGAATTAAACAATACTCGCACAACCTTTCAAGCCAAATTATTTGGGGGACATTTTGAACGGTCATCTGGCAAGTTTCTGAAAGTCGTAGACGTGACGATCAAAAAGCCGGTGTATTGGAGCAAACTACATCCAAAGGGGAAACGGCCCTCTTCCTCAGAGTTTATCGCATTTGGTCAACAGTCAGACGATGAGAATAATCCTGTAGGAACCGCTTTTTTTTCCCATAAAATTACCATTCCAGAAAATTATGACCAAATTTTGAATGTGCGCGTGATGACTGCCCCAAGTTCACTGCCGATTAACCCGGTCTTACAAGATGGGACAATCGTCACGGCCAAAGGACGCGATGATACTAACGCACGTAAGTTTGCTTCGAGTGACAAACATTCACCTGCATTTACCAAACACATTTCCGCAGGTTCATCAGATACGGAAGCCCATCAATATGTCTTAGGCATACTAGGTCAGTACTACTTAGAAGAAGAGGAATTACGTGAAAATCATCTGGCCGAAAGTATGCCATAAGGGATACAAGCCGGAGGAAAAATAGGAGAAGCCGGGTGAAACTCTAAGGTAGAGGGGTCACCCATGAGCAGCCTCTGTCAAGTCGGCGCACTCCTCCGTTGTTGGTCATTCATTTTTTCAGCCTTCTTTTCTTCTCTCTCTGCGATCATGAACCTGATTCGCACCTGGGCCTTCATTGGATTCAGTGTCGCCTTCGTGACCTGAGGCGCACCAGTCACCCATCAGGATTAAGGCCATGGAAGCCGGGTCATATGACTCGGCCGGTGGCCCTTGGAACGTTCGTGCCCCAGAAAACCGTCAGTGCCCGACGAGTGTCTATTCCAAAGGATCACAAATCGTCTGGTTTACCGTGCCAGCGGTGTGGCTTCTCGGCCCCCAACCCCTTCGTGGCTCATCGTCGAGGCGACTCAGGGCCTCCCTGCCGCGGGAGAAAACCAGGGGTGCGAACGTGGCCAATCAAATCTGATGGTTCCAAGCCAATCCCTATTCAAGCTCACGTTCACCAGACTCGTTGCATCTTTGATGGGCAACACATAATGGGTCAGACAGAGCTACTAGACGTGGTGCAGAACTGACGGGTCCAACAACCGGCATGCCGTCGTTCCATGCCGTTGACTTCATTTCTTTCAGTATGCGATTTTTTTAGTGGGCCGCACGTTCAGCACGCTTCGCAAGAACCATATCTAACGCTAGTGATAAGGAACATCATGGTGGTGAAAAGATTTCTCCGGTATTTCTCCTTGGCGAGGGCAGCTTCTATCATAATGACGTGGGTCTTGTTGCTCTATGGGAGCGGTGGAAAAGCGGCAGGCTCGGCCTCTCCCGCCACGCAACAAGCCCCCGTAGGTTTCGCGCCGGGCTATTTCCCTCCCGGCTATAATCCGCCTCAGCCAGGGTACGAATACGTTCCCAACCCACAGCACAATATCTACAGACACTTTGAAGAAAATTACGGAGGGCCGACCTACATACAACGGAAAGCTGAAGCTCCCTACGTGACACAATATGGAGAACCCGTTCTGGAGGAATGGCAGTATTCCGGTGGCTACCAGGGAGCATTAGACCGTGGAGAAATCCACTATCAACCCGGGACCGGGTACAACCCCCCACTCAAGTCAGGGGGCAATGAACGGGCAGGTGTTGTCGAACACTCGGAATGAGGATCAACAAACCCGTTCAGTCTTCCCATCTACTACCCCTTCTTTCAAAAATTCATGACTTCATGGCCAGGATGAAACCGTTCAAGGATCTGCAATGTCGGTGGCTACTACAGAAGATGAGGCTGGATGTGGATTGGGCATAAGACGTTTATTATTCGTTTGGCCTTCAACATCAGGAAGGGAGATGACGATGGCTGTGAATACATCTTTGATCACTAGACAGCACCGTTATTTCCTTTTACCTGTCAGGTCATTGGCAAATTATGATCAAGGTTTCTGTCATCGTTCCTTTTTATAATTCAGAGCGGTATATCAAGGGATGTATCGAAGGGTTGCTTCAGCAAAGCTATCCTCGGGAACAATATGAAATTCTCATGATCGATAATAATTCTACGGACATCTCCGCTGAAACCGTGCGACAATATCCCGGCATTCAATTGCTGCACGAAACGATGCAGGGCTCGTATGCCGCGAGGAATCGCGGGCTTCGGGAAGCGAAAGGCGAAGTTATGGCCTTTATTGATGCGGATTGTGTCCCCTCCCATGATTGGTTGCACGAAATCATGCTGGCCATGGAGAAGCCGGATCTCAGTATTGTTCTTGGTCGAAGGACATTTGCGGGAAACTCTATTCTTCTGTCTATGTTTGCAGACTATGAGGATGAAAAGCACAAATATGTGTTTACTAGCGACAAGCAAGAAATCTATTACGGGCATACGAATAATATGGCGGTGAAGAAAAAACTCTTTAATGAACTCGGTCTTTTCGTGGAGCGACTACGGGGAAGCGATACGATCTTTGTTCGACACGCTGTCAATACCTATTCCTGTGAAGTCGTTCGATATTGTCCGCGGATTCAAGTCCGGCATTTGGAAATTGAGAATCTCCAGCAATTGTTCCAAAAATTTTCCATATACGGGCGTACAAACATTGGCACTAGACATGTCGTGTGTCAAAAAACGTTAACCGCTAAGGAAAAATTTCATGTGTTTCGCAACGTCGTTCGCCATCAAGAGTACTCATGGAAAGAATCCATCGTCCTCATGGGAGTTCTGGGGATGGGTGTTGTTTACTGGGTCTTGGGGAAAATCAAACTCTCCGGACGTGAGCGAGATTCAGTCGAATAAAGAAAATTGGATCTCTGACAATGACGAAAAGGCCTGATTCCCCGTGAGGGCCATATTTTCGATTCCTCCAAATTTCACCAATCTTTCAAGGACTCTGTAAAAGTGTTAGCCTGGTAGTTCCTGAGGATCTGATATTTTGTGATAATCCCTCCTGCAAGCTTGCAGAGGAATGATGGGTACACCGATGGGTCGGGATCGAGGGCAGACACCATCATCTTCAAACCTTCTTTACATCTACCGCCGCCTGCACTAATCGGGCGGCAACGGTGGAAATGCCAAATGGGTAATACACGGATACATAACTCAGTATTCCTTCAGCATTCTTGTTGCTGGCATAAAATAAAACATCTGCTCAATTCGTTTTGGGAAGATCATGTCAGGACGGATCAATCCCCAATTACAGGTTAGCCCATGAATCAGAACGAACTCGAACAATGGATTCTTCAACTTCCCAAAGTAGAACTTCACCTTCATATCGAAGGGACCCTCGAACCGGAGTTGATGTTCGATCTCGCGAAGCGTAACGGCCTCTCTCTTCCCTTTGCGACAAGTGAGGAGCTGAAGCGGGCTTACAACTTTCAAGATCTGCAGTCTTTTTTAAATATTTACTATCAAGGCTCACAGGTTTTACGACAGGAACGGGATTTCTTTGATCTGACCTGGGCATACCTGAAACGCGTGGTGAAGGAACATGTCCGCCACGTGGAAATCTTTTTCGATCCCCAGGCGCTTATGAACCGTGGGGTAGACTTTCATACCGTCATTTCAGGAATTCACGCCGCACTCGAACAAGCTCGCACCGAGCTGAAAATCACTTCCATGCTGATTCCCTGTTTCCTTCGCGATCTCTCTCCCGATTCTGCCAGACAGACGTTGGAAAAGATCCTGGATTATCGCGACTGGGTATGTGCGGTGGGGCTCGATTCTTCCGAGAAGGGGCGTCCCCCGGAGCTTTTTAAGAATGTTTTTGACCGCGCACGGACCGAAGGATTGCTGACCGTAGCTCATGCCGGGGAGGAAGGCCCTCCGGAATATATTTGGCAGGCCCTCGAGCAACTCAAGGTCGTCCGCATCGACCACGGAATCCGTTGTCTGGAGGATGAACCCCTGGTCCGGCATCTGGCTCAAACCCAAATTCCTCTTACGGTTTGTCCCCTCTCCAATGTGAAACTCCAAGTGTTTCCCTCACTGGAACACCATAATTTAAAGGTGCTTCTCCAACGAGGGTTATGCGTGTCGATCCACTCCGATGACCCTGCCTACTTTGGGGGGTACATTACCGACAATTATCTTGCCGCTCAGCGCGCGCTCAAACTCCAGCCAACCGACATCCTCCAATTGGCCAAGAATGGCGTGAAGGCCAGCTTCCTGTCAGACACAGAAAAGGAAAAACTCATTGGTGAAATTCAGGACCATGCCGGAAGACTGTAACTTTCCCATTTTTAAAAACCCCTTTTGGGGTTTCTCCGACGGACTGCGTGGCAGGAAGTCAGTTCTGACAATTGGGGATCGTTGATTTCCGTTCGGGATTCACTCCACAGAAGCTTTCGATTGTCGGTAAGATCTATGGTATTTGGCCTTCCTGACCTGCCCGTTCAACTGCCGCTAAATAGGGTAATGCCCGCCCCTCACCTCCTAAATCCAAGCCATACCCAATGATCCAGACATCCGGAATCTCAAATCCGACGTAGTCGGCCCTGAGAGCCACCTGATGGCGGCTTGGCTTATCCAAAAGGGTACAGAAACGCACCCAGGCCGGTTCCTGATGCTTCAGATGTTCATTGACCGCGTGCAATGAGAACCCCGAATCGAAAATATCATCGACGACGACCACCACTTCATTCGTGATATGAGGGAGTTCCTCCCTCAGAAAGCTGACTGACCCGCTGGCCTCACTGGTGCCACTATAGTGGGAAACTTTTAAAAATTCGATTTGTGGCTCGATACCATGGTGGGAAAGGTGTCGCACGAGATCAGCCAGGAAAACAAAGCTTCCTGTCAGCAATCCAAGCAGGATGGGTTGTCGGGATGGCAAATCGGTTGCGATCAGCTTGGCTAATTCGCCAACCCTCGTCTCAATGGTTTTCTCATCAATCAGGACAGAATGAGGAAGCACGAAGTCCCTTCTATTAATTCGTGTGGAACGAAATTTTTGACTATTTTAGATGGTCACCGCAAGCCAAGGAGACAAAAAATGTCCACATACCCAGAAAGGCATACTCTGAGGATCGATCTCAAACCATACAGGGTCTGTTGAAAAAAGCCGCCAGCGGCGTTCTCGCCATTTTCCCGTGCTCCCGTACTAAATGTACGCTCCGCGCGTAAAAACGGCTGCGGCCTTGCTGGACGGACTTTTTTGAACCGACCCGGAGCCTTTGATGGGTAATCTTATCCTGGGCAAATTTGCCCTTGAAAATCTTTATTATTCAACACTCCCATAAAGGCTCTTGATAAGGTTTGGCTTTTATCTGATTGTGAGAGTGTGCCATCCACGGAATCAGGTCATTAGTTTGCCCGCGACAAAAGCACCAACCAGGTTCAGCGTCTCGAAGACTGACCACTACCCAACCGAACTCTCCCCACAGGTCTCTCCTCCACAGGCCGTTTCCTACAACTTCACTCCAAAAGGGGAAGCATTGCCAGGGTTAAATCACAAAATAACTGGAGGGTCCATACAAAGGAATGAAGATATGGAACACCACTCAATCTCGCCGTCGAAAAAATATTCGCACCATTGATATACTAACGATCAGGGGACTCATGCCGTTCTTGGCCACGCAAGGATCAGATGAAAGACACCCACCCATATCATATTCCTGAGCGATGTCATTTTCGAAAAGTACTTATGCCACCGACAAACGAGCCCTGACAATCGTGAGCATATATGTATGTTGCAACCGTGCCCAGGATCTACCTGAGGGATTCGTCGAATAGCCTGGAGGCCTTCGAATTGCATTTGCCAAGATATCCAATTCCATTGGAATTCCAGACAACCATATGATTTCGACGCGAGTAATTTCTTGTCTGCTGGCGATGGCCATCGCACTGTTAGCGGGATGCGCAGCAATGCCCCCCAAGCATCAGGAGAATCTGTGCACAATATTCGACCAATACCCCGAGTGGTACGATGCGGCCAAAGAATCTCAGGAAAGATGGGGCACCCCACCCCACATTCTCATGGCTTTCGTCAAACAGGAGTCGGCGTTTCGCCACGACGCGACGCCCCCATGGGATTGGTTCCTGTTCATTCCACTCGGACCCCAATCCTCGGCGGAAGGCTATGCCCAGGCTAAAGATGAGACATGGGAGGAATATGAGGATGAGGCCGGTGGGGTCTTCAGTAGCCGCTCAACCATGGAGGACGCCTTGGACTTTATCGGCTGGTACAACAACAAAAGCAGCAGAGAGCTCGGCATTTCCAAATGGGATCCCAAGCGCCTCTATCTGGCTTACCATGAAGGTCGCGGGGGCTATCGGCGTGGGAGCTACAAGAGGAAGCCGAAGATCGTGCGTATCGCGAATCGTGTGGATTGGCAAGCCAGGCAGTACGGTGCGCAACTGCGTCAATGCGAACATCGGTTCAGATGTCGACACTGGTATCAATTCTGGCCATTCTGCAGCTAGGACTCCAGCGTCTGATCACGGCAGGGTATTGTAATGGGCACGTTTAGAATCGATTGATCGGCATGGTTCTTTCTATATACGATTTGTGAACAACCCTCTTCACCAAATTCCAATCGGAATTTGCTCTATTCGATTACTACATGGGACAAGCATGTTGGGGTGACCCACTCGCATTTACACCAGCCATTTTAAATATGAGTGCAAGGAGGAGATTATCTTTGAGCAATTCTCGTGTGATATGACACCGTTCCGTGTATCCCGCCGAAGCCGGGTCTCCCGTCGAGGAAGCACTCTTGGCATAGCAGTCTCCTGCGCAATTAAACTTCGCGATGCACCCCTGGCACTTCGGCATATCATGCACATTGAGTTTCCCTAAACGATCAATCGCTTCATGATCCAGGACGAATTCACCGTCCTCCTGATTCCACGCTCCATATTGAAACAACTTGGCTCGAGGATCCGAAGGTTGGAGAACTTCGTTACATGAAGTCACAATTCCACGCGAGGTGACCAGGAAATTACTCGCATCACTGGCTCCACAGAACGTTTCCCGGTGTTTCAGGGAAGCGGCTGAAAAGTGCAGTTGAATTCCAAAACCTGCAGCCACTCGTCTTGCCTCACGGAAATGATCAACGAAGATCTTTCCATCGAGATGGTCAATCTGGTCCTTCAGGTTTGTCACATTTGTGGCATCGAAGACCGGTTCGAAGTGGAGACTTTTGCATTGGAGGTTCTCGCCGACAAACGCAACAAACTCCGACAATGTCGAACTCCCTAAGACTGTCACCGTCGATCGGATATCGTATGCTTTCCCCCGCATCTCAAGCCCCTTCATGGTGGCAATAATACGATTGAACGAACCCCCGCCATTCGGCAGAACCCTATGCTCATCATGCACTTCCCGCACGCCGTCCAAGGAGAAGGTCAGATGGGTGCAGTTCTCTGCAATGTAATCCAGCCGTGATTGGGCGAATACCCCATTCGTACTTAACGATATGGAGGGTTTGAAATGATTGGCCCTGCACTGCTCTTTGTAGTATTCAATAATTTCCCGAAATACACCCCAACTGGCCGTGGCTTCCCCTTCACCTAAAAACCGGATGGACGGATCCACATTTTGCACATGTGCGTTCTGAACAATTAAATCAATGGCCCCTTTCGCTACCGGCAAGGGTATATCTAAATCTTCCAACCTCCCGCCTTCGGCATAACAGTACGTGCATCGCAAGGTACATTTCTGAGTATTGGAGAAGGTCACGCTGGTTGGCGCCCATCGCGTGCTGGGCTTGGTCAACGACCGCTGTTGCGTCTCGGGGACCTTGAACACTTTGCGTTTGACGAGATCATCGATCAGAGATTGCTCGTTGGGAAAAAGCGTCTCCTGACGAAAATATTTCCTGACGGTCGATGCGCCAAATTCGTCGAGAATCATGCTGACATTTGACAGGGGGGCGTAGTACAAATACCCGTTTAAAAACGAAACAAGGAAGGTCTCTCCTGCTCCTTCAATGCGTTCTTCAATGAAATCCTCCGGAGTAGGACTGCGAATTCTGCTTCGTTTCTGCGGCATCAGTAAGGCTGTAGGCATAGAAGACTCTCCTTTCAGACATTAGGATTTTTTCTTGCCCGTGGAGCGAGTCGGAAGCTTGGAGGAATTCATTTTCGTACGAATTTCCTCCACAATAGACAGGAAATCTTCTATGCTCTTGAGCTTTTTGATATCCATTCCCGCCACAACTTCACGAAAAATCGGATTGGACACCACCTCAAGAATATCTGTTTTGACCGGCTTCAATTGACAGGAACAGCCAGGGCCCGGCTTATCTTCGCATGAACACCCAGGAGGCTTGTCCTGACAGGAGCAGCCAGGGCCCGGCTTGCCTTCACATGAACAGTAGAGGGGCCCATGATTTACGAGGACGCCGGCCAGAGCAATAATCCCGAGGGGATCAATGGCACGAACGGGTTTATCAGGCATACATACCCCCTATTGAAAATAGATGAAGGCCATGGTTCCTATTTTGCTATCACTCCTTATCCCTGGGGTGGCTTTTTAATGCGCCATTCTAAAGTATGGACATAAATTGTCAATGGAAATAATGAACCCGTTTTCCACAGACATCCGACGTCCTGTTGTATAGAGAATCACCACCTCGTCATGGAGGACTCACTTATTTCGTGATTGGGGAGATTGAAATTCGCGAGGACTTGATGTCATCAAGGCAACTGTTGTAGAGACTTCTGCACGGAACGAACTAGACAACTTCTTGCTTTTGAAGGGTAGCGAAAATGGAACACATTTCGACTGCTCAGACTATTTATCGTAATTCGTCATGAATGCCTTCGGCAGTTCTCTTGTGATCACCCGGCACGTTTTCTAGTTCCCGCACCGCTTTGATCCGGCTGTAGAGACGTCTCAAGTGGTCCTCATATTCGCCTCGTTTTAGACCGGCGTGATCTCGTTCAAAGATACGACCCAACAGGTAGCCGATGATTTCCATGACGTCCAGGAGCTTGCTATCCGGCTCCATCGCTTCTTCCGAGAAAAACTCCATCACCGCCACCACTTTCGGTCCAATTAAAATTGGAAACGCAAAGCCGGCCTTCACGCCTATTTCCTTGGCAAGACGGGCGCGAGGGAAATTGGGATCCTTAGTCACATTTTTGATCCAGGCTGCCTTTCCACTGGCCAACACTCGACCAGGCAGCCCTTCTCCAGGCACAAACTTCCTTGATTCCGTCACCTGTCGAAACGTTTCGAACTTACTCCAGTCCCTCAGAATCCAAATTTTGCCGGGACTCAACAGATCATTATCGCCGTCACGGATATAGAGATGGGCGACCGGCCACCCCGTATAGTCGCAGATCACTTTCATAGCCTGTTTTAAGGCATCCTCCACCGGATCATTGGTATTGGATAACACGGCAATTTCCTGATTCAGTTTCAGAAAGGTTGTTTCCTGCTTCAAAAGGTTATACGCCATTTTCATTTTTTCCGATTCTTTCTGCTCTTCGATAAACCGCAGTTGTCCCAAGGCAAACACAGCAACCAGCCATATGATGAAAATGGAAAGTGCCCGATTGATCTCTCCCATCCATAACGGCACCCCGGGATCGGAAATAAACGCCCCTTCTAATGTGAGAACCGTCCCGGCAATGGCCCCGCCATAGATCAACCGCTTATCTTTCGCCATGAAACCCAATAATCCCAACACAGCATAGGCTTCACTAATGGACACGCCCAACGGAAACATGCCATCAACCAGGGAGATGACCAGGGCAACACTGACCATTAGGACCACATAGCCAATAGTCGTGATCGAAAAAACGGGAATGGCTGAAAGGGGTTTACTCATAGGATTCCTGCCATGGTGAATAGGGGTGATTGAGGTTCGTGATCGTTGTCATTTTTTCCCGGCACCGTTTGTGGCAATCGACGTTCTAAATTTCAATCACTCGTGGCTTCAGGGAAGATTCGCCTGCCACAAACTCTTCCTCCAGGCATCGCACGCAATCGAAAATATCTCCAAAAATATGATGTTCCGGAATGAGTCTTGGCGTCAGATTCACCGCGCGGAGCATCTCCAGAGGTTGGGGATTCACGTTGGCCAACAGGACTCGAATACCCCGCTTTTGCATGTATTCAAAGACTAATTCCAGGGCATGAGCGGCTGATTGGTCGAGATACGGCACACGATTCATCTCAAAAATAAGAATGTTGACCGTGGGCAATTGTTTAATATTATCGATTAAAAAATGAGAAAAGCCGAAGAAAACCGGACCTGTAAATGTTTTGATATACACGGTATCTAGATAATTCTGTGGTAAGACGAATTCTTCCCTCAGGTCGCAAGGTTTTCTGATTTTTAGCAACCGAAGGGGAAACAGGACAATTTTTTCTTCTCCGATGTCCCCCATTTTTTTCATGAACACAAAGACGGAGAGGGTCATCCCTGCTCCGACGGCTGTGATCAAATCGACAAACACGGTCAGGAACAACACGATGAAGAGGATGGCGCTTTCAGCCCGGTCCACTTTCACCACTTCCTTGAGCCCCTTATAGTCGATAATGTCCAACCCCACAGTAATGAGTATGGCCGCCAGAACGGGAATGGGCACATATTGAACATATGCACCCAGGCCTAAGAGCACAGCCAGCAGAAAAAGACTGGAAACCACCCCGGCGAGCCGTGTACGACCTCCAGCCTTCACATTGACGATCGACGACATGGTCGTTCCCGCACCGGGTAATCCACCAAAGAGTGCCGACGCCACATTGCCCATTCCCTGACCGATTAATTCCCGGTTACTCTGATGTTTGGTTTCGGTAATCTTGTCGACAATGACAGCGGTCAAGAGGGTGTCGATGCATCCCAAGGCTCCAAGGGTCAGCGCGGCGGTGATGATAAAGGACGGTTGAGAAACGTCCACATTCAATAACCGTTCAAGTTGAAAGGAAGGCAAGCCCTGGGACACCTCCCCAATCAGTGGAACAGACAAACCGGTCGCCAGTGCAAGGAAGGTTCCAACCAACAAGGCCATCAGCGCAGCCGGAATGGTGGTACTGACCTTAGGGGCCGCATACAGAATCACCAGGGTCAGGCCCCCCAGCGCAAGCGCTTGTATATTCATGTCGCGCAGGGCCTGCGCCCCCCCGGTGAACACTCCATAGATGGTGGAGGGCGCCGACAAGCCCATTAACGGAAACACTTCAAATAAGATCAGAATAATGCCAATGCCGGTCATAAACCCGGAAAGCACCGGAAAGGGAATATATTTGATATTGCCGCCAATTTTGAGGAGCCCGAAGACGATTTGCACCACACCCGCTAAGATGAATATTCCGATAATCGTCCCCAGGGCCAATTCCAGGCTCCCGGCGATACTGATGGCTTGAGAAACAGTCAACGCGGCGACCACCGTCATGGGGCCGGTTGGAGTACTGATGAGCGTGCGCGTGCCGCCAAAAAGAATGGCAACGGCCCCCAGCAGAATTGCACAATACAGCCCGGAAACCGCTCCCAGTCCGGATTGAAGGCCAAAGGCCAGGGCCAGGGGTAAGGTCACCACTCCAGCGGTCAAGCCACCGAGAACATCTCCCTTGACATGAAGAAAATTAAATTGTGATTCCTGCGCGGCGTATGTCATAGGAAAATAGAGATCACCCTGTCAGAACTTCAGCCAGCCCCCTATGCCTTGGGTTTGCACCCCATTTTAGAGCCCTTTGGGCCTGTGTGTGTCGGGTTACACCCGTCAACGACGCGATAGTATAGGCTATGAACCTAAGGTTTTAAAGCCAACACTGGCTGGATGGAAGGTGGGATCGATGCCCGATCTCAGGGGCTTCGGATGTCGGCTAGTAGCGTTGTAAAGACCCAAATTTGTCTACTTGCCTCGATTGGCCCTCGAGATGATTGTTACCCGACAAATGAAGCCCAGGGAAACCTCTCTACGGGTCAATTTCACCTATTGAAAGCCAATCGGTTGGTGTGTTTTGGATCACCGAACCCTCGACTTCCAACATCCCTAACCATTAGAAAAGAAACAGTGGAAAAAATTCAAACTTTCCCATTCATATTGACAGTGTCAATTATTTAATGATATTTATTCTCACTATCAATAAACTTATTTTATACTTACAATATTCATACTCAGTATTTCTAAAAATCAACTTTTGCCATTAAATCTTAAGTTAGAGGATTCGGGTATTTAGAATTCACCAAGGCAGAAATTCCCTCATTCCATAAAGGAAGTAGAGGCTAGAAGTCCGTGAGACTAGAGCCCAAAGGTCCATTACACCTTTGGGCTCTCCTTGTTTTTAGGGTCTTGCGTCTTGAGTGATGATGTCGGGAACAGCACGGTCATAATGCTTTTCTTCGTTAATGAGAAGCATTTGGCAAAATACCTATATCCCTCTTTCTGATGGTTAAGGCATGAAAGTCAAAACATGCTTAAAGCCATTTGGGTTGATGAGAGGCCTTTTTCATATCCGATTCTGCGACCTGCGAAGTATCATTCCTGCAACCGATTCAGATCCTCTAAAGCGCTTGGAGGTTCTTTTCTGTTGCACGCCTTGATCTTGTCGATTGGGTATTCTGTAGCCTTTCACGCCGGCGAACCAAAAAGGGAAATTGAACCTTCCACATTTCGTTGGAATGTTTCACTGACAACCGCTCCCATCCCGGAGCCTGTGACATCCGATACCCCGTCTCCCTTGCCTTCAGCGCCTCCTCAAGAAACCGTGGTAGCCCATTCTGAGTCCTCTGACCACCTGGCACCTGTTGCATCAAGTAACCACTCACGCGCCAAATTAGAAGGAAGTCCAACAAAACTTACGACCGCATCAACTGTCCAATCCAAAATGATGCCATTCCCCTCAACGGATTTTCCGGTCAACCAATCGTTCAATAGGCAAAAACAGACCAGATCACCATCAAGAACCACTACCGCAAACTCTCAACCATTGAATCAAGAACGGATCAACGCGGTGCCGTTTACCCACGGTCATACGGCAAACGTACCTCCACCGGTCAAAAGAGTCGTAGACCGGGCTGAACAGGTAATGCAACCGAGTGCCCGGGAAGAACCGAGGGTTATTCATCGTGCACGAGCATTTTACCCACCGATTCAGAGACGGGAGACACAACCCGATTATGGGTGGTTAATCACAGATCTGAGGATGATGTTAGAGCGGTTAAAGTTCTACCCGGAAATTGCGCGATTAAACAAATGGGAGGGTAAAGTCGTGGTCCACATGAAAGTTCTTGAAGGTGGCCATCTGATCGACATGGAAATCCAGGAAAGTTCGGGATTTGAAGTGCTCGACCAAACGGCTTTGACCATCGTACGCCAAGCATCTCCGCTGGATTTGGGTCACCCTCTTCCATCCAACCAGGTCAGTTTATCCGTACCGCTGACTTTTTTATTGGATTGACGAATCTTCGTCAAGCAAACTGAGATGAATGTACCCGTCGAGACCTTTCATCCTCAAATGGCAACCACCGATGGACAAGGGAAGGCAACAAACCGAAGGGAAGCCTTCAACCTCGGGATTAGGCATAGGATTCAATAAAATTCATTAAAAAATTATAGTCCGGCATGTCCGGTTTTCCCTCATTCATACGTCTACTCCCAATATGACGCTATCACCATTATCAATTAATTTAATCCTGTTGCGGTGTCGGGCATGATTGACCTGTTTCCCCTCCATGGACCAGTCGGACACTACCTGTTCAGGTTTGATCGACCCAAGTCACTAATGTCATCTCGTTTTCTATGTCAAAGAGTTTATGCAGTCCCGGCACGGGATCCCCGCAAAAGGCCCTACCTAACATAAAACACACCCATTTCCAATAAACCCAACGAGGTACCACCGTGAAGGTCACGAACCTTAGAAGTCAGGAATAACACCCATGGAAATTTTGCATCAACTGATTGATTACGGAATTATTGGGCTTTTAATCGCCTTGAGTTTTTGGGCTATCGCTGTTGCCATAGAACGCTGGTTGTTTTACCGGCAGGTCGATCCTCGAAAATATCCCGACCAGGAAACGTTTGAAGTGGCCCTGACCAAGCGCTTGGTGATCATTGGAACCGTCGCCGCCAATGCGCCGTATATCGGCTTATTGGGAACGGTGTTGGGTATCATGCTGACCTTTCATACCATGGGAACATCCGGCACGATGGCTGTCAGTACCATCATGGTCGGGTTGAGTCTGGCATTGAAAGCCACGGCAATCGGATTGCTCGTCGCCATTCCTTGTGTGGTCCTGAATAATGTGCTCAGACGGCGAGTGACGGAATTAATCTCTCTCTACAAAGTGCAACATGGAACGTGAACTCAACCAAATCAACGTGATCCCGCTGGTGGATGTCATGTTAGTGCTCTTGGTCATCGTGATGACCACCGCGACGTTTATCACGACTGGTCAAATCCCTGTCGACCTCGCCAAGGCTAAGGAAGCCGGAACAAAGAAGGACACTCCTTTGGTGGTGACCCTGACAGCGGAAGGAAAGATTTTCCTGAATGACCGGCCGATGACCCGCCCGGACCTACTCCTTGCTCTCCAAACCCACTCCAAAGACTCTCTTATCCTCGTGCGTGCCGATCGAGTCATAATCTTAGAACGGTTTGTCGAGGTCGTGGACGAGGTGAAGGGATTAGGGTTTGAGCAAATTAGTCTCGAGGTCATTCGATCATGACCCTCGCCACGCTAGAAGCCTTAAGTGTGGCTCCGGACCATTGCCGGGTTCAAGCCTGGGCAGGGTCCACCTTTGTTCACATATTATTTGTCAGTCTCGCCATTCTCCTCATTACAGATCTGCAACCGACGTCGCAATCAGAACCGTTGAAATTGGACATGGCCTTCATTAAACCGGCTCCTCCCAAAATCCACAACCAACCGGTACCCCAGGAACTGCCCAAACCGACGCCCGTTCACCAACAAGTCGTACCGGAGAAAGTGCCTCTCCCAACACCCGTCCAACAACCGATGACGAAAAGAGAGCCCGTCATCGAAGAACACAAACCCCTGCCTACCAAGAAAACCCAGGAAGTCCTCCATACCGACACTGTCCCAATGCCCAGACAGGAAAAAACTCCAGAACCGGTGCAGGCCAAGCCGATCCTGGAATCGACGCCGATTAAACAGGAGATCGTCTCGGAGCCTGCCAAACACATTCTTTCGCCATCCACCCATTCAAAATCCGTGGAACAGGTGAAACCGGTCATGCAACGAGAAACCAGTCTCACTCAGCAGGCGGAGCCCTCTCCTCAAGCACTCCCTACCCCCTTAGCCGAGGTCAGGGAAAGGGTTGATTCTCCCATGCAGACCACCCTGGTCGCCGAACGGGTGACCGAATCCGTACCCACGACGCGCCCTGAAGCTTCAGTGCAATCCCAGGCAATTCAGACGAAAGCGGAAGTAGTCGAACCGACCGTGCCGATAGCCCAAGAAAAGAAGATTGCTCGCGAACGCCCAGCACCACGGATTCATCAGCGAACCGCTGCGGTGGAACGCCCCATCCAGTCGTATCCTGAGGCCCAGGCAGATTATGGGTGGTTAGCACAAACTATTTGGCATCAAATTGAGAAATACAAAAGCTACCCGAGGGAAGCGCGTCAGAATGAATGGGAAGGAAAAGTCGTGCTGGAAGCCGTCATTCGCCAGGACGGAACAATTTTGCACCTCCGGGTGGCGGAAACGTCAGGGCATGAAATTCTTGATAAGGATGCCTTGAGCCTGCTGTGGAAACTTTCTCCGTTGACACTTAATCATGCATTAGGGCACCCGCAAATAACCATTTTAGTGCCTCTGACCTATAAACTCGATGGATAACAACAAGAGGAATCCTCTACATCCCTGATATCCGACATACCAAGACAATCATTCATCCAACAACCAAAGAATTTAACCCAAAGGAGTATGCGATGTGTAACAAAAAAATGAATCGAAGGTTGACCAACCCATACGTTGTTCTGTTGTTCGGTACCTTTTTATGCGTTGCGGCACCGGTAGTAGCATGGTCCGCCTCAGAGTCCGGAGAATCCTTCCGGGCCGTGGCAACTGATACAGAAGGTCTTCAGACGGAGATGGACAACATTATCTTTTATTATGAAGAAAAAGTCAGTGAAACGTCCTTTATTCCCCACGAACTTCGGGAATTACCGGTCAAGCGAGGCACGTCTACGGTGAAAATCAAGTTTTTCTCCATAAAGGAAATCGATCTTAAAGCCTCTGGCAAGGAATCCCCGCCGGTTGCAAACGTCACTCTGAAGGACGGGAAGACAGGAGAATTCCAGCTGGCAATTGCCGGAAGCTTTAAAGGTCAGTCCGCGTTTGGAGAAGTCGAGTTGCCCGCAACCCAACTGTCCCGCGTCGTTTTCAAGTAACCAATAGCACTGTTCTCAACTTGACCGGAGACAACGGAATGTTCCTTTATCAAATCGCCAATAAACCACGCGGTTCTAAAGGAGAAAGAGAAAATGGAAAGGACCTCGTCCCGGCTCCAAATCTGCACTCGTATATATTTTGGGAATGAATTCAAAAAATACAGGCCCGCTCAATGTCATCGGAATGAACATGACATCTCAGCATCATCTCATCGATGCATTGTGAGAGGGAAGTCGGGTGCGACGAAATGGCGTTCAGCATGGATGGTGAACGCCACATGATTGGACACGGAAGGCAATACATATAATGGCTGGCCACAATTCCCAAAATCCCGGCCCTCATCGGACACCGGAACAGATGACAAAGGATATCCGCTGTAAATGTGGAAAGCTGGTCGCACGATGGGAACACTGCGGGATTGAAATTAAGTGCGCGCGGTGTCAGCGATTGGTGTCCATTCCCTTCAAAGACATAAAAGGCCGGAAACCTGACCCCATGCCGGATGGAGCCTGGTGAGCACTACTAACACACATTAATCCCAAACTCAGGCGAAGAACATAATTGGACCATTCCGGTTTCCACGATGGCATTCGCCATCGTGGATTAGTCGCTCACGCATGATCGCACAATACCGGGCCTCCAAAAATTCGCATGCCCTGGACAGTCGGTCATCTGCCAGCAGACACCGCCACATCGAACCTGGACAAGGACATGCGAAACCTACTCCTCCTTCGGCCTTTCAGCTCATTTAGAAAGGTGTGGCGCGGTTAATTTCGAATGATTTGGACACGAGATTCGACCTGAGCCCATAGCTGGCAGGAGTTTTTGTCCCCGCCCCGTTTCGAAGCCCAGGAATCTGAACAATGCTCTCTAATAGGATGCAGGACGAGGCCAAAACGCTTTGATTTAGACGGTGTTTTTATTCACACCAAATCGAGAGTCCGACTATGCCAAGCGGGGGATGGAAGGATCAAGGCAGGGCGAATTAGGGAAACTGTTTTCCCCAACCCTAGTAATTATGCCATGTGATTGAGCCGGTTCATGATCTCGTCGAGTGTCTGATGCACCTGAATACTCTGAATGACATCACTATGTTCCCCAAGGACCGTATACTGTTCAACCAGACCCTTGGTGTACCTTCGCCAGTCTATGGGAGCAGACCCCACACGAGCTAGAGTCGCACTGCTCCACCAGACATGAATCGGCGCGGCAATCGGTTCGGATTCTGAAGCGTTCAAGAAAAGGGCGGCCTCTTTCGCCAAGGCATAGCCGAGCTTAAGGACGCCGACCGATGCCTCCGCCTCCGCCATCGAGAGAAAATCCCGCTCCTGCGCCCATCGAATGGCATATTCAAGTCGTGCATCTCCCGATAGATCCATGAGACGTTGTTGGAGTGTATTTCGCTCGCTTTCGGAAATCGAGTTGAACGCCTCTTCTCGATCCCGCCGGATATAGGCCATAAGTTCGTCGATTGGCGTCGCATCCTTCACGCCATACACCGCAAGATCAGGCTGGGTATCCAGGACCCCCAAAAAGTCCACGGACTTCCCTTGCTGTTCCAGCACCTGAGCGGTTGCGAAAGCCATCACTCCTCCATTCGACCATCCCAGAAGGCGATAGGGTCCCGTCGGCTGGCGATTCACGATCAAGCGCGCCTGTTGTGACGCAATTGCGGCAAGAGACATCTCCTGCCACTTCATGGAGAAAATATGGTTCAACGACAATCCATAGACCGGTTGTTCGACAGGCAGAGACAAGGCAAGAGGTCGATAAGCCTGCACATGGGTACCGGTGGGGTCAAAACAATAGAGCGGAGAATGAATGCTGCCCGCCCGCAACACCACAATTCCCGATGAAGTCCTCGCCTCCTCGTTCTCGATCAACCCGGCCAAGCCGGCCACGGTCGGCGCGTGAAACAGATCCATAAGAGAGAGAGGGCGATCGATGATTTTTTGGAGGCCTGAAATTAACTGTACTGCGAGAAGAGAGTGCCCGCCCAGATCAAAAAAATTGTCATGGCTACCGACTGTCCCCACCCCGAGGAGTTCGCTCCAGAGGGCGGCCAATCTGATTTCCATCGGTGTAGACGGTTCCACATAACCGTCGCCGCTTTCGCCGGACCATTCAGGATCCGGAAGCACGGCTCGGTCGATCTTTCCTCCAGCAGTGCGAGGAAGACGAGAGAGAGAAACGATCAATGAAGGGACCATATAGTCGGGCAGGGACTCTCCCAGCCATAGACGCAACCATCCCAGATCAGGGCTCACATCACCGCAAACTACGATGTACGCCACCAGCCGCGTGACCGCTTTGTCGTCTTCCAGGGCGACAATTGCCGCCTCTTGAACATTGGGATGTCGGCAAAGGGTGGCCTCAATTTCACCCAACTCAATGCGAAACCCACGCAATTTGATTTGGTCATCGATACGACCCAAAAATTCAATCGTCCCGTCGCTGTTAACGCGCGCGCAATCTCCGGTCTTATAGAGACGCGACCCGGGTATGTCGCTGAAATCGTCCGGCATAAACATTTCAGCCGTTAGAGCTGGCTGATGGAGATACCCGCGCGCGAGAGTCTCGCCCCCGAGATACAGCTCTCCGGACATACCGATGGGAACCGGCTTCAATGTAGAATCCAAAATATACACCGACCGGTTAAGCAACGGCCGTCCGATCGGCACGATACCTGACGCGACAATCGGTTGTTCAAGATCAGGTTCATACACCGTGGCTGTCACAGTCGCTTCGGTCGGTCCATAAGCATTCAGCCAGCGCACGCGTGTTCCAACCTGCTGTACCCATAGACCCAGATCCGCCGCCGAAACCGCTTCATTGCCGACAATGAGTACCCGCAAATCCGGGGGAACCTCAACAAATGCCCCATCCAGCTGCCCTACCCACTGTTGCCAATACGAGGCAGGCAATCCCACGACACTGATCCGTTGCCGGACGAGAAAATCCAGAAAAGTTTGGATGGAATCGAACAGCCGACAGGGCTGAAGGATGACTGTGGCGCCGGACAACCAGGTTGAAAACAACTCTTCTGCCGCCACATCGAAACTCAGCGCCGCAAACTGAAGCACGCGGTCCGACGATTGAATCCCAAACCTTCGCGCCGCCGCCGCCGCATGAAGCGACAATGCCTGATGAGAAATGACGACTCCTTTGGGTTTGCCGGTCGATCCCGATGTATAAATGACATATGCGGCATTCAAAAGCGCCGGGAGCGAGACGAGATTGTCCGGACTGCATGCGTCGATCTCAGCCTGTGCAACGTCGAGACATAGCAGGTTGTCCGACAACTCATTGTCCTCGGCCATACGGACCTCATGTGTCACGAGTATATGGATTCCGGCATCGCGGGCTAAGGAAGTCCGACGCTGAGAGGGATAATTCGGATCGATTGGAACATATGCGCCGCCGGCCTTCATAATCGCGAGTACCGTCACAGCCATATCCAGGGAACGATCCATGCATATTCCGACCCGCTTCTCAGGTCCAACTCCTCGCTCACGCAGGAATCGAGCCAGTTGATTGGATTTGGCATTAAGTTCTCTATAGGAAAGCTCGTGTTCATCCCATATCACTGCCGAGGCATCGGGAGTGCGTTCGACTTGGCGCTCAAATTCTTCATGCACGCAGCGAACTCTCGGTGTCGGCTCATTCGCTCGATTGAGCGCGAGGATTTGCTGTCTGTCCTCAGGAGACAACAACGGCACGCCAATCACCTGGCGTTCGGGACCCACAGCCATACCAGAAAGGAGCCGTTCGTAATGCTCGAGCATTCGCCGAATCGTCGATGCATTAAAGAGATCACTGCTGTATTCGATCGACACGACGAATTGTTGATCCCACTCCTGAACCGTCATCGATAAATCGAATTTGGCGGTCTGACTCTCAATTTCAAGCGACGTGAATTCAAGACCTTGTACGTCCAGCTCCGAGAAAGGCGCATTCTGAAGATCGAACATGACTTGAAAAATCGGCGCACGGCCGATATCCCGTCTCGGGTGCAGCACCTCCACCAACTTTTCGAAGGGTACGTCCTGATGGGAATAGGCTCCCAAACACGCTTCGCGGACCTGTTCGATCATATCCGACACGGTGGAACATCCTCGAACGTGAATCCGTATAGCGAGTGTATTCACAAAGAACCCGATCAGGTCTTCCACCTCTCTACTGGTGCGATTGGCGATGGGAGTGCCGATGATCAAATCCCCTTGACCCGAATAACGGAACAGGAGGAGATACCATGCCGTCAACAACGTCATATAGATGGTGGCACTCGTCCGGCGGCTGAGTTCCTTAGCCGCCGTCGACACATCCACGGAAAGGACCAGGCTTTCGATCCCTCCCCTGGACGATTGAATAAGGGGCCGAGGACGGTCCGTGGGAAGATGCAAGGTCGGCAATTCGCCACTCAACACAGTTTTCCAATAACGTAATTCCGATTCCAGAATCGAACCGGATAACCATCCGTGCTGCCATTGCGAAAAGTCAGCATACTGAAGAGGAAGATCGGAGAGCGGAGAAGATCGTCCCTTCAGAAAAGCGTCGTAGAGAATCGTCACTTCACGAATCAAAATATGGGCGGACCATGCATCGGAGACAATATGATGAAGAGTGAGGAGTAAGATATGTTCATCCGGATGCAACCGGAGGAGACTTACCCTCAAGAGAGGTCCATAACGAAGATCGAACGGTCGTTGCGCCTCGGACCCGGCTAATCGAATTGCGGCCCTTTCGCGATCCCTTTCTGGAATATGTTGAAGATCAATGAGAGGACAGATCACCGTGAGAGAGGGAGCCATAATCTGAATTAGCCCGCCGTTTACCGTCGTAAATGTGGTCCGCAACACCTCATGGCGTCGCACTATCTCATTGAAACTCCCCTCTAAGGCTGGGACATCGAGTTGGCCCTTGATCTGTAACGCGATCGGAATATTGTATGCCGGGCTGTCCGGGTCCAACTGTGCAAGCACCCACAACCGCTGCTGCGCGAACGAGACCGGAATAGGGCCAATTCGCGAGACCGGAACAACGGGGGGACGGGAGGCATCGACACCGCGGGTTCGAGCAGCATCTACCACCTCCGCCAATTGCGCAATACTCGGCGACTCAAACAGCGTCCGCAACGGCACATTGATATGAAACGCTTGGCGCAGCCTGGACATCACTTGTGTGGCAAGAAGGGAATGCCCGCCAAGATCGAAAAAATTGTCGTGAATGCCCGGAGTGTCACGCTTCAGCACCTCGCTCCAAAGCCCAGCAAGAATTTCTTCGGTGGCCGTCCGAGGAGCCACGAACTCGGCTCTTCCCATTCCATCGGGGTTCGGCTCAGGCAAGGCCTTCCGATCGACCTTTCCGTTTGCTGTCAGGGGTAAGGCAGGCAGATACGTCACCCTTGTCGGAATCATATAGTCTGGAAGACGCGTCCGAAGAAATTCCTGAATCAGCTGTCCGTCCGACAGCGTCTCTCGCACCACCAAATACGCAGCCAAATAAGGCTCGCCCTGCTCCGATTCGCGCACCGTCACCACGGCATCCTGAACATCGGAATGCTGAGCCAGAATCGTTTCGATTTCTCCCAGTTCGATCCGGAAACCTCTGATCTTCACTTGATGATCGAGTCGACCCAGGAATTCGATTGCGCCGCTGGGTAAATACCGAGCCATGTCGCCGGTCCTGTATAGGCGTGTACCCGACTCTGTCGAATAGGGATGCGGCAGGAATCGTTCGGCGGTTCGGTCAGGGAGACCGAGATATCCGCGAGCCAGCCCCACCCCGCCGAGATACAGTTCTCCGGGTACCCCCACCGGGAGGAGCTCCAACCGTCGGTCGAGGATAAAGGCTTCGAGATTGTCGAGAGGCCGGCCAATGGGCACACTCTGTGACAGCGTCGAGTCCGATTCTTCGGAACATCGATGCGTGAGAGCACCGATCGTCGTCTCGGTCGGTCCGTAATGATTCAGCACGATACACTTTCCGAGCTGTGCCACGGTTTCAGCCAATTCGCGCGACAGGGGTTCGCCCCCTAGGATCAAGTAACGCGATGGAAAGACGGGGCCGCCGGTTGCAGTGGCCAACAACGCCTTGAAATGAGAGGGCACGATTTTCAAAACATCCACGGCATGGCATCCCATGTAGGCACCGAACAATCGCCCATCTGTCGCAATCTCATAAGAGATAACATGGAGACATCCTCCGGAAACCAAACTGGTGAAGATCACCGTATTCCCGAGATCGGCACTCAGCGTAGAAACTGTTGCAAACCTCAATGGTTTCTTCAGGTCCAACTGCCGGCAGAGCGCCAGCGTGTAATTCACCGCGCTCCTGTGCGAAATGGCGACACCTTTCGGCACTCCGGTGGATCCCGAAGTGTAAATCACATAGGCGAGATCGTCAGACGAAATCTGACGATTCGGATCGATATCGGGTTCTGCAGAAAAATCCGATGCGAGGGGATCAAGTGTCAGCACCGTTCCCTCGAATCCAGGCCAGGGGCCACTCGACTCATTCCCCACCAGGAGAATCGTTGCGCCACTTTGAGTCATTTGCGGCGCCAGGCGAACGTCCGCGTGAGCCGGATCGATCGGAACATATGCCGCTCCCGCTTTGAGCACTCCCAATAAGCCAATAATCATTCCGGCGGAACGCTCCATGCACAGGCCGACACAATCCCCCTGCTTTACCCCTCGGCGAATAAGGCCATGAGCCACCTGGTTGGCCTGGGCATTCAATTCCCCATAGGTCAAGGCACAATCACCGGCGACGAGAGCCGGGGCCGCAGCGTGTCGACTCGCCTGTCTTTCAAACAGTAGGTGCAATGGCGCCGATTCATTGAAGGCGCGCTTCGTATTATTCCATGTATGGATCAGCCGTTGACGCTCAGGCACGCCGACCAGACTCAGACACTCGATCGGATCGGTGATATGTTCTGGGATGCCGCCCAGCAACGTCATGTATTGTTCGGCCAAATGTTCCACCCATTCGCCCGAGAGCCGTTCAGGACTATAGTGCCAGGCCAGACACAGCGAGCGGTGTTGTTGTGAACAGGCCAGTCGTAATTTAAACGGTTCAGTGCAGAGCAGTGTTCGTTCGAGTGTCAGCAGGCCCTGCTCGATTCGACAGGAATCCTCCAATCGCTCATATTCAAATCCGATCGGATCCGTGAGCGCATTCCGTTGCCCGCTGTCCGTTGCCCCGAGAAAGTATTCCTGGCACTCGATGGCTTGCCCATGGGCCTGCCCTGCTCGCACAATCACGTCATGAACAGACATGTGCCCGTCAAGTTGTCCATACACCGGCACCCATTTCTCAAATAGTCCAATTCCGTCCTGCAGTTCGTCGTATTTACGCCCGTCACACCGCCACCAACAAATGAGATCTTGTCGCCGCATCACCCGTGCGAGCAACATTTGCCAGCAGGCGTGGAGAATAACTGCCACTGACGACTTTTGCTCACGCGCAATCTGTTCCAAACGCCTCGCCACATCCTGTGGCACATCTTGTCGAATCGAGCGTAGCGGAGAGAACCGGCAGGAGAGGGCTGGTGATCGTTCGAAGGGCAGGATCAGAGGCGGGTAGGCAGACAAGTTTTGCTTGGTCCACCACTCACATCCGGCTTCGGCCTCATCCTCTGTCAGCAACTCATTCTGCCATTCTGAGAATTGCGCATACTGGACAGGCTCATCCGTGGAATCATCTTCATCACGCGCGCCGTACCATCGCCCCATCTCACTCACGATGTTTTGGATCGACCGCCGATCCGCACAGAGGGCCGGAATATCAAGAAGCAGTAGTGATCGTGCAGGCGACATGAGACACCATGCGGCACGGACCAACGGGCCCCGTTCCCAGTCGACCGCGGCAGCGCGCTGGTTCGTCAGCTCGGCCTCAACCACCTCTTCACGCCGGGTGAGCGCAAGGCCCTGAAGGTCGAGGCATTGCCACAGGATATTATCCTGATCAAAAATGACTTGAAAGGGGACCTTGACGCCGAGTTCGCGATAAAAGGTCGTCCGGAGACTGTGATGACGCGCCACAACCCGGCGGAGTGTATGATGTACCCGGTCCCCGTCGAACTCACCATCCATGCGGATGACCGCCTGGGTATGACACACCTCGCCATGTTGTTGAAATCCCCATAGCCGCCTTTGGTGGGGAGACAGCCGAAGCCCTTGCACTTGGATCTCCTGTTGCATACGTCTTCCTATACGGTAACGGATTGAAAAGTGCCCTGGCTGATCATGTCTCCCATCGCGACCAGGATCTTGCGGGGTCCGGTAAACGGATCCCGCGCATGCGCCACAAGCATATTGTCCAGCATGAGAAGATCGCCCTCCTGCCAACGAAACCGCACCGCCGTCCGCTCGTACAGCTCGCCAATATCCGCGACAGTCGCCTCGTCGATGGGAGAGCCGTCACCATAGTAGACATTGCGCGGAATCGACTCCATTCCAAGCATTGATACCAACGACTCTCGCACCGCCGGTTCCAGGCAAGACACATGATGAAGTTGGATCTGATTAAAGAAAACCCACTCGCCCGTCCTGGGATGCTCGATCACCGCCGGGCATACCTGTCTGGTGCGCAACGAGTCGTTCTCCATCCATAGGCATTCCATTCCGTTCCGGGCACACATTTCCTCGACGACAGATGGGTCGGGAGTTCGAAAGAAGTCCTGCCAGCTGACATCGACCCCGGGAGTAAAATTTCGCACATACATGAGCTGTTTTGACTGGAGTCGGTCGCGGAGTTCAGGAGGAAGGCCCTGATACATGGTTCGGCAATCGACAATCGGAGTCTCCCCTCCTTCAGGGGCGGCCTGCATACAAAAAAAGAATTGTTTTTGCGGCCAGCGATGCAGGTGCGAGCTTTCATTGTGAAAGAGAATCGCCTTATCCGGAGGGTACGGAGTGGATCCATAGACGTGACGCCCGTTTTTCTCACGAGGCAAATCACCATACTCACCGAATAGGTCAGGGCAGACAGCCTGCGCGACCGCCTCGAAGTCCGCGACCGTTCGCGTTGAAAATCCCCTGAAGAGCAGTGCCCCATGCTTCAATAAGTCGCGCTGAAGCATGGCCTGATTCGACTGTGCCCAACCGATCAGATCGACATCCTCCACCGCAGGGGAAAACAGCAGCGGAAGCGCACGATCGGGCAAGAGCGGCCGACTCGTCACCAGGATCCGCTGTGACAATGCCACGGCCTTCGGCTTGATGTTTTTAAACCGTTGCAACTTCTCCTCTTCCCGTTGCCTAGCTTCCATGATGCGCGCCTCCTTATCTTCCGCACTCAGTATATCCAGGTGGTCTATCCCACGATCCGGCGACATCACGATTTGCCGGAGCAGAGTCATAAAACGCTGTCCGAACACCGCGATGGTGTCGGGCTCAAAGAGATCGCGACTGTATTTCCAGAGACCCACGAACCCCTCCTCGGTCTCCTCCATAAATAACCCAAGATCGAACCGTGAGACCTCGTGCTCAAATTCCAACGCCTCCACCTTCAAATCAGGAAGTTGTAACGAAGGAGGGGGAACGTTCTGCAGGACAAACAAGACTTGCACCAAAGGGTTCCGGTTGAGATCCCGCGATAATTTGAGAGCCTCAACGATCTTTTCAAAGGGGACATCCTGATGCGCGTAGGCTCCCAATGCCACTTCACGCACACGTCCCAACAAGTCGATAAACGACGGATTACCACTCACATCCGTACGCAGCGGAAGGAGATTCACGAAGAATCCGATCAGATGTTCGGTCTCGTGGCGATTTCGATTGGCCACGTCTGTGCCGACGAGAATATCGGTTTGTCCGGTAGACCGGGCCAGCAACACCTGAAATGCCGCTAATAGCGTCATAAAGACCGTGGCCCCCTGACGACGGCTTAGCGCTCTCAATGGATCGCTCACTTCCTTTGGAATAAGAAACGTAATACGACCGCCCCGGTAAGTCTGGACCTCCGGACGAGGATGATCGGTCCGCAACGCCAGCTGCGGCGGATTGGATCCCAAGCGTTGCTTCCAATAACTCACTTCCTTTTCCAACCGCATGCCCTGCAGCCACTCCCGTTGCCATGATGAAAAATCACTATACTGAACCGGCAAGTCAGGGAGACCGTCCTTCGGCGCGATCGCGGAGATTTCGGATGCCCGGGCCAATGCGTCAACCCGTGCCGCATACACGGCGGCCACTTCATTTGTGACGAGAGCCAACGACCAGGCATCTGCAGCTATGTGATGAACCGTCACCAACAGAATATGCTCGTCAGACTTCAACCGTACCAATTTGACGCGAATCGGCAAATCTCGCTCTAACGCGAACGGCCGATGTCCTTCTTCTTCCATACGTCGGAGGACAGTAGCCACCCGCTCCTCTTCAGGACATCCGGTTACATCTTCGGTTTCAAGCGCGAAGCGTTCCACTGGAACGATGACCTGTTGCGCTTCACCATTGAGTGATGGGAAGGTGGTTCGTAATGTTTCATGACGACGGACCAGTTCTGCAAAACTCTCTTCTAACGCGGAACGGTTCAAAGACCCTTCCAATCGTAAGGCAAATGGAAGGTTATAGGCTCCGCTCTCCGGATCCATTTGAGAGAGAAACCACAGTCTCTGTTGCGCAAACGAAAGCGGGAGACGTTCCTGCCGGGCTACAGGCACGATCGGCGGAGCCAGCCCGCCTGCATCCTGAACCACGGCCCGATCGATGGCGGCGGCGAATTCCTCGACCATCGGAAAATCGAACAGACTCCGCAGTGGGAGTTCGAGCTGAAACGCCGCCCGCACGCGCGACATCACTCGTGTAGCCAAGAGGGAATGGCCGCCGAGGTCGAAGAAGTTATCGTGACGACCAACGCGATCCGTTCCCAGAACCTCCGACCAAATTCCCGCGACGAGATCCTGGGTCGGGGTAGTCGGCGCCTCCCATGTTTCCTCGGATCGATCGCTATCCGGGACAGGCAGCGCTTTCCGGTTGATTTTCCCATTAGGGGTCAAGGGCAGCGCGGGGAGAAACACAATGGCGGCCGGTACCATGTAATCCGGCAATGCTTGCCTGACAAACATGCGGAGTGCTTCGCCAGTCAACGGCTGAGTCGCCACGATATAGGCAACCAGTTGTTGACGTCCCGGTTGGTCTTCTCTCGCCACCACAACGCTCCTAACAATGTCCGGATGTTGCGATAACCGCGCTTCGATCTCACCCAATTCAATACGGAAACCTCTGATCTTGACCTGATAGTCGCGGCGGCCGATGAATTCAATCATCCCGTCTGATCGATGACGTGCAAGATCTCCTGTCCGGTACAGACGTCCCCCACTCTCGCGACTAAAAGGGTCCGGCACAAACGCTTCGGCAGTTCGGACAGGATCAGACACATATCCCCGCCCCACAGCCGCGCCTCCCACACAGAGCTCACCGGCGACACCTGCCGGCACAGGTTCGAGATGGCGATCGAGGATGTAGAGACGCACTCGATCTATCGGCTTGCCGATCGGCATTCGAGTCATGTCTTGGCCCGGCATGTGCTCGATGCATGCGATGGCCACATCATCGGCACATTCCGCCGGTCCATAGGCATTCACCAGCGGGACATGCGGATAACGGGACAACCATCGACGACACAAGTCGGGAGGCAGTGCCTCTCCCGTCGGAAGGAGCCACCGTAGGTGTGTCAACGCCACGGGGGCACATTCCAACATGCTGGACAAGAGGGACGGTACGACCTCCAGCACCGTGACCTTCCCGTCAGCAACTTCCTGCAGAAGCCGCTGAGGATCCCGAACCACGTCGTCCGCTACGATGTGAACGCGGGCACCGCACAAAATCGGAGAGAGAAATTGCCATACGGAAATATCAAAACATTGTGATGCTGTCTGGGCCACGATATCTGCAGGGCCGAGGTGTAACGTCGGAATCTTGCTTGTGAGATGATTCAACATCCCCTTGCAATCGACCATGGCGCCTTTGGGGAAACCGGTCGAACCCGATGTATAGATGACATACGCAAGGTGGCTTCGTGCGTCGATCGGACAGGGATTTTCTTCGGGCCAGTCCTCCATGGCTATCCGTTCCACGAACAGAACTTTCGGCTTCCGCTCCTTGGGGAGAAGCGCAATCACCTTAGCCAGCAACCCGGCATGGTCCTCCCGGCTCACGATGACTCGCGTCCAGCTGGCGGTAAGCACATGGGCAAGGCGCTCGACAGGGTGGTGCACATCCAAGGGAATATAGGCCCCACCTGCCTTCAGGATGCCGACGATCATCGACAGGAGCGTGCTCCCACGTTCATTCAATACCGCCACAAGTGTCTCGGGTCCCGTACCCAACGCGCGCAGGGCATGGGCAATTCGGTTAACGGCACGGTTGAGCTCCTTGTAGCTGAGACTGTGGCTTCCACTTTGTACCGCAATCGCCTCCGGTGTCTTCACCACCTGGGCCTCGAACAATGCCGGAAACTGTTCATCAATCTTTTCCACCCGATCGGTATCGTTCCAATCCATCAGGGTGCGCTGTCGTTCCTCCTCTCCGACTATCGGAAGTTCATGGATTGTGGCATTGGGAGAAGCCGCCATGGCTTCCAACAGGATTTTCAGGTGTCCCAGCATGCGCTCGACCGCACCATGTTCCAGGATTCGCCGGTCATAGGACAGACGCACACCCATCGTATCCCCCGGATAGCCGACCACCGTCAGTGGATAGTTCGTATGCACCCGGTCGTGCTCGTACGAAATGACACGGTCCTGGCGATCTTCGCCCAGCCGTGAATCCTTTGGTGCATTTTCAAAGACCAACAAACTTCGGAATAACGCTTGCCCCGGAGGCACTTCGCTCCACTGCTGAATCTGAACCAACGGCGCATACTCGTACTGGCGGATCCGGTAATTTGCGGTTAATACATCTTTGAGCCAGGTCATCAATGACATCTGGGGAAGGACCGTCACGCGAAGTGGCAGGGTATTGATGAATAAGCCCATAATCGCTTCGACACCGGGGAGATCAGTAGGGCGACCGGCGACCGTCACCCCGAACAACACGTTTTCCTCCCCGCTGTATCTGGACAGCAGAATAGCCCACGCGCTCTGGACGAAGGTGTTGGGAGTCAATTGATATATCTGTGCCAGGTCCTGCAGCCGTCGGGAAACCTCTGGTGACAATTCCATATACACATCCCCCACAGACGAATCCGTCACAGGAAGGTCGCGTTCCAGGCATTCGATGCCGAGCGGAGTCGGGGTGGTGAATCCGGCCAATTCCGACTCCCAGAACTGCCGGGCTACACCAAGATCCTGTCGCTGAAGCCACGCAATGTACTCCCGATAGGGAGGAGGAGAAGGCACATTGAGATCACGGCCTTCCACGAATGCTTCATAATGCGCCATGAAATCCATCATCAAAAGGGAGAAACACCAGTCATCTGTGAGAATATGATGGAAGCTACGCACAATGGTCCACCGGTCGGTGCCCTGTCGAACGAGACGGATCCGCATGAGAGGAGCCTGAGTGAACTCCAAGCCCACGGCTAGCTCCTCCTCCAGCGTCCTGGTCATGTGTACCCGTTGCTCCTCCCCGCTCAGGTACGACCAATCCAGGTCTTCAATGACATTCCCCGCGTCCACACTTCGGTGCACAAGCTGCAACGGTTGATTGAGATCTTTCCACATAAATGATGTTCGTAGGATTGGGTGGCGGTCGATCACGCGCTGCCAGGCTCGACCGAAGGCGTCACGATCCATCCGGCCTTCCCAGACATAGTGCTGTTGCATCAAATACATTCCAGACCCAGGATTCATCAACGTGTGAAACAGCATCCCTTCCTGCATCGGCGACAAAGGATAACAATCCTCGATGCCGTCCCAATCGTCGCGTAATTCGAGCAATCGGTCCGGTTCGACCCCCGTCAGGGGAAAAACCGGACGCAATTGTTCCGGAATCGGTTGGATGCTCTCACTCGCAGCCTGACTATGGGACGGGGACGGGGCCCGGTCCGACGACGATGTCTCGGGCACAGAACCCGTTTGAGGAAGCGCCGCATCCTTCCAACGCGCGACGGCGGCAGCCGTCGCAACAGTCTGATGCTCGAATAATTCTTTGGGGGTCAATTTCACACCCTGCTGATTGGCACGCGCGATCACTTGCAACGTTCGAATCGAGTCCCCCCCCAGCGCAAAAAAGTTGTCATGCACGCCGACTCGTTCGACCCGGAGGACATCCATCCAGACGGCAGCCAGAATCGTTTCAATGGGATTGCGTGGAGCGATATACGCGACATCCTCAACAGATACGCGCTGCTGCGGATCCGGAAGCGCCGTCCGATCCAATTTTCCGTTGGCGGTCAAGGGGATCGCGTCAAGCACAACGATCGTCTGCGGCACCATGTAGTCGGGAAGCCGGAGCGCCAGCCTTTCTCGTATCATGGATGTATCGATTGTGGAATTTCCGACAAGATAGGACACCAGTCGCTGGGCGCCGTCCGGTGTTTCTCTGACCACCGTCACCGCTTCTGCAATGGAGGGCTCGTGTCGAAGATGAGCGTCGATCTCGCCGAGTTCGATGCGGAAACCCCTGACCTTGACCTGGTTATCGACACGTCCGAGGAATTCGATCGCGCCGTCCGAGCGGATGCGCACCCGGTCACCTGTGCGATAGAGGCGGTGACCCGCCTCTCCGCCAAACGCGTCGGGAATAAACTGCTCGGCCGTGCTCTCAGGACGTCCGAGGTAGCCTCGAGTGACTTGGCCTCCACCGATATACAACTCACCAGGCATGCCGATCGGAACCTGCTGACCATCAGGATCCAGCACATAGACTTGCGTGAAAGGCAACGGACGGCCAATGGGCACTCCCGTTGCGCCATGACTCACCCCTTCCACCAGGTGCGTGAGTACCCCGACGGTCGTTTCAGTCGGACCATAATGGTTAACGATGGCACAGGCAGGTGCCAGTGTCCTGACCCGTTCGATCAACTCCGGACGAACGGCTTCTCCACCCAAAATCAGACAGCGTCTCGGCAGGACCCGTTCCGGATGTTCGGCGCTGAGCAACCCGTGTAAATGACTGGGCACGATCTTCAGCACATCGACCCCATGGTCGTGCATATAGGCTGCCATCGCATTGGGATCGAACCCATGGTCCGCCGAAACCAGTTGAAGCGACCGCCCCGAGCAGAGCGCTCCGAATAGCGCAGTATTCCCAAGATCTGCTGCCACCGTCGAGACGGCAGCCATTCCCGCCTCGACGGGAATGGCCAGGCGATCCATAACCATGCGCACATACTGCACAATCTGGCGATGCTCCACCGCGACGCCTTTAGGCCGACCGGTCGAGCCTGAAGTGTAAATGACATAGGCCAGATTCTGTGGCGTGACCCCTGTTGATGGCCGATGATCATCACATTGTGCGATATCCCCGACCATGTGATCGAGTAGCACGAGAGTGTCTTGAAACCCGGAAAGCTTCCCTGCCTGACGACTGTGACTGAGCACGACTACTGCGCCGCTATCGGTCACCATGTGCGCTAATCGCTCTTCGGGAAAACCGGGATCCAGCGGGACGTAAGCCCCGCCCGCCTTGAGCACCGCCAGCAAGGCCACCACCAGATCCAGCGATCGTTCAAGACATATCGCCACTCGTATCTCCGGTCCCACGCCACGCTCCTGAAGATAGTGTGCGAGACGATTGGCCCGACAGTCCAATTCCCGAAAACTCAGGCGTTCGAATGCAGTCTCTACCGCAAGGGCATCGGGCCATTCCTGAACCTGCGCCTCGATCAATGTATGCACACAGACATCGGATGCCAGCCATGGCGAAGTCGCTTGATTCCATATTGTCAATTGCCGGCGCTCTTCGTCAGGAAGAAGGGAGAGTTCTCGAATCGGTCTTTCAGGTGCGGTCATCATGTTGTCCAGGATCGTATCGAGATGACACAAGAGCCTGGATACTGCAGCGTGCGCGAAGCGCCGATAGGCGTAAGAGACAATCAACGCGGTCTCCCGGCCAGGTTCGACCATCAGTGAAAGGGGGTAGTTGTTCCGACCGGTCGTCAACGCATAGGTCTCATTCTGGTGAACAGAAACGGGTTCGACCGTCAGGGCCTGCGGAAGATCGCCATTATCCATTTCGGGGTAACTTTCGAAAACCACCAAACTGTCAAACAGTGCGCGACCCCCTGCAGTCTCACTCCATCGTTGAATACTCGCGAGCGGCGTCCATTCGTACTGGCGGAGAAGGCTATTCTGTTCCTGCACGCCTCGAAGCCATGCAGAAAGAGCCATGTCGGGATGGATGGCCAATCGAATCGGCACGGTGTTGATGAACAGTCCGACCATCTCGGCCACTCCGGGCAGATCTGCCGGTCGACCCGAAACCGTCGCCCCGAACAGAACATCGGATTCTCCGCTGTATCGATGAAGCAACAGCGCCCAGGCTCCCTGAATCATCGTATTCAACGTGATCCGCAATTGCCTGGAGAAAGACTGGAGAGCAGCCGTTCGGGTAGATGAGATTCGCAGGGACTGTTCGGCGAAAGGAAGCGAATTCTGCTCCACACGATCCTGAGGCGGCTCAATGAACAACGAGGTCGGTGTTGAGAATCCCTTTAAGACTTCCCGCCAGTAGGACTCTGCCTGCTGCACATCCTGCCGGTTCAGCCAGGAAATGTAGTCCCGATAGGGGCGAGGCGCCGTGGAAGCGAGAGTTCGCTTCTCCACCACCGCCTCGTAGGCAGCCAACACATCCTTAAGCAGCAGGGCCATGCTCCACCCGTCCAGCAAAATATGATGATGACTGTTGATGAACAGCCATTGCTCTGCTGTCGTGCGAACCAGATGCAACCGCATCAGGGGAGGCATAAGAAAATTCCATCCGGCCGAACGGTCCAGGTCCAACAGCGACCGGAGCCTTGGCTGATGCTCCGCTTCCGGAATTTCGCGCCAATCGTGTCGTTCGATCGATAGGGACGCTTCCCGGCGCACCACCTGCACAGGCTTGTCCACCCCTTCCCAGACAAACGCCGTACGAAGAATGGCATGGCGCTTCACGACCATTTGCCAAGCCCGTTCGAAGGCTTCCGGATGCAAGGCACCGTTCAGCGAGTAGACATACTGATAAAAATAAGGATCTTCTCCGGCATCGGCTATCCGATGGAACAACAATCCCTGCTGAAGCGGGGACAGATAATACATGGACTCGATATCGGGTTTATCTCGCATGGCTTCGTTCCACTTTCTCTAGAATGGCGTCGAGGACTCCTTGTTCGATATCGACATCCGGAAAATCAGACGGCGTATAGCCTCCGGCGTCGAGCGAAAGACAATGGGAAATTAATTCACAAAGATGTTGCCGATAAGACGCGCCAAGGGCTTCAATGGTTGCCCGTCGATAGCGCGCACGGCTGTAGGTCCACGTCATGCCCAGCCGTCCTGCCGCAATCTCCACGCTGATCGTCAATTCGTACCGCATGGGATTGGTCGGAGCATGTTCGATTCCGGTTGATTCGTGGGCGAGCGCGAAAAGCTGATGCTCCGCGGCACCTTGGTCAATCTGACCCAGATAATTGAAGCAGACCTGTGCCGGCGGGTGAGTCCGTAACCGGTCGGCCCCGGTGGAGGACGACAGGTATCGGAGCGCCCCATATCCGACTCCCCCGGAAGGAATCTTTCGCAGCTGTTCTTTGATGCTCTTCAAGACCTTCCCCGCGGAACCTTGCGGAAGCACGAGCGCAACCGGAAAGATACTCGTGAACCATCCGACGGTCCTGGAAACATCCAGATCGGGAAAAAGATCTTCGCGCCCGTGCCCTTCCAAATCGATAAGCAGCCGGTCGGAACCTGTCCACTCTGCAAGGGTCTGCGTTAAGGCAGTCAAGAGAAGATCGTTGATCTGCGTCTGATAGGCCGCCGGCGCATTCCGCAATAAGGACTCGGTCTCTTCTTCAGTCAGCAACCATGCGATCCCCTCTGACATCTGTTCCGTCCGATCGCCCTCGGCATTATCGACAGGAACCGGTGGGATATTCCGTCTTTCAGGATGATCCCAGAATTCGAGTTCGAGTTGGAGCGCATCCGACTCACCAAACTTCCGCATGCGTTCCGCCCATTGTTTGAAAGAAGAGGTCTTCTCCGGGAGACGAATGAACCCTCTTTCCACTTGTTGCGTATAAGCCGTTTGAAGGTCTTCAAGGAGGATTCGCCAGGACACGCCGTCGATGACCAGATGATGCGCGATGAGCAACAGCCTGACCGTACGAGTGTCTCCGAAGTCGAATCTCACGACCTGAAAAACAGGACCCTGTTCCAGATGAAGGCTCCGTTGATATTCACTCGCCTGAATTGACAGGGCCTCCCCTTGCCGGTTTTCCGGCAAATGGGAAAGATCTATACGAGGAAGGGTCATGTCGTTCTGCGGCATACCGATCTTCTGGCTCCACACCGCCTCTCTAGAAAACCTCGCACGCAGGATATCGTGATGTGCAAGAACACCGTCCACCGCACGTTCCAATGCCGAATGATCGAGCGCGCCCTGTACGGCAACCAGAATAGATTGATTCCAATGGTGCGGATTCGGCAGGTTTTGTTCGAAAAACCACTGTTGCACAGGTGTAATGAATACTTCTCCTGTGACAATTCCCTGCTCCGCATGGATGCCGCGAACACCGTTCTTCTCGTTCCCTTCGGCAAGGCCGAGTTCTGCAATGGTCTGATGCTGAAACAGTTGGCGTGGCGTGAAGACGAGACCGTCCTCTTTTGCTTGGGCGATGACTTGTAGCGCGAGAATCGAATCGCCGCCGAGTGCAAAGAAGTTCTCGTGGCGACCGACGCGAGGGAGCCCGAGCACCTGCGCCCAGATCGCCGCCAGGGTCCGCTCCGTCTCCGTCTGCGGCGCTTCCTCCGCCCCCGGCCGCTGGCTCTCCGCC
>NZ_JBQKUP010000037.1:0-238365 GCF_052156535.1 Nitrospira sp. T9
AAACATTTTTCGCAATGTCGATCCCAATTGTTGTACGCTTCATGATGACTCCTCCTTTTCGTTGAACGCTGGGTACATGGTGATCCAGCTTGGCACACTCGATGCCGTCCTTAAAGGGGGAGTCCATACCATTATCCTGAGCCAATGGCGAAGGATCTGTGCCCAGCCCACGCACCCACCATTCAGCCAGATCCTTCGTTTCACTCAGGATGACAACATCTAATAGGGCTTGCTTCATTCGTTGTTCGCTCAGAGTCCATCAGGCACGGTCTGACAATATATTTCAAGGTTTTTCTTAACAGAGAGTTAGGGGAATGTTTCGATGCGTCACCTCTCCTCTCAGTACTTTTACCTTTGGATGGTGGAAAGCCAGCGTGCAGAAGCGCAATATGAGGCACCTGAGAGGGGATCTTGCCGTAAGAGCCTTGGGGAGTGGAGCAAGAAGATTTTTGAGAAAATCAGGATACAGTCGACCGTAAGGAATGTGACTTTCGGTATCTGGAGTCAAAACGACGGGCGGTCTCTTTTAGGCCGTACCTCCTGATTCTTCTTCGGCTTTGTTTAAGACTTGTGAAAAACGACCTCCTACAAGTGTGGTGACTTTTCCCATCACTTCGGTCAGCTCCTTCCACTCCTCAGGTTTCAATTCCTCTTTGAGATTCGGATGGAGTCCCCATTTCGCACTGACCTGTTTGCCATCCCGTTGAATCACGACATAGAGAATTTCTGTTTCCTGGGAATCGGTTGCTGCTGGTGTCGTTCCCGAACTGCTTTGTGCCATGCCTGCTCTCCCTGTTAAGAATGTGTTGAGCCGATTGTACTGCATTGCCCTGTCCCCTGTAACCACCCACCATCCCTCATGTTGACCATCGATCCGCGTTTGCGTGACTTTTGGCGGTAGGGTACATTCTTTCATTGGGAGACGATCTGCTCATTTCTGATTTTTGCAGGAAAAATGCGAAGTTTCGACATGTCTGGGTCTGGTGAGCTGAGCTTGCGGGTATTCACTTTTTTATGGGGGTAGTCTGATATGGAATTACAACGACCCAAGTTTTGGGACAATATCAATATGAACGATCTGGCCAGGAATTTTTTTGAAGGTCTCTTAATCCTGGTGCCGGTAGTAACGACGTTGTATGTGGCGTGGTTGGTGCTTCAAACTATTGATGGCTGGCTGAATATTCCCATCCCTGGTGTGGGATTTCTGGTCACGGTCGGGTTAATCACCTTGACCGGCCGATATGCGTCCACCGTGTTTGTACAAAAAATGCTGGATGTGCTGGAACGGGTGTTGGTGAAAGCGCCTTTCGTCAAAATTCTCTATACCTCGCTCAAGGATCTGATTGCGGCGTTTATGGGGGAAAAGCGGCGGTTCGATCAGCCGGTCTTGGTATCTCTGGTTCCCGGTGGTCATGCCGAAGCGGTAGGCTTTGTGACTCGAACGGATTTGGAATTTCTCGGCCTGCTCAACCATGTGGCCGTCTATTTCCCGCAATCCTATAATTTTGCGGGAAATATCCTGATCTTTCCCAAAGAACAAGTTCATCCATTGGAGGCAGAAAGTGCGGATGTCATGGCATTTATTGTGTCAGGGGGCGTCTCCGGTGGGCAAAATGGGGAAGGGGGTTTAGGCCTACAGGACATGATCTCGAAAGGTGGATGAGGTCCATGGTAATTGTATTGACGGAATTGATGATAACCGGGGGATGTTTCTGAATGAATGTGTCGTTCGCTTCAATCATGACGATCAATCTCCCTACCCCTTGTACGTAAGATTTTTCGAAATCACCTTCTATCTCAAGTAGGCCCGTGAAATTATTCATGACAACCAATTTCCTGAAGGGAAGGTGCAACATCTAAAAAGCAGGGCAAATAGGAACGAGGGAAAGGGAGTCCTCTTGTCGGCTCATCTGCATACGGCGTCTCTCAGCAACTTTGAGCCACTAATTTTTTCCTGCGAATGATCTCAGCAGGATTCTTCCAGGATTTTCCACGTAAAGATGGTTCTGGTTTTTGGTGTGACCTTCAATTCTACCCTTGTGCCGTCCGGATCACGGGCCTCAACCACATACCAATGGTCCTCATACAGAATGCTAAAAACTTGAAAATGCTTTTGTTGAAGCCAGGTAAATATTTGTCCGGGCGTATACCAGGCATGGGATCTGCCGGGCATGTAGAAATTGTACATATGTCCTCCTTGATCGGGCCCATCGAGAAAGATCTTCTGATGGTTCATACTGCCATACCGTCCTGATGTTTATACCCAATGTCTCAACATTTGGTTACGAACTGCTCGGTTAATCTGCTCATTTCAAATGGCATGTCGGAACCTGTTTATAAAAATACAGCAGGGGCAACTCCCCGGTGATACTGTTGCTCACACCCTCCACCAATTGATGGCGGGTGCGAAGTCTTGGTAGACCGTTCTTCCTCAACATAGTTGGGACAGACTTTGGCTTCGGCACGATGTCTGCCCACCGTCAGTCGGGTTGGTCTGATCGGAATCATTCCGTTGCAACTGATTAGAGCCTTGACTGGATGCGGTCATCACCTCGACCCGTTCCACATCAATTCCCGTCGCCAACCAATCCCGGTCCACTTCTCCCGAAATTCTGACAATTGTTTCCGGATTGACGGGTACGTTGCGCCAATCTTCATGATCGATCTCGACAATGATGGTTCCGGTGGCATCCTGGAAAAGATATCGTTCTTCTCCCAGTTGCCGAAGAATGGTTCCGGTCAGTGAGACCCGGGAATCATCAACTGCCCCTTGAGCGGCAGACACGGTTGTGATGCCAGTGTGTCTTGGATCATGGAATTGCGCCCAGAGGGTGAGCGTACTGAAAATGAACAATCCGATGGTCATGAAAAGAATGTTTCTACTCATGATGTTTCTCCTGGTTTGAAAAATTAACCTGTACACCACTTACAACTTGTTGTGGCCAATAGCCCAACGAATCCTCCCAACACCAACCCACCACGAATGATGGGTCTGTTGATCTCACCGATTTTTTCTTGAACCTCCTTTCTTTGTGTTTCAACGCTGCGCTTACTTTTTGGGGATTGTACCTCTCGCATCCTGAAGCCACGCTGAAAATGCATTTCAGCCTGGCTTAAATGTTGGATCGTTAGGATGCGATTTCAGATAGGGGCAGGGTAATGAATGTATGGAGAAAGGACGGAGGGAAAATCAGGCATGAAAAGTTCAACGCTTTCAGCCTGGCTTCTTCTTGTCATGACTATTTCGAATATGAGCTATGCATCTGAAGGTGGAACATTTAGTGCCTCCCCTGGTCTCCTTGAACCCATGGTCTTTGATTTGGTCTTACCAATGAGATCCCACAAACATGATTACGAGTTCAATACCTTGTTTCAATATAATTTCAAGGATGATGCATTTAGAGTCAATCCTGAATTTGAGTATGCGTTTGCAGATGGCTATGGAATTGAGTTTGAATTGCCGACGCAAGATGGTGTCGTCAAAGGCTATAAACTGGGATTGCAAGGTACATTTCATTTTCTCCAAAATGGAAGCTTTATACACGGGTGGCAATACATCGGAGAATACCATCGGCATAGTGTACAGTTTGAAGATGCTGGTGGGGTGTTTGAACATGATCCTGGAGAGTTTAGAGATGGCGGAGAGTTCGAGAATGACCTGCTCTATCTCTTTGGATATCGGATGAATACCTATTGGACTATGCTGAATATGATGGGGGTGCGACTGACGGACCTCGGCTCTCACGGGCATCTTGAAGGATTGGTGAATAGTAACCTTACTTATTCATTCTCCAAAAAATTTCATGTGGGATTAGAGATGAATTGGGAATCTCGGCCAAAGCGCCCTGATTTACTGTTAGTAATGCCCCAACTGCATGTTCGTCTAGTCAAACATGCAAAAATACAATTCGGATTCGGGGTGGAACGGACAGAACATCAGCACTTTCCAGTTGCGGCAGCTCGGGTAATTTTTGGATTCTGAACCTTCGTCGATTTACTCATAGAATGGGCAGTGTGACGAAACTTTCTTGAAATTCCTCGAGGCATATCAGGGGGCATGAGGAGTGGGGGCTGAATGGGAAAGTTTGAAAGGCCTTGAATGGAGAGGGTAGTCTTCCTATCTGGACGAAATGAAATTCGATCTATGGATCGTCGGGATCTCGGGCTTCAGTCTTTCCGCTATTCGTCTTCAATGATATACGCTCATTTGGTCTCATGCCGGCCCAATTGCCCCGCGTACCGGCTATTGTCAATGGCCTATCGATCCCATGAGAGGGCCTATGGTGAAGATACGAGAGACGGTCCTGTGTATATCCTGATTTTGGGCTTAACAGAATTTTAAGCTTGGCGTAAGGTTGGTCATGATAAGATTCTGTTCCTGAGAGATTTTCTCCGTATGTCCGAAAAGGGAAAGTGAGGTGGGAGAAAATGAACGTTGATCGAATGAAAATTCCCAGGAACGAGAAAGTGTTTTTGCCGTGGATTTTCGGGATGATGGTCGGCCTGTTCGGATTTATTTCGCCGGCGTATCCGGATGACGACATTCCCGGGTATCAACAATTAAAGGCCGAAGTGGTTCCTGTTGAACAATTGTTTCAAAAAGTACAGAAGGAGTTTGAGGGAATCATTCTTGAGCTGGAATTAGAAGAGGAGGATCTGCGCTGGATCTATGAGGTCAAGTTACTGACCCCGCAGGGCAATGTTCTGAAAATCGACTACGATGCCAAATCGATGGCGGTTCTCACGGTCAAAGGGCAGCGAGACCACTCACCCTGAGAATGCCTGTTTTTCCTTCGCTGATCCCATGAGAGTGCTTGTTGTTGAAGATAACCCGCAAGTGGCCAGGCAAATAGTCGATGGGCTGCAACGAGCGTCCTATGTCGTAGATGTGGCCACTGATGGTGAGGAAGGAGAATATTTCGGACAGACGGAATCCTACGATGCGGTGATCCTTGATCTGGGTCTTCCGAAATGTGAAGGCTTGACGGTGTTACAACGCTGGCGCCAAGCGGGACGCACGATGCCTATTCTTATTTTAACTGCACGGGATACCTGGAGGGAAAAGGTGTTGGGCTTACGGGCGGGCGCGGATGATTATCTGACCAAACCTTTTGAGGTTGAAGAAGTTGTGGCCCGGATAGAAGCACTCATTCGGCGGGCTGCGGGCCATGCCACCGCAGTCCTGACGTGGGGTTCGGTTAACCTTGACACGAGTAGCCAACGGGTGACCATCCACGATCAACCCGTGGAGTTGACGGCGCTGGAATTTCGTACCTTATCGTATTTTCTTCATCATCCTCATGCCATCATTTCCAAAACCGAACTCACGGAACATATCTACAACCAGGACTTTGATCTGGATTCTAATGTGATTGAAGTCTTAATCAATCGATTGCGAAAAAAACTGGGGACCTCTTTTATCATTACGCACCGGGGTAAAGGATATCAGCTCACCGAGTAGGAACATGAAACGTAACACGCTTGCCCTTCGTTTACTGATTCTTTCCAGCGTCTGGGTGGTACTGACTCTTGTGGTGGTCGGTGTGCTATTAATGCTTCTGTTTCGCTCCCATGTGGAACGCCGATTTGATGATTTTTTGTTTGATCAGCTCAAGGGCAATATTGCGGCCAGCGAAATTTCTCCCAATTCCGGCGGGTTAGAAATGACATGGAATCCTTCCAATCTTCGATTTCACCGGCCCCTATCCGGTTGGTATTGGCAGATCCTCGAAAACGGGAAATTGGTCGCCCGCTCCCGTTCTCTATGGCAGTATATCCTTGAGATCAACGACCCGGGCATTGGTACCGGTTTGCAACATCAGGCTCTGACGGGGCCTGCCGGAATGGCGTTACGTGGACTCGTTGAAAATGTCACCTTGCCCGATTCACAAGCCTCATTTACGTTTGTGGTGGCAGGTCCCGTTTCCAATATTGATGAGGATGTCCTGGAATTTTCTAAAATGTTGTTGATCACGTTGACCGCATTGGGGGTCGGATTAGTGGGTGCCGTGTTCTTTCAGATTCGGATCGGATTACGTCCCCTGTCCCGGTTACAACAGGCTTTGGCGGAAACCCGATTGGGAAAAACAGCCAGGCTTCCGGAAAGTTTTCCAGGGGAAGTGCAACCGGTTGTTTCGGAATTGAATGCGCTCTTGGATCATAATGCGGCTCTCCTGGAGCGAGCTCGAACCCAAACCGCGAATTTGGCTCATGCGCTGAAGAATCCTTTAACGGTCCTGACGAATGAGGCCCGTGCCATGGAAGGGGAGCAGGGGAGTCTGATGGGCGAACAACTGAAGAATATGACGCACTCGGTGCATCGATATCTTTCAAGAGCCAGAACAGCGGGGGCGAATCGATTTGTGGGTATTCAAACGCCTGTCGGGACCCTAGCCGAGGATCTGCGTTTTTCGATGGACCATCTTTACAAGGGCAAAGCCCTCAACATTCATTTAATAGGACTGGAAAAAATCTATTTTCATGGCGATGCCCAGGATTTAGAAGAAATGCTGGGCAATGTCATAGACAACGCCTGCAAATGGGCCAAGCAAGAAGTTCAGATTCGTGGAGAGCGGGCCGGGAGCAAATGGCGGGTGATTGTGGAAGACGATGGTCCTGGTATCCCCGAAGGTCAGGAAGCTATGGCCATTCAACGGGGGCGCAGACTTGATGAAGCCATACCGGGTAGCGGACTGGGGTTGGATATCGTTTTTGATATTGCCATGCTGTATGGTGGCTCTTTGTACCTGGAGCGATCACCGTTAGGGGGGGTGCGCGCCAATCTGGAATGGCCCGTAGTAGATGAGCAAGTGTAATCCACCATCCCCCAACACTTGTTTGTGCTAACCGACAGGTTTAACCCTAACCGGGAAGTGGGGATCGGCGGGGTATTTTGAGAGATCGGCGATTGGCAGTCATTATTTTTGACAGGATGATGGGAGATTGATCGTGAACATGATGACCCGAGAGATTCAAGTTGTGAGAGTTGGGCTGGGACTGGTGCTGTTGGGATTGATGTTTGGTGTGGGAATGGGAATTCTCTTCGGTATTAATGAAGATCTATATAAGGGTTATATTAAACAGGGGATTGAAGCGAATCCGGCAGTTCATGATGCCAAAAGTGCGGATAAGATTTGGCGATATGCCCAACGTGCTCACTTCCATGCAACGGGCATTGCCGCTTTTTCTCTGGGGCTGATCATACTCACCATGTTGTCCGGAATGAAGTCACGATACAAAACAGTCTCTGCAATGTTTCTCGGCCTCAGCAGTTTGTATCCACTTTCTTGGCTGACCATGTTTCTTCTGGCCCCCTCCATCGGGCGTGGTCCGGCTCATGAACATTTTCTCACGGAAATATTCGTGTATACGGGTGTGGGCGGCTTAGTAATAGGGAGTGCTCTTCTTTGCGGAAATCTGTTTTTAGGATCCTTTCGAGAAGAGACCTCGTAGTAGGCCTTGTTGCGGGAAATATTTCACTCGGCACCAAACCCAACCGGATTGGATGAATAGATGCAAGCACCAGCCATCTAGCCTGAGAAAGACCAACCACTCTCTCTTTCAGGCCGATATAAACTATGGGTAATTTCCCTTCCGCTCCTTCAAATGGGTATCCTATTTAGAGGTTTCCCGGGAATTTGAGGAAGCAAGTCTCCACTCAGCATCTTTTCTTCCTTCGTGTCGCTCGAAGCAAATTTCCTCCACACTTGTGAAGAGATCGTGTCGTCCCCGTCGCCGTGTTCAAATAGTATTCTCCTTTTTTTCTCTTTTAAACATGAAATCAAGGAAAGCGAGGGAGGATGGGAGGTGTGGATAACCTTTTAAATGCCTTTTCCCTCTGCCAATGGTCCGGATATGGCAGCTGAAAGTTTTACCTAAGCAAATAAAAAGGTGGGGCCCTAGGTCATGAAAGAGGGTTCCCGGTAAATTTTGCCCACCACTGAAGGAAGAAGGGGACCGATAATGAGAGTGTTAATAATAATTTCCAAGGGCATATTGACCCACAGGCACATTGCATATTACAGCCCCATAATGAATTGAATCAGAGATTCATGTTGTGGAATCATCATTCATATTTTAGAATAGGTATTCAAAGCCGAAAAGAACTGTTTATCAAAAAGGCCATTCTATGAAAGCGACTCCCAATCCCCGGGCGGAAAGAAAACAGCGGGAATATGAAGCCCGGCGTGAAGAAATTTTGCTGGCTGCGGAGCGCAAGTTCTCCCAGAACGGGTTTTTTAAAACCAGCATGGCTGAAATTGCCGAGGCCGCCCAATTTGCCATGGGGACGGTGTACCGGTTTTTTAAAAGCAAAGAAGACATCTATATCTCTCTGGTGGAAGCCAAGGTTGAGGAATTACTCCGTCTTTTGGAAGAGGCGACGCACAGCCGTCTCCCGGCCCAGGAGAAGTTACGTGCGGTGATTCAGGTGAAGTTAGCTTTCGCTGATCAAAACCGTGCGTTTTTCCGTATTTATGTCTCTGAGTGGAGCGGGTTTGAATGGACCGTGAAAAGCGCGTTTGGCGAGCGGGTGTGGAAACGGTATTTGGCCCAGATTGATCTTGTTGCGAATCTCATTAAGGAGGGCATCAAAACCGGAGAATTTCGCAAAGTGAATCCTAAAGATACCTCCTTGGCGTTTCATGGCATGTTAAACTCTACCATCTATCTTTGGATTCTCCAGTCAGGTCCCAAAGAATCGCTTGTGGACAAAGGCAAGTGGTTAGCGTCGTTGTTGCTTGATGGCCTCGGAACTTCACCCCTTAAAAGGTCAACGTAAACGTATGACATATCTTTCTAAAAGCTCCATCTGCCTGGTGTTTGCCATGATCCTGGCTGTGCAGGGATTGCAGGGGTGCAGTGAACAGGAGGCGGCCCAGCCGCCAACGGGACGTCCGCCCTCGCCGGTCAAGGTTGTGACCGTTTTAAGCAAGCAGGTTCAGCGATCGGTTTCCTTAGTGGGAACAGCAGAACCACGCAAGCGAAGTCTTGTGGCCAGTGAAGTGGCAGGCCTGGTCAAAGCCTTTCCCGGTAAAGAAGGGCAGTTTGTGAAGAAAGGGCAACTGCTCGCCAGTCTTCGAACAGACACGCTGGACATTCGTCTTGACTCGGCAGTGGCTTCACATCGTGAAGCCAAAGCCCGCTATGACCAGGCGCAGAAGGATTTGGAGCGAATCAAGATGTTGTTTGCCAAGGAACTGGTGACTCAAAAAGAAATGGATGATGCAATTGTTGAAGAAAGCGCTCTAGAAAAGAGGCTGATTCAATTAGAAGCGGAGATTCGACTGGTACGTGATCAAGTGACCAAGTCAAGGATCCTGGCCCCTTTTCCGGGTTGGATCACGAAGGAATATACGGAAATCGGTCAATGGGTGGAGGAGGGTGGACCAGTTGTGGAATTGGTAGATCTGGCAAAGGTCGAAGTGCAAGTGCCGCTCCCGGAAGAATACGTGCGGGATGTCAGGGTTGGAGATCCAGTGATGGCTGTGTTCGATGCTTTGCCTGGAAGAGAGGTTGAAGGAACAGTCTTTTCTGTTGTCGCGCAAGCCGATCGATCGGCACGAACGTTCCCGGTCAAAGTCGTGTTGTCCAATCCGGATTTACGCATTAAAAGCGGGATGGTGGCACGGGTGCAGTTGGCCGTAGGCGCTCCTTACCAGGCGGTCGTGATCCCCAAGGATGCTCTGGTGCTCAAAGGCGGCAAGGAATTTGTCTTTATAGTTGCTAATAATACCGTCACACAGGTCATGGTAAGTCCTATAGCTCATTTTGAGGATGTGGTAGAAGTCCAGGGAGAAATTGAACAAGGCATGCAGATAGTCGTGGAAGGGAATGAGCGCCTCCTGCCCGGTCAATCGGTCAGAATTTTAGAGGAGCCGGTAAAAACATGAATCTGGTTCATTCGGCCATTCGTTATCCGGTCAGCACGGCAGTGGGTGTGCTCTTAGTCGTGTTGTTCGGCATTGTGGCGTTGGTGAAGCTCCCGGTTCAATTGGCACCTGATGTGGAAAAGCATGAAGTCACCGTGGATACCGTTTGGCCCGGGGGGAGCCCGCATGAAGTCGAGCGTGAAATCATCGATGAGCAGGAAGAGCAACTCAAAGGCGTCGAAGGCCTGGAGAAAATGTTCAGCGAAAGTTCCTACGGTCAGGGAAAAGTCATTCTCCGATTTCCCACCGGAACGAATACGGATACCGCCTTACTCCAAGTTTCCAACCGGTTGAATCAGGTCAAGGAATACCCGCTTGAGGCGGATGAACCCGTCATTAGCAGCGCGGATACCCGTGGAGCCGCCATGGCCTGGTTTATTTTAGACACTCTAGAAGGGAATCCCGTCAACATTGAAACCATGCGGGATTTTGCAGAGGATATCATCAAAGCCCGTTTCGAACGGGTCCAGGGTGTCGCGGCTTCGAATGTCTATGGTGGGCGGGAGCGGGAGCTTCGAGTGACGGTCGATCCGGCAAAATTAGCGTCCAGAGCGTTAACCATTATGGACCTGGCTCAAGCGTTAGATCAGGAGAATAGGGATTACAGTGCCGGAGATTTCGATGAGGGTAAACGGTCGTATGTCGTACGTACGGTGGGGGAATATCTCAATCCCCAGGATGTGGAAAATGTCATTATCGCCAGGCGTGATGGCGCGTCGGTGTATGTGCGGGATGTGGCGACCGCCCATATTGATTACAAGGATCCGACCGTGGTGGTGCGACAAAAAGGCCATCCAGCCATTGCCATCAACGCGATACGGCAGACCGGGGCCAATGTATTGGAAGCCATGGATGGTCTTCGGGAGGCAGCTAGTGAGCTCAATGAAGAAATTTTGAATGCGCGGGGGTTTCAGTTATTTCAGGTTTATGATGAAACCACATACATTAACCGATCCCTGACTCTTGTCCAGCAAAATTTGATCGTCGGGAGTATATTGGCGATTTCTATTTTGTTTTTATTCCTCCGCACGGGCAGTAGCACCCTGGTGGTCGGTTTAGCCATTCCGATCAGCATGATGGGGACGTTTATTATGCTGTGGGCGTTGGGCCGGAATTTTAATGTCATCAGTTTAGCGGGAATGACGTTTGCTGCCGGGATGTTGGTGGATAACTCCATTGTGGTGTTGGAAAATATTTATCGTCACCGGGAATTGGGCAAATCGTTATTTCAAGCGGCATACGATGGCACTGTGGAGGTGTGGGGTGCAGTGCTGGCCAGTACCCTCACGACTATTGCCGTATTTGTTCCCATTGTCTTCATGGAAGAACAATCCGGTCAATTGTTTCGGGATATCGCTATTGCGATCAGTTCGGGAGTGGGCTTGAGCCTTGTGGTCTCGATGACGGTGATTCCATCATTGTCTGCACGAGTGTTAACCACGGTGAAAAAGTCTAAGGGGGAACAAGCACCCGGTACGTGGACTACCGCGGGATTTCCGGAGAGTGGTTCCACGGCGGGACGGCATTCCTGGTTGGATCGTATCAGAGAGGCCTTGGGTTCTTTGGTGTATGATTTGAGTGGTAGTGTCTTCTGGCGAAGTGTGACGATTCTGGGATTCACCTCTCTTGCGATACTGGGAAGTTGGGCTTTGTTACCGAAGGCGGAGTATCTTCCTCAGGGGAACCGGAATCTTGTCATCGGCATTCTGCTGCCTCCTCCGGGGTATAACACTCACGAATTTGTCAAGATGGGACAGCCGATTGAATCGACCCTCAGCCCCTATTGGGATGCAAAGCCCGGTTCCCCGGAGGAGGCCGCTTTGGATGGCCCCAGTATTGCCAATTTTTTCTATGTGGCACGGGGGCGATCCGTCTTTATGGGCGGTCGCGTAAATGATCCGAGCCGCGTGAAGGAATTGATCCCCCTGTTTCGTCGAGCCACGGCGGACCTTCCGGGCGTGATTGGGATCATCACACAGCGCGGCCTGTTCGAGCGTGGCCTTGGTGAAGGGCGAAATATCGATATTGAGATCACCGGGCCGGAATTGGACACCCTTGTTCAATTAGGTGTTCAGGTGTTCGGTCAGGTGAAAGGGGTGCTGCCCGAGGCGCAGGCCAGGCCCATTCCCAGTTTGGATTTGGGAAGCCCGGAAGTCCGTGTCACCGTTAAACGGGATCGTGCGGCCGATGTGCAAATGACGAATCAGGAGCTCGGATTTACCATTGATGCCCTTGTCGACGGGGCAAAGGCCAGTGATTACCAATTTGAAGGAGATGAGGTTGATCTCACGATTCGTGGTATCGATAAATATGCCAATCAGACGCAGTCGCTCAATTCCATTCCGATTTTTACCAAAGGCGGTCAACTGACGACGGTCGGCAATATTGCCGATATCACATTAGTTGCGGGCCCGGAACAAATTAATCATATTGAACGGGAACGATCCATTGTGATTCAGGTGATCCCGCCGGTTGAGATGGCGTTGGAGGAGGCGATGGATGTGATTCGAACGCAAATCCTTGGGCCATTGAAAGAAAGTGGGACGTTAGGCCGTTTGTATAATGTCCGCCTGTCGGGAACGGCCGATGATCTTACCGAAACCTATGATGCGTTAAAATGGAATTTTCTGTTGGCCTTTACCATTACCTACCTCTTGATGGCCGCGCTGTTCGAAAGTTTTCTCTATCCTCTGGTCATTATTTTTACGGTACCGTTTGCCGCAGCCGGTGGATTCCTGGGGCTTTCTCTGGTCAATAATTTTATCGCGTATCAACCATTAGATGTGCTGACCATGTTAGGCTTTGTCATTCTCATCGGGGTGGTGGTCAATAATGCCATTCTGGTGGTGCACCAGGCCTTAAATTTCATGAGGGGACCGGAAGAGGGGGATTCGTTGGGAGGAGAATCGGGACAAGGATTACCTCTTCGAGAGGCCATTCGTGAATCCGTCAAAATCCGTGTCCGGCCGATTATGATGACGACACTCACAACGCTCTTTGGCCTTTTCCCACTGGTGGTCTCATCCGGCGCGGGCTCCGAACTGTATCGGGGTATCGGAAGTGTGGTGCTGGGTGGCCTCTTGGTCTCCACAGTGTTCACCCTTATTGTTATTCCGGCATTGTTTACCTTGGTCGTTGATACGCAACGCAAGTGGGCAGAGGCCAGAAATCCTCAATTAGCTGAACAGCCGTCGGGCGGCGCTTTGTAACCTGGAGGCGAAGGGACAAGATATGATGAGAGGTCAGTGTTGGAAGGCGTTTGGGCTATGCGTAGTGTGTCTTATGGTAATTGGCGGATTCGGGGCCGTGACCTGGGCGGCTTCCCCGGAGCCTTCAACGGCTCGTGACCTTCCCGAGTTGCGGCTGAGTTTGCGGGAGGCGATGGATGCGGCTGTCGATCAGAATCCGACGGTCCGTTTGTTTAACGAACGTATTGCACAGGCGCAGGATGTCGCGAATACACAACTCGGTGAATTATTGCCCAATCTTTCAGGGACGGCAGGCGCATCCCGGCGTCGATTCTTTACGGGGTCGTTTGGTTCGAGCGCCACCGTTGTAGGCCCCAGGGATTTTTACGAAATGAGGGCTTTTCTCACCCAGAATGTGTTCAGTTTAAGTCTCATTCAAAAATGGCGGGCTGCCAAAGCGGGAGTGGACGTGGCAGGGTTGGATGCGGAAGTCACCAAACGGGATACCATGGCCACCGCAGGTCTGATTTATTTGGAAACGCTTCGGGCTAAGGCGGCAGTGAATGCCCGGACTGCGGATGTGGCATTGAATAAGGAATTATTGCGTTTGGCGGCGGAACGAAAATCCGCCGGGATGGCGACCAGTCTGGATGTGACGCGTGCGAAAGTTCAATTGGAAAACGCCAAACAGCGATTATTAGTCGCTGAAAATGAGCGGGATCGTGCCAAACTCAATTTGATTCGTGCCATGGGGCTCTCGTTCGAGGTGAAGCTGGTGCTTACGGATGAAATGAAAATGGTGAATGTCTCCGACCAATCCATAGGAGAGGCCTTGCAGGTGGCCAAAGAACACAGGACCGAACTGAAGGCGCAGCAGAACCGTGAGCGTCTGGCCTCCTTGTCGTTAAGTTCCGTGACGAACGAACGGGTTCCCACTATTCAGGCTTTGGGCGATGTTGGCATGATCGGCAATCAAATCCCCAATGCGTTGACCACCGATAATGTTCAGGTATTAATGAGGGTGCCGATTTTCGATGGCGGAATGCGGGAAGCCAGAATTTCAGAGAGTCGCAGTCTGCTCAGACAGGAAGCCATCAGAACCCAGGATGTGCAATATCAAGTGGGATTGGAAGTTCGTGATGCGCTGATCACCATGAGTTCGGCCAAACAGCAAGTTGCGGTTGCGGAAGAAGGGTTAAAGCTTTCACTGACCGAATTGGAACTCTCACGTGAACGGTTCGCGGTCGGTGTCGCCACGAATATCGAAGTCACTGATGCGCAAACCCGTGTGGCGCAAGCCAGAGATAATTTGATTGAAGGCCTTTTCACGTTTAATGCCTCCCGTCTGAGTCTGGCCCGGGCGCAGGGTCAGTTGGAAAAATTGTAATAGATCGGGCTGTTCGCCCAGAAGGTAATATGACGACACTCCAACTCAAACAAGAAATCCGATCAGAAGCAAGCAAGCGTCGGACCTTTGCCATCATCAGCCATCCGGACGCCGGTAAAACCACGTTGACCGAAAAGCTCCTGCTCTACTCGGGGCTGGTTCGTACTGCCGGGATGGTCGGAGGGCGAAAAAACCGGAAAATGGCCACGTCGGATTGGATGGAAATGGAGCAGGAGCGCGGCATCTCCATTACCGCCTCGGCGATGCAATTTCCCTATAAACAGGCGGTGATCAACGTGTTGGATACGCCTGGCCATCAGGATTTTTGCGAGGATACCTACCGGACACTCACGGCGGCCGATAGCGCAATCATGGTCATTGACGCCGCGAAGGGTGTTGAAACGCAAACACGAAAATTGTTTGAAGTCTGCCGCCTTCGCCGGATTCCCGTGTTGACCTTCATCAACAAGATGGACTTGCCCGGACGGGTTCCGCTAGATCTGATGGCGGAAGTGGAAGACGTGTTGGGCATTCACGCCAGTCCCATCAACTGGCCCATCGGGTCCGGACAGGATTTTCTCGGAGTCGTGAATCGGCAATCCCGAAAGGTGTTGCTCTATACCAGAACGGCTGCGGGAGGGGCCTCGAAACCGGATCTCGTGGAACTCTCCTTGGACGATCCCTCGGTGAAAGACCGTATGGCCGGGTATATCTGGGATGAATTGATGCATGATTTAGAATTGTTGGATATCGCCGGGAACCCGTTCTCGAAAGATGATTTTCAAAATGGAAAAGTCACGCCCGTCTTCTTCGGGTCTGCCATGACCAATTTCGGCGTGGAAGCATTTTTCGATGCGTTTGTGGAATTCGCTCCTCCCGCTCACGGTCGGTTAGCGGATGCCCCGGATGGCCGTGAGCTGATGATCGATCCGGTTGATACACCATTCAGCGCCTATGTATTTAAACTCCAGGCCAATATGAATCCACGCCATCGCGACAGCACGGCTTTTTTACGAGTCTGTTCAGGGAGATTCGAGCGGGATGTGGTGGTCAAACATCATCGGACCAACACGGAGGTTCGGCTCTCACGGCCTCACAGTATGGTGGCGAAGGAACGCAATACGGTCGATGTGGCCTATCCCGGCGATGTCATTGGGATTATCAATCCCGGGATTTTTCAGATCGGCGACACGATCTCGGTGGCGGAAGGCTTTAATTATAAACCGCTTCCACAATTTCAACCCGAAGTCTTTGCCCGTGTGCGGCCGACCGATACGGGAATGCGGAAATCATTCGACAAAGGAATCGAGCAGCTCGCCAGGGAAGGGACCATTCAAATCCTTCGAAGTCTGGACGGGCTGGAATTTTTTGTGGCCGCTGTGGGCAAACTTCAGTTTGATGTGCTGGAATTCCGCTTGCAAAGCGAATACCGCGTCAAAGTGGTGGTGGATGTGTTGCCCTATGAATCCAGTGCATGGCTGGTAGGCGACGTTGCGACGTTTAAGCCGCCCTCTGATGCCCTTGTCGTCAAAGACAGCCGGGATCGAGCGGTCGTCCTCTTTCGCAGCTCATGGTCAAAGAATTTTGCCGGCGAACGCAATCCCGATCACAGCTTCCGTGATATGGGCTAATCTCGCCTGTAGAAAAATCCTCACCTCCTTTTCATACATTCTTGGGTTTTTCCTCATCAAAATAATTGAATGATTCCGTTCGCCTGGCTCCGTCGAGGTGCTCACACGCAGCTCGGTACGTGCTTGATGAGATGCGACCCAAGAACTTCCTGGAGTCATCCCGATACAATTTCGGTTTGTTAGGAAAGGATTACTGCAAGTGCCGGATTTCGGCCCGGCAGCCGAGTCACTTTTGTTTCGGCAAAAGTAGCCAAAACCATTGACACCCCGCCCGGTGACATTAGAATGGACGGACGCAAATCAGGGGGAGGCGGGCCAACTCGTTGCACTCAAACAAGGCCCGCCGAGGGATGAGAGCGTCCGCCCATGGGGCCGAGCGGCAGGCGTCGGACAATGAGAGGGATGAGGTTCTCTGGGAATTCCATGTGAAGTGGCCGCATCTACTGGCAGGATGAAAGGCAAGAAGCCTTTGGGAATTACTTGGAATCACTATAACGACTCCACAGGCTTGCTGCTGGGATCTATAGTTATGAGTCTTTCGCTGATTCCAGAAGTTTGGCGACGCCCGCACGAATCTGTTGTTGGTCACTACCAAGTGTCGATGGGCCCTGGTGCAAGAGCCACAGGAGGTATTGACGCAGTACCTCCAGCGCAGTCCCGATATCCTCTGTTTTTAAAAGAAAGTTTAGATAATTCCAGGCCGAAAGACTTGTGGCGGGATTTTCTTTGCCGAAAAGGCGATGTGTCCGTTCCACCACTATGCCTTGGAACGCGACGGCTTCGGCATACTCGCCCTGCTGGGCCAGCGTTTCCGCGAGATTACCCATGGCGGAGAGGGTGTTGGGATGTTCCTCGCCGAGAAGGCGCTGGCTCCGTTCCACCACCGTGCGTTGGAGGGCGACGGCCCCGGCATAGTCGCCTTGGCGGGAGAGCGTCGATGCGAGATTACTTATGGCGGTGAGGGTGGAGGGATGTTCCTCGCCGAGAAGGCGCTGGCTCCGTTCCAATACCGCGTGTTGGAGCGCGACGGCCTCGGCGTAGTCGCCTTGGGCGGACAAGGTCAACGCCAGGTTGCCCATGGCGGTGAGGGTGTTGGGATGGTCGTCGCCGAGGAGGCGTTGTGTCCGTTCCACCACCGTGCGTTGGAGGGCGACGGCCCCGGCATAATCGCCTTGGTCGGAGAGCGTCAACGCGAGATTATTCATGGCGGTGAGGGTGTTGGGATGTTCCTCGCCGCGACGGCGCTGGCTCCGTTCCACCACCGTGCGTTGGAGGGCGACGGCCCCGGCATAATCGCCTTGGTCAGACAAGGTCACCGCGAGATTATTTATGGCGGTGAGGGTGGAGGGATGTTCCTCGCCGAGAAGGCGCTGGCTCCGTTCCAACACCGTGCGCTGGAGCGCGACGGCCCCGGCATAATCGCCTTGGTTGGACAAGGTCAAACTGAGATTCCCCATGGAGGTGAGCGTGTCGGGATGTTCCTCGCCGAGGAGGACTCTTCTCCGTTCCAACACCGTGCGCTGGAGCGCGATGGCCTCGGCATAATCGCCTTGGTCGGACAAGGTCGACCCGAGATTACTCATGGCCGTGAGGGTGTCGGGATGCTTCTTTCCGAGGATGCGTTGTCTCCGTTCCAACACCGTGCGCTGGAGCGCGACGGCCCTGGCATAATCGCCTTGGTCGGACAAGGTCGACCCGAGATTACTCATGGAGGTGAGCGTGTCGGGGTGCTCCTCGCCGAGGAGGACTCGTCTTCGTTCCAAGGCTGTGCGCTGGAGGACGGAAGCGTCGGCATATTCCCCCAGACGGGACAGTGTCAGGGCGAGATTGTTCATGGACGTAAGCGTGTTGGGATGGTCCGCGCCGAGGAGGGGCTGGGTCCGTTCCCACACGGTGCGTTGGAGAGCGGCGGCTCTGGCATATTCGCCTTGACGAGAGACCGTCAAGGCGAGATTGTTCATGGACCTGAGCGTGTCGGGATGTTCCTCTCCTAAAATGGTTTTGGCATAGGAGAGGGCATGTTCTTCTTGCTCTCGTGCACGTCCATACAAACCCTGTTCCGAGTGTAATGTTCCGAGGATCAATCCTAAATGAACTATAGTAGGTCCATTTTGTTCTTGGGCAGGATCCTGAAGAACGGCAATAAGTTTCTCAGCATGGGGCCCACAGGTGATCATCAGTGCCCACTGGTTTGGGTCACTGCATGCCTCCTGGGTCATGATTGTTTGAAGTGCCCCTGAAAGGATTGAAATTTCCTTATCAGTTTCTCCTGGCTGACTTCGCAGGAAGTCTGCAAGAACCCGATGGATAGTGCCGAACATCGGGACGGTGCTTCCGGTCAGGGCCATGACGATGGACCTGGTCCTCAATATTGTCCTGATGGTGGGAGACAGCAGACCAGAGTCGAGTGTTTCAAGCAGATGTTCAGGTATCGGTTCGGGAGCCAACTGCGCCAGGAGGTGTGCGGCCTTTTGTGCTTCCTGGGGCAATTGGTCATAGGAAATTTGCAAGGCTTCTGTGACCCCGCGGAGCATCCCTTGGGGAATCACTTCTTTTAAGACCGCTGCTTGGGCGTCCAGTTCGGTGGTCGGCCCGGTGCCCTCAGCTTTTTTGAGCAATTGCGGAGGTGTCATGGCTCCCGCCTGGAGCGTGGTATTCAGGAGTTCCAAGGCCAGAGGAAACCGCCCTACCCACTCAACGATGAGTATCCAGTCTTGGTCGGACAAGGACCGTCGATCCAACTGTCTCGTGAGGAGTTCAACCGAGAACGGGAGCGTCAGCGGGGGAACGGTCACTTCTTTGATACCCTCTGGAGAGAGAGCCAGGTTTCGCCGGGATGTGGCCAAGACGGCCGCCACACCCATCGCGGGGCACCAGGTTGCAAGGGGTGCAGGCTGGGTTTCAGGCACGTTATCCACCACCACAAGCACCCGGCCCTGTTGGGAGGCCTCGGTTACGGCGTCCACCATTGCGCTGGCCACCGCGTCTTGGACACCAGAGTCACGGAGGTCCTTGAGGGAGGGCATGTGTGGTCTGATTACTTTGAGGATGGCATAGAATTGTTCCTCCAGGCCTTCTTCCCCGAGATCGGCGTTGATCCAGAAGAGTCCACCGGGAAAATGTGTTCCTCCATATCTCTGTACATATTCGGCCGCAAGGCGGGTTTTGCCGAATCCGCCGTGCGCGAATAGTGCCACGGCTGGTTCCGGTTCTCCATCCATCCCACTTAATGCCGTGTGTATGGTCCACAATTCATTCGCCCGCCCTACGAAACCTTTGCGAAGGGAAACGGGCATGCCTTGAAGTACGGAATGTCTAACGGATCTCAAATCCGACAGTGAGGGGAGAGCCGATTCTTCTAATAAGGCATTTCGGACGTCATCGCGTTGCGCTAATTTCTCTAAAGCTGCCCCGATGGTGTCTTGGGTCGTCTCGACTCGGTTGCGAATGAGCGTGGCGAGTGCCTCGGTGTCATCAGCCATCGGCCAGTTCGCGGTGCCAATGCGTGGTGGGAGGTTGTGAAGCAGCCGGGTCATCACCGGTCCTGGTTGGTTGGGTGGGAGGGCTAGGACAATGCCCTCAAGTGAGCCATTCTGTTTTTCTGGTGTGTGCCCTGATTGCGTCGAGAGAATCTCAAACGGCTTGAGCGCGGTTTCCAGTTCCTTCCGGCAGTACCAGCGCTGAAAATATCGCTCGTCTGCGAAAATGACGACGACTTTTGCATCGAGCAGGGCATCGACCAGCACTTCAGGGAACTGCTCGCCGGTTTCGATGTCGGAGGTGTCGAAAAACGTCAGCTCTCCCAGCTTACGATGGAGCGCCTCCGCAAATTGGCGGCTGGTGGTACGGGCATATGAAATAAAAACAGGAGGGGACATGATTCTGTTCTACGGAACTGCAAGCGTTACCACTTAATTCGCATTTGCTGTTTCATTGGATGTCGCCATATCAACAAAACCCGCGAGGAACTTCAAGCGTTCTTTCTATCTCAGTCGTCAAATTTTTGGAAAATGGTTGTGTAACAGGTGGACAAGAAGAAAGACCAAGTAAAGAAGTCAGAACGTTACTGGCTTACCTAAGGAAGTTCAGAAACCCAACCAGGAGATGTGACGATGTTCAAAAGACCAATGCATATTTTGGTGGGCGTGGCTCTTTTCGGAATGATGAGTGTTTTCTTGTATCTTTCTTCCCCGAGCTTTGCGAATACTTCTCCAGCACCTGACATCATCAGTCCAACGTGGATTAACTCAATGCCACTCAAAATGGAAGACCTTCGTGGCAAGGTGGTGATGGTGGAGTTCTGGACGTTTGGATGCTGGAACTGCCGGAATATCGAACCCTATGTCAAGGAATGGCACGACAAGTACGCCAAACAAGGGCTGGTTGTGATTGCGGTACATTCGCCGGAATTTAAATATGAATACGATGTAGAAAAGGTCAAAGGGTACATTCAGGAGCACCATATTCCCTATGCCGTGCCCATCGATAATGAATTTCTGAACTGGCGGCAGTACCGTAATCGCTATTGGCCGACGCTGTATCTGATCGATAAACAGGGAGTGATTCAGTACACCCACATTGGAGAAGGGGGGTATCAGGAAACCGAACACACCATTCAACGTCTGCTTACCGAACCGGCATAACCAGATGCGGAGACTATTCTACTTTACGAAATGCTTTTGATCTCAAGGAATTTATTTCAGACAGTTTTCTAGGTGATTCTTGATTTTTTCTTCGCTAACACTGATTCCTATAAGTCGACGGGCTCATGTCATAAAAATTTTTACTACATTCTTTGCGTTCGTTTTGTTGGATCTAAGATTTGGGCCATTATAATATTTAAATCCATATTTTTTAAAAAGAAATAGAATGTTGAGTCAATTACACGAATAGTTTGTGTGGTTTTGTCATAATCGAAAATTGGTGGCGATATGGATTTCTCGCTTTGGAGCTTCGCGAAATTGTATAGCAAATTACTCATGTCACCTGCTCTAACATCATCTGGTCGATGATGAATTTCTTTGATTTTTTTCTCAAGACTATTTCTTGTTATCCCTTTCATTACCTCTTCAAATTTACAACTCAATATCGATCGAACGGTATAATAAGGAAGGTAAAGAGGCATATCTTTAGGATCATCCGATTTTGGCTGATTTGTCGTCTTTCTACCTTCAGCGATGGCTTCAAGTGCACGAAGATGCCTGGCCGAATAACTTTGTACTTTTTCTGCTTTTGCTTTATCCAAGGCAGCTAAATCGTTAAGCGTTAATAATTTCAATCGCGTTTCTTCTACATTTGCACTTTGACAAACTGACTTTAATAGTTCTTGAACCACACCTATGCTATCAAATGCGCTTTGAATTATTACGTCAATAAGTTCACTAGAAAATTCAACATTTAAACAAGAAGACCCTTTTGTGACAACCTTATGAAAGTCTTCAATATCCCATGGCTCAACAGGAACTTCAAAAATCCTGTCAAGCAAGTCTCCATTAAACTGGATTAGCCGATTTTTTTCTCTCCATACACCTAAGATAATAAATCGCAGTCCCAACTCTTGAAAAGAACGCAGATCAAACGCAAACTGTTTTTGAGTCTCTTCATCGAGATAATGGAAATTTTCTAAAATAATAAATTTGCTAGTCCCTGATTTTTTGTAAGCTCTAACTACGTCATTCGGCAGTTCCAAGTTAAGCTCAATTGAATTCCTCTTTTCCGCAATGGCTTTTGTGTCCTTCTCTGAAAAAGAAGTTGATCCCTCAGCGCTACCCATTAACGGGAAAATTGCTCTAACTTTTGCACCCAGGCTAACATCGGTAGATGTTCCTGTGGTGGTAGAAGTATCTGTTGTGAGTTCAATGTCAAGTGAACTTAGAATCGACTTGTAAATATCAATCAGCCTAAATTTTGGGGTAAGACTTACGGTGACATTTTCTTTGTAAGGCAGATGTTTTTCAACCAGAGATGTCTTGCCCTGCTTGGAGGCGCCATAGACAATTATTTGGTTGTCTGTTCTAAGGGCTTTTAAAAACAGCCCATCAACTTCACTTCTTTCAACATAACTCTGGACTGGGTCCTTACTTACACCAAAGACTTCTTCCAGTTTGTAGCAAGGCATTGCGATGAATCTCCTATTAATCGCATTCAAAAAAATAAGTGGAGGAACGAAAAGAAACGTATTCTCTATTTATGACATTTGAATTTGGGTGTTATTTTAACGCAGACTTTTTTCTGTTCTCTCGAATACATTAATAAGAACAAAAAACGCTCAATAACTTCAATGTTTTTTTGGAGCGTTTTTTTTTAAATTGCAATTGAAATGAGGCAGGATAGTCTTGAGTTGAAATGGCCTATGCTAACCTTTCTGTACATTGCTTAAAACTTCTACCATTTCCTGATGGATATGGCCGTTGGTGGCGATAAGGGTGCTGCCATAGATGGAGTAGGGTTCGCCTGCATAATTTGTTAACTTTCCCCCGGCTTCTTCCAGGATGACTTTTCCTGCCGCAGTGTCCCAGGGATTGAGTTGTAGTTCCCAAAAGCCATCGAACCGGCCGCAGGCGATGTAACAGAGATCAATCGCGGCGGTGCCTGTGCGGCGCATCCCACGCGCACGGAGGGTGAATGCGCAAAATTCCTTAAGATTGTTATCTTTGGCGGTGTGCACGTCATAGGCAAAGCCGGTGACGAGTAACGCTTCATTTAGATGAGGCGTGGCCGAGACATGAATGGGTGTGCCGTTGAGTGTGGCCCCCTTCCCTTGTTGTCCCAGAAACAGTTCGTCCCGCGTGGGATCATAGACCACTCCTAGGACACACGTGCCTTCATATTCCACGCCGATAGAGACATTGTACATGGGAAAGCCGTGGGTGAAATTGGTGGTTCCGTCCAAGGGATCGACGATCCATTTGACGGGATGGGAGGGAATGTCCTGCAGGCCCTGTTCTTCGCTGAGGATCTGGTGTTCGGGAAACGCATGTCGGATGGTCTGAATGACGGCTTCTTCTGAGCGTAGGTCAGCTTCGGTGACCAGGTTGATGGCTTGATCCTTTTGATGGATCTGAAATCCTTTTTTGGCATAGTCGAGCAGGATCGCCCCGCCCTGCCTGGCGGCTTGAATGGCGATGCGGGTTAACGAGTGATATTCGGTAGGGGATAATGGCATAGATGATGGGGAACAGACCGTTTTCCAGCATACCTGAAGTCTGCGGAAATCCCAAGCGCCAGGATGCGATCATGGAAATTTGTTGTGTGAGTGTTTAAGGGAGTTGGGGAGAAAAACACACCGGGAGTGGGTGGCCCCACTCCCGGTGGCACTGCAGGTGGGATCTACAGCTACTTCTTCTTGGTTTTTGCTTTAGCTTTGGGTTTCGCGGCCGCGGCTTTTTTCTTTGGAGCGGCTTTCTTTTTCGTTGCTGCCAATTCACTCACCCCCTTTCAGATCATACAAGCGTCCGTCAATGCGGGTCAGACGGCTTTGGTTAAAGATTTTTCGTGATTGACTTCGAATGTATTGGGCCCCACTTTACGAAATCGAGGGTCCCTTTTTAAGGATGTAGCAACCGACGTGACAGGGGTTTTTCCCCTGATTGGCATCCCGCCTTCTTTCAGACGTTGAAAAAGTTCCTTGGCGTGCAATGGACGACCTACCTCTTGGAGAACCATATACACTGCATCAGGGACGCTCATGCCCACATATTTGCTTCGGCCTAGAAGAATTTCCCTCGACTTAGACGCGACATCCGTGTCGGCTGAGGACAGATGTCCCTCTTTTTCCGAGAAGATCTGGCTGGAGAGACTCGCCAGCTTCGCTTTGTCAGCTTCGACGCGATAGAGGGTTTTTGCCAACTCCAGATATTTCTCAACCGTCGCAATTTCCTCACCTACCTGCTCCCGTTTTTTTTGGAGATCCTTGAGTTTGCGCTCATAAACACTGATGCGCTGCTCCAGCCCATCGCTGATATCTTTAAGCTGGTCATTTTGGTCCTCCATTTCGCAAGCTCCACCATATGTTGAGCCTCATTCTATTCGTGTTTTAAAGCAAAGTCAACAAGCAAGCTTTAAATTTTTATTTTTAAAGGATGTCTTCAAACAAATATGCAAATTACGATTGGTTGATTATAGGTCAATGGCATGTTTGTGAAGATGTCATTATAAAATTACATGTTGAAAATGAAAGCCTAAACTTAGTGCCATATGATTTAATAAATTCAATATTTGGTATGTTCATCCTCCTTACGATTCATAAATGTGTCTTATTAACTAGGTATTGTAGCGTGGTAGGGGATTTGCTTTTTTTTATGTCTGGTGACGAGTAAATTGACGAAAATTTAGGCATAATGTGGCCATATCGTTAATGATGAGGATTTACAGTTCAAAAGTATGGTATGGAAGAACTCATGTTTTGAAGCATTCCATTGAGAAAATGACAACAGGTTGTGTTGTAGGAATACCTAGTAATTAATTTGGCATTTTGAGAAATTCTCCACTTTTCTTGAGGTGGCTTGGGAATGTAGGGATGCTATGATTGTTGAAATATTTAATTGTTGGATTTAGCCGTGATGAACAAAAATACCGATCATCTTAACCTCCTTGCCCTCACCGCGAATGAACTGAATAACTTCATTCAGCAACTCGGTTGGCCACAATATCGTGCCAACCAAATCCTCAGATGGCTCTACCAACATCGTGCAGTGGATATTGACTCGATGACCAACTTGTCAAAAGCCGATCGAGCCAGGTTGCAGGTGGTGGCGACCATTCACCGCATGGGGGGGGCACCTCCAACCATTGCCAGCGATGGCACCGCAAAGTTTGTATGGAATTTAGAAGATGGCCTGGCTGTGGAAACGATATTGATCCCCGATGGCCGTCGACGGACTTTGTGTCTGTCATCTCAAGTCGGCTGTACGCTGGATTGTGGCTTTTGTTTAACGGCTGAAATGGGCCTGAAACGAAGTTTGCGCGCGCATGAAATTGTCGGGCAGGTGTTGAATGTCCAAGCCTATCTGGGGGAAGGGGAGCATCTGTCTTCCCTGGTGTTCATGGGAATGGGAGAGCCATTGGTGAATTTTGAGCCGGTCGCCGAAGCGATTCAGCGTCTCACCAATATTGAGTGGGGTTTGGGTTTTTCTCCACGACGTATTACGGTGTCAACAGCCGGATGGATTCCGCGATTTCCAGATGTGCGGCGATTAGGCGTGAATCTGGCCATATCCTTAAATGGCACCACCAATGAGCAGCGGTCACATCTGATGCCTGCAGTGAATGGGCGCTATGATTTATCCGAATTACTCGATGCCTGCCGCGAGTATACCCGATTCAGTGAGCGCCCCCTGACGTTTGAGTATGTGTTGTTAGCGGGGGTCAATGACTCACCGGATGATGCCAGGCGTTTGGTGCGCCTTTTACAGGGAATCCGGTGTAAGGTGAATTTGATTCCCTTTAATGAATTCCCGGGTAATCCGTTTCGGCGTCCGTCATCAGAAGTTATTGATGCCTTTCAAGGTATGGTAAGAAACAAAGGTCTGGATGTGTTCCTCCGAAAAAGCCGGGGAGATGATGTGTTGGGAGCTTGCGGCCAATTGGGTCGATCAGCTTCCGAAGTCTTAAATCAGACGACGACGAACAAGAAAAGGAGTCTCCCTCTCTATGCTCAGCCTTGAACCAACTCTGCAGGGGAAGTACGAAGCCTTGCAAGAACTCTTTCGCCAAATGGGATCGGTCGTCATCGCGTTTTCTGGAGGGGTCGACAGCACCCTCGTGTTAAAAGTGGGCTTTGACACACTTGGTGCGCGGACCAAAGCGGTCACGGCGATTTCGCCAACATTTCCATCACTCGAGGTGGAAGAGGTCAAGCGATTAAGCACCGCGATCGGGGCGCCATTGCAATTTGTGGAAACGGATCAGTTGCAAATTGATGCGTTTGTCAAAAATGATGCAACCCGGTGCTTTCATTGCAAGACAGACTTATACCGGTTGATTTCCAGCCTTCGCGATGCCGTGGGATTTCAGACAATCGTAGACGGGACTAATGTGGATGACTTAGGAGAAGATCGTCCCGGTATCAAGGCGGCCCGAGAACTCGGCGTGCGGAGTCCTTTGGTTGAAGCGGGATTCGGTAAGGCGGATATTCGGGAATTGGCAAAAGGTTTGGGGTTGGCAAATTGGAATAAGCCTGCCGCAGCCTGTTTGTCTTCACGAATTACCCGTGGACTCCCAATTACAAAAGCCTATCTTTCACGGGTAGAGCGTGCCGAGGCCTTTTTGGTGGCTCAAGGAGTGACGCAAGTGCGGGTTCGTCTTCACGGCGATTTGGCGAGAATCGAGATTGACCCAACCCAAATGTCGATTTTGACACAAGAACCGGGCAGATCCCGGTTAGTGGAGGAATTTAAGAAGCTGGGATTTCAAACGGTCACGCTGGACTTAGAAGGGTATCGGGCCGGAGGTGGGAATCTTTCCTCAACGAACCATTGAAGCATAGACCATGATTTTTGGGAGCGGGTCACTGGAGTGTCTCACTCAAAAACCGTTATTTGCAGGCGTTCTTGTGCACACCATAGAAAAAGAGGGAAGTGATTCTTCCCTCTTTCTTATTGTGCATGGCGTTTTGATGTAGGCGATTCTTGAATGAATCGCTCTGTGCTTGAGGCTATTCGGAGAGAATGGGGAAAGCCTTAGTTTTTTGATTGGGCAGCGACGGCTGCAAGAGCTTCCTCGGCATATCGCCGATGATCATCGTCCGATAAGCTTCGACCGATTACCTTTTCCGCAATCATAAGGGCCAGCTCAGCGGATTGGGTTTTGATATCTTGAATGGCCTTACGTCGCTCCCGCTCAATGTCCTGTGTCGTTTCCTCTTTAATTCTCTGGGATTCGGCACGAAGCCGTTGCTCATTTTCATCAAGCAGTCGTTGAGCCTGTTGCTTGGCCTCTGCCAGGATCGTTTCCACTTCTTTGGCAGCCACCTGCAGCTTGGCGTCGTATTCCTTGAGCTTTCGTTCTGCTGCAAGCCGGTTTTGTTCGGCCTGGTCGAGGCTTTCCCTGATCTTGCGTTCCCGGGTTTCCAGTGTTTCCAGGATCGGGGGGAGGGCGTACTTATAGAGCACCCATAAGAGGATCCCAAATGACAGGAGTTCCCAAAATATCAGCGACGAAAAGAAATGTGAGTCAAATTGTGGCATAGGTCAGGAGCCCTTTATCCTTTGCCCATGATGATAAAGGCGATGACCAGTCCGTAGAGCGCGATGGCTTCTACCAGGGCAAACCCGATCCACATGTACTTGCCGACTCGAGCTTCCGCCTCGGGTTGACGGGCAACCGCCTCAATCATTTTTCCAAAAATATACCCGATGCCGATACCGGCACCCGCAAAGCCCGCCGCTGCCAGGCCCATTCCCAAAAGTGCTGCTGCTGCAGAATCCATTGTAGTGTTGTCCTCCCAGTTTAAAAGGGACTAATTGTAAAAACGTCCTCTGATCGTTTCGTTCGAATGCCAGTTAGTGTAAATGCATCGCGTCGCCGATATAGACGCAGGTTAACACGGTAAAAATATAAGCCTGGATAAAGGCAATCCCGACTTCTAAGCCATAGAGTGCGATGGTAAAGGAAAAAGGCAGCCATCCTATCAGGAGTCCGCCGGCAATGGTAAGGCCGAATAATACCCCAAGAATCACATGGCCTGCAGTCATATTGGCGAACAATCTGACGGCCAGTGAGATTGGTCTGGCTATTTGACTAATTAATTCAATGGGAATCATTAAGGGAAGGAGCCACCCTGGCGTGCCAGGAGGAACGAGTATACCAAGGAATTTTGCCCCATGCAGTTGAAATCCGACGATAAGACTAAGTAGGTAAACCCCTACAGCGAACACCCCGGTCACAATGATCTGGCTGGTAATTGTATAGGATCCAGGGATAAGACCGACCAGGTTTGAAAATAAGATAAACAAAAAGAGGGCGCTGATGAGCGGGAAATATCGCATCCCGGAGGCCCCCATCGTGTCGTGGATAATCCCGCGAATAAAATCAACCAGCAACTCCGCAAGACTTTGGAGCTTAGAAGGCACGAGTGCCCTGGCGCCACCAGCTTTCAATAATATGAAAGTAACAAGTCCCACCACGACCCACATCATCAAGACAGCCTTATTGACGGAAACGTCAAGGCCGAAAATGGAAAGCGGGAGAAAGTTATGAAGCTCGAAGGGATGTAACGGATCTTCCAAAACTAAACCTTGTGTCTAGCGACTCATTGTTTCCAACGCTGAGCTGCACGGTAGGCGTTGCGAACTCCAGCGATTAATCCCAGTACCAGTCCTATCGCCACACCCCAGGGTGTGGTATCCAACACATACGAATCAGTTAACCAACCAAGGAATCCACCGACGATAAGGGCGGCAAGAAGGTCCGTCCCCACTCGCATTGCCTGTCCCAGCCCCGCAAACATTGGATCCTGAGAAGGTGCCATTTTTTCAATCGGCAAGGCGAGTCGTTGGAAGGGGTCACATTCAAGCAAAAAATCCCGAATCATGTCAAGCAACAAAGGTCCCATTTTTCGATATTGTTATGGTAAGGTACAGTCAAGGAAGAAGGAGGATCATGAAGACTCCTCGGGGGTTCGGTTCCGTATTTATTTTTTGGCCAATATTCATGATGATGAAGCATTTTGTATTATTCCTGATCCTGGCGGTTGCCACGAGTGGGAGTTCCGTGTGGGGCACTTCATCCGGAGTTGATGATTTGCCGGATTTAACGGGTGGCGTGGTGCCGGTCGTTCAATATAAGCAACTCGACCCCTTTTCTGGAAACGATTTATTAACGTCAGTGAGTGAAGTTGAATATACGGTGAAGGTGAAAAACCAGACGGGCCATCCGCTAATTGCCGATACTCTGATCCTGGTGGTGGATTCCGTCCTGGAGATTTCCGGAAAAGAAATCATCAACCGTGTCAGAATCGAAGGTTCCGATGGAATAACTCAGGAGGGGAAACCTTTTTTCAGGATTCCCAGTTCCCGGCCGGACCTGTCCCCCTATGGAGAGAGTGAGTCGGTCACCATAAGGGTGACGAATCCTGATTTTCTTCGATTTTATCCCCCTGGTGTTCGGGTTCGCGGGATTCGGCGCTCTTCTGAAAAAGCCGTCAAAGATCTGCTCGAAACCCTGGTGCAAAAGGGGTTGTTGTCTCAGGAGGACGCCATGCAGGCGTTGGAATCTCCTTCATCAGGTAGTCCTTAACCCTTGTCCCCCATTTCCAAGCATGCCGAACGAGGAGTTCCTTCCTCGGTTCATTCGAATCAGTATTTTCCGCTTATTCAGCATTGTTTCCCTGCTTTTGATGATCCCTTTGACCTCTTTGGCCGGGTGACCGGTTATGCCCCGCATTCATTTTTCATGGAGCATGATGCCGTCCAGGAAGGAGTGGCGCATCGTTATTCCTATATGGGGTGCGAACCCTATCGCGTCGTGCGGGGGAAGGGACACACGTATGAAACTGTTTCGATAGATAAGAAGGAAACCCACATTGGGGACCCTTTCGCGTTGTTGCAGCATACCTTTGTAAGTCAGCCCGTCAGTTCGTGGCCCCATCTCCCGCCTTTCCAGGGAGGAGCGGTCGGCTGTTTCAGCTACGACCTTGTTCGTAGGTTTGAGGTGTTACCGGAACGCCTACGGGATGATCTGCATTTTCCTGATCTGTATTTTCTGTTTGTCGAGATGTTTGTCATCGTGGATCATCACTCGCCAGGGGCCTGGCTGATATTTTCGCCTTCGCCAGACCGCCTGGCGACCGAAAGCTGGGATCACTTGTACCGAGAAGGGCAGGCGCGCCTGTCTGATCTGCAAGCCAAGGTGATGATCCCTGAGAATCTCCCAACGAAGATGCACTCCGCCAGGTCTTCACTTCGCATAGAGGGGGAGCAATCGTCTTTGGAGTATATGGATCGGGTGCGTACCTGCCAGCAGTACATTGCTGCGGGAGATATTTATCAGGCTAATCTCTCTCATCGATTTCGGATAGAGGACGTGACTCACGGTTTTGCAAGCCAAGCGGAAGCCGGAGCCAACTTATATCGGCAATTGCGCAAGGTTAATCCCTCTCCCCATTCGGCCTTTTTCGTGTTGGAGTCCGACGTTATTGTGTGTAATTCCCCGGAACGGTTAGTCCGCCTTACAGAAGGACATGCAGATATGCGTCCGATCGCGGGCACCAGGCCTCGTGGCAGAGAATCTCACGATGATCGACTTCTGGCGGAAGATCTGTTGTCGTGTCCAAAGGAACGGGCGGAGCATCTCATGTTGGTTGATTTGGCTCGAAATGACCTGGGGCGGGTGTGCGATTATGGATCCGTTCGTGTCAATGAATTAATGACGGTAGAGCGCTATTCCCATGTCATGCATATGGTTTCCCATATTTCCGGCCGCCTGCGGGACCCTTACCATGGTTTCGACCTCATTCGAGCCACGTTTCCCGGAGGGACGATTACCGGGGTGCCGAAGGTCCACTGCATGGAACTGATCGAGCAGCTTGAGCCAGTTCGTCGGGGAATATACACCGGGTCGATAGGGTTTATTGGATGGAACGGGAATCTTGACTTGAATATTGCCATTCGCACGTTGTTGCTCACGGAAGGACACGGATTGCTTCATGTGGGAGCAGGAATCGTGGCAGATTCCGAACCGGACCGGGAGTATCAGGAAACGCTCCAAAAAGCCGAAGCCTTTTTTCAAGTTCTGAAAGGGAACTGCTGACGACAAGACGGGGATAGGAGATGTGGATATTTCTCAACGGGGAGTTTGTGAAAAAAGAACAGGCTCGGATTTCGGTCTTTGACCATGGGTTTCTGTATGGGGATGGAGTCTATGAAACTCTTCGCGTCTACCAGCGACGAATTTTTTTACTGGAACGGCATCTGGCGCGACTTCGACGATCTTGTGAACTGATCGGCCTGGTTCTTCCAATCCAGGATAATGTCTGGGCGAGCATCATGACCGAAATGCTGATTCGGAATGGGCTTCAGGATGCAGGTCTGCGCGTGACGATATCTCGAGGAGAAGGGGAACTCGGGATTGACCCCGGTCTCTGTCTCAGCCCAACAATCGTCGTGATGGCGAAGTCTGTGGTGTCCTATCCTGCTCCCATGCGAGAGCAGGGAATCCGGTTGGAGCTCGTCTCAGTTCGACGGAATCCAGAGTCTGCCCAATCGCCGCAAATTAAGTCGCTGAGTTTTCTCAATAATATTCTGGCCAAGCAGGAAGCCGTGCAGGCCGGAGCGTTCGATGCTCTGATGTTGAATATGGATGGTCATGTGACGGAATGTACGACGAGCAATATCTTTTTTGTGTCCAATCACCGGTTGCATACTCCTTCGGTTGCTTGCGGGATCCTTGAGGGGATCACTCGGGAAGTGGTGATAATCTTAGCCAGAGAGTTGGGTATTGAAGTGGAAGAAGGGGCGTATGCAGCCGAGGATGTGCTTCAAGCCGATGAATGCTTTATGACGAATACGGGTCTTGAAATTATGGCGGTCTCTCACATTGGAAGAAATCCTATTGGTCAAGGCAGGAGTGGGAAAATCACGATGGCCTTATGGCGGGCTTTCCAAGAGAATTTAGAACGATGGTTGGGACCGTTTGTCACGAGCCCACAAGAATTATGATATTCAACCCCGTGTGATTTTCTTTGGGTTCTTCCGGGTAGCCTCAGTGGCTCTGGAAAGATTTTCCTGTTGACAGTGGCTATGGGTTTTCCATGCTAAGCCTTTATAGAATGGAAAGTCTTCACGGAAATGCGCGCCCACACTATTGGCTCTCCAAAGTGCAGATTCGGCAATGCATTGCCCAACCAGAACCATATTCCGTGTTTCTAATCCTGGCCGGTTCCACGGAGCAGCCGACAGCTTGTGCGACCATTGCTGAATCTGATCGACCGCTTTTTTTAATGAGTTTCCTGTCCGCACCAATCCGACTTTAGACCACATCAAACGCCGCAGGGAGTTTCTAATTTTTTCCACATCTTGAGTGGACATTTTCCGGCCGGTGGATTTTCGGAAAAGAGGGGAATCCGAGAAGTTTGGGGAAGAGCCGGTCGTCGGACATGTTGAAGCGGTTTGAGCTGCGCGGTAGCCAAAGACCAGACCTTCCAGCAAAGAATTGCTCGCCAGTCGATTCGCACCGTGCACGCCGGAGCAGGCCACTTCTCCAGCCGCAAACAGGCCTGGAAGGGTAGAGGCCCCATGCAGATCGGTTTTGACTCCTCCCATAAAATAATGGGCGCTGGGGGAGACGGGGATCCATTCCTCCGTGATGTCGATATCGTACCGTAAGCAGGTTGAGTAAATGGTAGGAAACCGTTCTTTCAAAAATGTTGCTCCCAAATGCGTCACATCTAAATAGACATGGCGAGCCTTGGTTCGTTGCATTTCCGTCCAGATCGCCCGGGATACAATGTCTCGTGGCGCGAGTTCCTGGCTCCGATGATAGTTTTTCATGAAGCGTTCACAGCGATTATTGCGCAAAATCCCTCCTTCTCCTCGTAGCGTTTCAGATAGCAAAAAGGGAGGACTCGAAGGGAGATACAGTGCGGTCGGATGAAATTGGACGAATTCCATATCCTCCAGCATGGCGCCGGCTCGAAAAGCCATGGCAATGCCATCTCCGGTCGCATTGGGTGGATTGGTGGTTCGAGCATAGACCTGTCCGGCTCCTCCTGTAACCAAAATCGTGGCTGGGGCACAGACGATCTTAAGATGCCCACTCAGTTCATCCAGGATTAAGGCGCCCCAGCATCGTCCGTCTTGGATACGCAGCTCAACCGCAACATGATTGCCCATCCATGTCAGATTTTTCAGCGTTTGGGCTTTAACGCTGAGCGCACGAACCATTTCGCTGCCAGTGGCATCCCCTCCGGCTCGTAACACTCGGTGGCGACTATGGGCTCCCTCTCGGGTGAACGCCAGTTTGCCATCCACTGTGTCGAATTTTGCTCCCCATTCGATCAATTCATGAATGCGCGTGGGGCCTTCTTCAACGAGTATTTTGGTAGCTGGCCGCGAACAGAGTTGATGGCCGGCTTTCAGGGTATCCGCCAAATGGAGCACCACGTCATCTTCTTCACTCAACGCGACCGCCACGCCTCCCTGGGCGTAAAAGGAATTATTGTCTTGGGGGCCACCTTTGGCGACCATTGTGACTCGTCCATGTCGACTCAATTCAATTGCGGCTCGAAGGCCCGCGACCCCCGCGCCTAAAATCAGGAAATCCGTGGAAATCATGTGAGAGGAATGGTGAGATGTGACGATGGAAGGCATGGTAATGACTGAAACAGGGAAAAAGGATTGATGATTAAGAGGGAAAATTGAGACGGTGTGTCATACCAAACGGCAGGTCCCCTTCGATCCTGCGGAGCAGAATAACTTGATTGCCACTCCATAACAGGATTCCATGACCGCTCGCTTGAGCAGAAGGTCCCTGGGGAGTGCGTTCCCAGTTGCCTTGCCAGGACACAAAGGCCGAAATTCGGTCTCCATCAATCACCATGCGGTCGATAGTCAGGTCTAACCGGATATTTGAAAACGTGGCGAAATCCTCACGAACATTGGCCTCAAGAAGGTCAAGATTCTCCAGTGGAAGGAGTAATTCCTGAAAGCCCGAAGCATCTTGATTGACATAGGCCTGTTCCAGTGCTTTGATGGCTTGCACTACTCGTTGGAAGCGGGCGTGGTCCTCAGGATATTTGGGGGCCTTTTTCGAACATCCTGTTCCGGCAAGTGAAAAAATGACCGGAATGGTTATTAAAAGCACAAAAACATGTTTATGCAAAAATTTAAGTAGAATCATGAAATTCTATAATGAAGAAGAATGCCGGAGGGGGTCAAGAGAATTAATAGAAAGTTGATGATTATTAAGTGAATGACCAGGTATACTGTCGTACTTACCTTGACACCTTTCTTTGCCCCATGATAGGTAGTCAACCGGCAGTAGGGGCGAGTTTGCCAAATAGGCGGAGAGAACTGTTCGAACTACGGTAGTAGAAACGATTTCACCCAGGAATGTAACTTTATGTCGAGTGTTGTCAAAAAGCGTAGGAAGAAAATGCGTAAGCATAAACATAAAAAGCTCCTTCGCCGAATGAAATTTGCCAAACGTCGTAATTAATTTCCATAGGCCGGGATGGTCAAGGGCTTGCATATGACCCAGGGGAAAAAAACTCGTATTCGGGTCCGTTCCTCTCTGTCATCTTATGTGGGGGATATCTTGATCCCGCCTATGCGAAATCGAATTTCAGATGTGTTAAATGATGAGTCTGTCTTGTTTATTAACTTAACAGATGTGCTGATCAATGACACTGAACATTCGGCGTTTGTGGCTTTGAATAAAAATCAGATCGAATCGGTTATTCAACTCGATTAACCGCTCATTCGTCTTTTCTCTCGCCTTGTTGCACCTTCCGATTTTAGCTTTAGGGCATTCCATTCTTTCTCTCAACGGAAAATATCACTTGTTCGTGTAAGGCCCCTATGAACTATCTGTCTCGATTTATTCCCTTCCTCCGTCCGTATTTGATGCCCATGGTCGGTGCGGGGGTCCTGGTGATGGGTGTGGCGGCGTGCAACCTGTTACTCATCCGGTTGGGTGGCACGCTGTGGGATCTTATTACGGTCCAACGCGATTTGCCGAAATTGACAAGCATGGTGTGGGTCTTTGTCGGGTTGGTGATCGGACAGGGCCTCTTATCCATGGCGCATAGTTATTTGACCGCGCTGGCTTCCCAGCATGTGATGGCGGATTTTCGTACCCACGTTTTTTCTCACCTCCATCGTTTGTCACTGAATTTCTTTGCCAAACGGCGAACAGGAGAGTTGATTTCCAGATTGATGAACGATGTCGGGGTGATTCAAAATTTATTAACTGAGACCCCGATGGATGCCCTGAAGCATCTCGTGACCATCATCGGGGGGGTGGGATTTTTGTTGGTGATGAATTGGCGGTTGTGTGTCCTGATTCTCATCGTTTTGCCATTGCTGGCCATCGTCGCCAGGATGTTTGGAAGGCGTTTGAAATTTTTATCCATGCAAATTCAGGATCAAACGGCCCACGTTACCACGCTGATTGAAGAAGTGGTGTCAGGCATTCGTGTGGTCAAATCGTTTGTTCAGGGAAAACGAGAGGACGCGCGGTTTCGTTCAGCCGTAGAGACTTTATTAGCGACCACCATGAAACGGACAGCAGTGTTGGCCGTTTTTGTACCTGTCATCACCTTCTGTACCTTTGTCATGGCGATTGGCGTCTTATGGTATGGGGGCAAACAAGTCATCGAAGGCCAGCTTTCGCCCGGGGAATTATTTGCATTTGTTCTCTTTGCGGGGATTTTAATTGGCCCGTTTGGGTCAGCGGCGCGAATGTTCTCTCAGGTCAAGGAAGTGCAAGGAGCGATGACCAGGGTGTTTGAACTCTTGGATACGCCACTGGAAATCCATGATAGTCCGATGGCGAAGGCCTTATGGCCCATTCATGGGAAGGTGGAGTTCGATCGCGTGCAATTTGGCTATGAGGGCCGATCCCCCGTGTTGGATGCGGTATCATTTTCGATTCAGGCCGGGGAATGTGTGGCGTTAGTAGGACCAACAGGAGCCGGGAAAACAACTATTGTGAATTTACTGCATCGATTTTATGATCCAACTGCCGGTCGGGTCCTTATCGACGGGCATGATCTCAAATCGATTCAAGTGGAGAGTTTGTATCGACAGTTGGCGCTTGTGCCGCAGGAAACCCTGCTTTTTGGCGGAACGATTGCAGACAATATACGGTATGGTCGAGCCGATGCCCCTGAATCTGACATGATTGAGGCCAGTCGCCGAGCCAATGCCCATGAATTTATTCAGTTGCTCCCTGATGGCTATGAGACTATTCTCGGTGAAAAAGGGATCAATTTGTCTGGAGGGCAGCGGCAGCGCATCGCCATTGCCAGGGCGTTGCTGAAAGACCCGAGAATTTTGATCCTGGATGAGGCGACCTCCGCATTGGATAGCCAGTCCGAATCGCTGGTCCAGTCGGCGTTAACGGAACTGATGAAGGGACGCACCACCCTCATGATCGCGCATCGGTTTTCTTCTATTCAGCGGGCGCATCGTATTCTGGTCCTGCATAAAGGCACAATTGTGGAAGAAGGTCAGCACGAAGAACTGCTTGCCAAGCGTGGGCTCTATCATCATCTCTATACACTTAGAGAGGTCGAAGGAATAACGGAGACCTTGGAAGACTCAGCCCAACCGTTGTCTCAATAAAGAGGCGTATGAGCCAAGCGGAAAAATAAAGAAAAGCTGGCTTCTGCCCGCCATTGAAAAGGGAATAGGTCGTGTTTGCGAATCCGTTAATCCCGTTTCTGTGAAAAATGGGGTTAATGAATTTTTGAGAAGTCGGCTGGTATGTTAATCAGTTTTCCATCAGGAAAAAACACTGCGAGGGTTCCAGGCGCCATTGGATCGAAGTCGGCATAGGCGAAGCGTGCTGTAAACCTCGATCGAAAGCTGACAGTATCCCCTGGATTTTTTCGTCCGCGCTCAGCCGGCCCAATATCCACAGGGCGAATGGTGTTTGAGCCCTGCTGGAGAGCAATTTCTGCTCCTTCCGCAAAGAACTCATCCTCTCCGCAAAGGCGAACCTCAACTTCAAGGTAGGGCATTTCCAGAATCTCCTGGATTTTGGCTTCTGGCATACGAATTTCTTGTTTCTGTCGTTTGGATTCTGCCGCTTCGCGGCGTCCAAAGTATTCCAACCAATAGAGGCGCGTTCTTAAAATGGCATGTGCCCCACAGGGTTCCACTTCCGGGTCCGCACCGACCCGAACCGCACGTTCCGAGGCTTTCATCACTGCTGCCACATCCTCTACCGAATCGGCTTGTTCCATAGTTTTGCGACCAGCTGCCATGGCCTTATTGGCTTGATCTAATGTAATGGACAGCTCGATTGCGGAGGAGAGCGATGGGTGAGTCCCCACACCGATCAGGGTGAGGGCACAAAGAGTGAGAGGGAGACGAATGTACAAAGACAGCAATGAAACCATGCGCATTCTCCTTGGTACTTTCGAGGCATGACTCAGGATGAATGCCGGAATTGTAGAGGACACCTTAAGCCATTGCAATCCCTGGATGGTGCCAGGTTGGAGCAGGGGCTTATCCGGTTACCTGCACCGGTTGGAGTCGGCCTGGGATCGGAAAAGTGATTTCTAGTTGACTCCCTCATGCCGCTCCGGTAGATTAGCAAACTGTTTGATTTATTACATACATAGGTGGCCGTCCCCCTACGGTACCAGTTATTTGGGGTTCTCGCCTCAGGTAAGCAATCCCTTATCACACGGAACAAATGTCGAATGTCAATTTCCCTTGAAGGGGTGTGGATTGCGAAGGACACCATCATGGAGAAACAATGAATCTTGAGAAAGTTGAGCGTGTATACAGTGCGTACGCATCTGTTTATGACCACACCTTTGGTAAAGTATTTCAGCAATCGCGCGAATCGGCGGTCCGAGGGCTTCCTATTGAGCCCGGTCATCGGGTTCTTGAGGTTGGCGTAGGAACCGGAGAAGCGCTCCCTCTCTATCCCTCCTGTTGCGAAGTTCTTGGCATTGACCTCTCAGATGGCATGTTGGAACATGCCCGGCGTCGGGTTCAGGAACATCGCTTGAATCATGTGACCCTTAAGAGAATGGATGCCGGGAAAATGGATCTTCCGGATAATCACTATGATATTGTGATGGCGGCCTACGTCGTCACGGCAGTTCCTGATTATCGAAGTGTGGTGGACGAAATGATTCGGGTGTGTAAGCCCGGTGGCCGGATCATTATGCTGAATCACTTTAGCAATGGGAATAAAGTGATTGCGGCGGTAGAAAAATGGATTTCTCCTCTCTGTAAGCATATTGGATTCAGAACCGATCTCGCCTTACATACGGTCCTGGAAGGCACGTGTCTGATGGTGGTCAATAAAAAGAAAGTGAATCCGTTGCGGTTCTGGCATTTGGTGGAATGTGTGAATAAGAAGAATGGTCAACAGGCTTTATTCGCAAATGGTTTTGCATTGAATGGACATTCTTAGATCTCTCCACCCAATTTCGCCGTGTTGCATCCCTCCCTACCTCCTGACCTATTTCTCTATCTAAGCTATACGACGAAAGGGTGTGTCTTGTCCTTCGTTGATTGGCTCCTTGTTCTGACTCAACCCCAACACTTACCTCATGAAGGTTGCCATCTGCCTCCAGCATGTCTTGTTTGAAGGTCCTGGCGTCTTTCGTCAGGCTCTAGAAACTCGCGGGTATGCCGTCCGAAATGTGGTTGTCCCTTCAGAGGGGTTGCCTGCAGATCCAGGGGATTTTCTGCTCATCATGGGAGGGCCGATGTCCGTTAATGATCGTGATCCGTGGATTGAGGCCGAACGCCAGTTTGTAGAGATGGCTCTCGCACGTGATATTCCTGTCCTCGGCATTTGTTTCGGCGCGCAGTTGCTGGCCAAAGCGTTGGGTGGTACGGTGGCACCGGGTCCGAAATTTGAAATTGGCATGGGTTCCGTGTCCCTGACCGACATGGGACAGATCGATCCCATCCTGTGTGCCATGCCTCAGGACTTTCTCGTGTTTCAATGGCATGGAGAGGGGATCACCCTTCCTCCGGGAAGCACGCATCTGATGACTTCGGCTGATTTTCCCGTTCAGGCATTCCGGATGACGGATCGAACGTATGGCCTCCTGTTTCATCTGGAATTGGAGGAAGCGGGAATTGTGGCCTTGTGCCGTGAATGTCCGCAAGATGTTCAACGAGGTGGGATGACACCAGAGTCTATTCAAGCCCGGTCCCGACCTCATCTACCCAGGCTTCACCAATTGGCTGATCGCTTCATGGAACATTTGGTTCGGAGAGGGTGACGCCTGCCTCTGAATTCATGTTCCCATTTCCCGTTTCGAAATGATTTTTTCCGGGACGGTACCGTAACGGGTCCCATATTTGGTACCGTAACAGGTTCATATTCACCAGTTTCTGAAAAGGAGTACGAATTCATGGCAGGGTTTCCTATTCAGTATGCAGAAAGAATCCGCACGCTCCCCCCCTACTTATTCGCCGCCATCGATGACATGAAGCGCAAAGCCATCGAGCGTGGCATGGATATCATCAATTTAGGTATTGGTGATCCTGATTTGCCGACACCTGAACCGATCATTGAATCATTACGACGCGAGGCGGGGAATCCCAAGCACCATCAGTACCCTTCGTATGATGGCATGTTGTCATTTCGGACTGCGGTCGCCGATTGGTATCAACGTCGGTTTGGCGTGACCCTGGACCCCAAAACAGAAGTTGTGACATTGATCGGGTCAAAAGAAGGCATCGGTCATGTTCCGTTGGCCTTTATCGATCCTGGCGATATCGTGTTGGTTCCGAGCCCCGGATATCCGGTATACCCGGTCGCAACCAGTTTTGCCGGGGGAATTTCCTACACCATGCCGTTGACGAAAGAGAATGGGTTCTTGCCGGACCTGTCTGCCATTCCCAAGGATATTGCCCAAAAAGCCAAAATGATGTTTCTCAACTCCCCGAATAATCCTACGTCGGTGGTGGCGAGTAAGGAATTTTTTCAACAAGTGGCGGATTTTGCGCAAGAGCATCAGATTATTGTCTGCCATGACGCGGCCTACTCCGAAATTTATTATGACGGTAAACGGCCGGCGAGCTTTCTGGAGGCAGCAGGCGCAAAAGACGTAGGGGTGGAATTCCACTCGCTGTCAAAAACATACAATATGACCGGTTGGCGCATCGGGTTCGCCGTGGGGCGAAAGGAAGTCATCGCGGGTTTGGGGAAGGTCAAAACCAATATTGATTCCGGCGTGTTTCAAGCGATTCAGGAAGCAGGCATTACCGCATTGCAACTGGATGATTTGGTGACGGAAGGCTTGCGAACGATTTATCAAGAACGGCGGGATGTCCTGGTGCCCGGCTTGAAAAGCATGGGATTGGAGCTGGATTCGCCTCCGGCGGCGTTTTACGTCTGGATCGGTGTGCCGAAAGGATTTACCTCCGCGTCTTTCACGGCGCATCTTATTGAGAACGCCGGAATCGTGACCACGCCTGGCAATGGATTTGGCGATCCGGGAGAAGGTTATATCCGGATGACGGTCACGACCACAAAAGAAAAATTAGCAGAAGCGGTGGAACGAATGAAAAAAATCGGCTGGTAGCTATTTATTTTGGCGGATTTGCGAACAAACGAAATGGCTCAAGAAATCGTGTTTATCGCCTTTGGCTCCAATGCAGGAGATCGCCAGGAATTGTGCGACCGGGCGGTGGCCCTGATGAATCTGCTCCCTCTTTCCCGTGTCACCGGAGTGTCCTCGTATTACGAATCGGAACCGGTCGATCCTCAAGGAATTTTGGGAACCACCTGGTTTTACAATGGTGTGGTGAGGCTGGAAACCACACTCAGGGCTCAACGACTTCTGGATATTCTTCAAGAAACCGAACGAGCGTTGGGCCGTGATGAAGACAACCGTCGCGGTCCACGCACGATGGATTTTGACATTGTATTTTTTGGCCAACAGGTGATTGAGCAACCAGGACTCACCGTTCCCCATCCGCGCCTCCATCAGCGACGATTTGTGCTGGAACCGCTTGTGGAAGTAGATCCGGATTGGCCTCATCCGGTCTTTCATCGTTCGGCGAAAGAGTTGTTAGAGTCTCTGTCAGATACCAGTCAGGTTAACAAGTTGGATGTCATTCCCGGGGCGAAGTATGGCTCCCGACGGGCCTGCTCCGGGCCTTTCACTTGATTCATGCGCGTCATTCATTCTGTTCGAAATCTGCATAGCTGGAGAAGAAAGCAGGAGTCGCTAGACGGCCCAATCGGGTTTGTCCCCACGATGGGCGCCTTGCATGAGGGCCATCTCTCGTTAATACAGCGCGCTCGAAAACACTGTGGGACCGTCGTGGTCAGTGTGTTTGTGAATCCGCTCCAGTTTGGTAAGGCTGAAGATTTAGGCCGCTATCCCCGGAGTTTTCACGCCGACCGGCGTTTGTGCCGGGGGGCGGGTGTCGATCTCCTCTTTGCTCCTCCTCCAGAAGAATTTTATCCGGAAAATTTTCAAACAACTGTCACGGTGAATCGTCTCACGCGACGCTGGGAGGGTGAAGCCCGGCCGACCCATTTTCAGGGCGTGACGACGGTCGTGACGAAATTATTCTGTCTGGTTCGTCCCCACCGCGCCTATTTCGGACAAAAGGATTATCAGCAATCCCTGGTGGTGAACCAGCTCATACAGGATCTCGACTGGGATATGCGAATGGTCCTCTGTCCAACGGTGCGGGAATCCGACGGGTTAGCCGTCAGTTCCCGCAATCGGTATCTCTCAGCCAATCAACGATTGCAAGCCGGGCTCTTATCGAAGGCGTTACGCGAAGGGGGCGATGCCATTAAGGCCGGAGTCCGGAAGGTTCGAACGGTACAATCCCGGATGGAAAAGATTTTACGCAGCGACCCCGATGTGCATCCGGAGTATCTTGCAATTTGCAATTCCAGGAATCTGGAACCACTGACTCATGTGCGTGGAACGGTTGCCATCTTAGGAGCCGTCAGACTGGGGAACATTCGGTTGATTGATAATCTGCTGGTCCGCTGTCCCCCATCACACAGTTAACCTGAAATCAGGTCGTTCGGGAGCTCATTGGGATTGGGACCGGTGGGACCTGCCGGGAAATATTCACCTAAGACCTCCCCGCATAAAGTAATGGCCTGACACAACGACTCCACGGGGTTTCCTTTGTGAAAGCCATCCTGAATCAAGGCCAGCATATTCTTCCAGGTCTCCGGGGGAACCCGATCCAGGATAGCGCGGTCTGTCAGAATCTCAATCCGGTGTTCGAGTAACGATATGAGAATCAGCACGCCTGTTCTGAGTTCCGTTCGATGCAGACCATGTTCCAGAAATGCCTGATGGGCGCGGAGGCTCGCTTTATAGGCCATTCGTTCGTTTGAGGTGAGGACCCGAATCACCGGGTCGAATGTTCCTAACCAGAATCCGAGTCCATAGGCCGCAATGACTGCCAGTAGGAGCCAACCGGCATTGGTGGCATGCCACCCCCAGGACATCCATTCCCATTGAATCGTTAACAGGGCACTAAGCGTGAATAAGGCACAGCCTGCTCCGGCCCGATATTGCGTCTCACGGTATCGGGCTGAGCGTTCAACGATCATCGGCACGATTTCTCCACGGGTATGGCGTTCAGCCTCCCGGATGCTTTGTCGAATACGTTCCTGATCCTGGTCTGAAAACGTCATCGTGAATTACCAGCTTCCCGAGGCACCTCCGCCTCCAAAGCTGCCCCCGCCTCCACCAAATCCACCGCTTCCGCCGCCAAACCCTCCCGATCCTCCCATTGGCCAAGATTGTCCGGGCCATCCAACGTTGGAGCCATATCCCAATGGGTGTCGAGTCGATGGACCACCGACGCTATTGAACAAACCAACAAGAAGAGAGGTTGCAACACTGGCGAGCATACCCAGCCAGAGAGCCGCAGGAAAGGCAACTACAAACGAAAGGAGCATGCCAATCACGCTACCATTCACACGTCGTCGAGAACCTAAAAATAACCCGACCACAGTCCCCACTGCGACCGCCAAGCCAAAAATTTCCCAAAGTCCAACGTGTCCAGCATTATTGTCAGCGGAGGATGTCGTGTTCGTGTACGTCCCATCAATCGTTCCAAGAATGGCGTGAGTGCCGGCAATGATGCCTCCGGAGAAATCCCCAGCCCGAAAACGTGGAACCACCTCATGTCGTATGATTCGGGAACTTTTGGCATCGGTTAGTGTGCCTTCAAACCCATACCCGACCTCAATGCGAACCTTTTTTTCTTGCAGGGCAATCAGGAACAGGATGCCGTTATCTGTACCCTTTTGGCCAAGTGCCCAGGCTGTTGCTACCTGATGAGAAAACTCTTCCAGGGGATGACCTTCCAGGGACGCAATTGTGAGAACGGCCACCTGGTTCGAGGTTTTGGATTCATGGGCGGCCAGGGCCGCGTTCAGATCGGAAATGGCAGAAGGGGAGAGAAGATGGGCCTGGTCTACAACCCGACCGGTGAGGGGAGGAACATCCAGGCACCACCCGGACGATGCCAGGAAGAAGATACTCAGGAGTCCCAACCAGGCTAACCGGTAAAGGCTTTGCCCTGGTCTCCGCCTCATCATGTTCATGCCGTCCGGTGTACCGATGTCAGGTTAGAACTTCACTTCGGGAGGGGTCGACACGGCCTTTTCATCCGCGACGGTGAAGCTTGGTTTCACCTCAAGTCCCAGGAGATATTTGGCGGTCAGATTTGTCGGAAAAAATCGAACGCCCTTATTGAATTCCGCGACCTTGTCGATATAGCGCTTACGGGCCACCGTGATGCGATTTTCCGTGCCTTCCAGTTGGCTTTGGAGATCACGAAAATTTTCGTTGGCTTTCAGATCAGGATATTTTTCCACGACGACCATCAGGCGGGAAAGGGCGGATGAAAGCCCTTGCTGGGCTTCCTGAAATTTCTGAAATACACCCGGGTCTTTTAAGGCTTCCGGGGTCAGTGTCATCCCGGCGACTTGAGAGCGGGCTTGGGTCACTCCCTCTAACGTGTCTTTTTCGTGAGCCGCATAACCTTTGACTGTCGCCACAAGATTGGGAATTAAATCGGCCCGACGTTGGTATTGGTTTAAGACTTCGCTCCAGGCGGCATTCGTTTCTTCGTCCAACCCTTGGAGGTCGTTATACCCGCATCCGCTCAGGAACAAGGTCAAGACGAGCAATCCAAGCACAAGGCTCTTGAGAATTCTTTCCATCGTCCATTTCTCCTTTACCAGCAAGCTGGAGTTCAGCAAAATATATCGCCACCAAAGAGATAGACATCAAATTCTTGGAAACAAGGAAACGAACAATCCAGTTAAATAGGAGGGTTCTCGCTGGGATTGGATTTCTGTGATAAGTCCAGGCGTCACCGGCCAGATTGCAAAATATCATGTTGGTAATAACCGCAAGGTTAAAGGGATTCACCGGAACCCATTTGTGCGGCTAACAGATCATCAAGTTGGGCTGGGGAGTAAGTTGGGGGTTTGACCCATTTGCCGTCTTCCCGTTTGTGTCCGCCAACTTTACTCATGTTCGACCGATGGACTTCCTGGAAGACCGGTTCCATGTCAATGCCAAGGGATACGGCGGTGCCATAGACGACATACAATAAATCAGCAAGTTCCTTCGCAATAGACGGTAAGTCTTTTTCCCGCATGGCTTCCTGCAGTTCATCGAATTCTTCCTGGATGAGACGTTTTCGAAGGATTTGGGTCGGTTCATCCGGGATAGATGGAGTAGGAGACACGTGGATCTCGAATTGCTTGTGGAATTCCTGGACCATGCGTTGCGCGTCGTTCAATGTTCTTGACCTCCTCTAGCTCTTACTTATAAAAACGCAAAAATTAAAAATAATCTATTACATGGCGACGATCAGATAAATGTCGTTCACGTTCGTGCCGGTTGGGCCGGTCATGATGTGGCCGCGGATCTGTTGGAAGAAGGTATAGCTGTCATGTTCATGTAACGCGTGCTCAATTGAGAGCCCTTTCTTCTTGGCCCGCTGAACCGTCTTCCCATCGACGACCGCACCGGCCGCATTGGTTGGTCCATCGGTCCCATCAGTGCCAAACCCTGCCACAAATACATTTGTGAGTCCAGCCAATTCCCGGGCTGCTGCTAGGACGCATTCCTGTGCCCGCCCACCTCTGCCTTTTCCCTTCACAGTGACCGTCGGTTCTCCTCCGGCGATAAGACAGGCTGGTGGATGAACCGGGTTGCCGAATTCGACGAGATCCCTGGCTAAACCTCCCAGGATGCTGCCGATTTCCTTTGCCTCCCCTTGCAAGGGGTAGGGGAGAATGAAGGGTTTGAGTCTTAACCGCTTGGCAGTTTTGGCCACGCCTTCGAGGGCCTGGCGGTTGTTGCCAAGAACAATATGCCGATTTCGTAACGACTGCCTTCTGGTTGGTTTCTTGGGTGCCCGAAGGGACTTGGTGAGACCTTGTTGTAAGTGGCGTTGTAAGGCTTCAGGCACTTTGCGCCAAATCGAATATTGTTGAAGAATGTCTATGGCATCCTGGAACGTGGAGGGATCTGTGACTGTCGGGCCGGATCCAATGGTGGAGAGGTCATCTCCTAGAACATCAGACATGATTAAGGTCAGGATCGTCGCCGGGGTGGATTGAGCTAATTGTCCGCCTTTGATGGCGGACATATGTTTTCGGACCATATTTATCTCATGAATGGTGGCTCCGGATCGCAGGAGTAACTGGGTGGTCCGTCGTTTGGCAGCTAAGGGGAGGCCGATTGATGGCGCGCAGAGCAGGCTTGAAGCTCCACCTGAGAGTAGAACAATCAACAAGTCATGTTGCGAAAGCGATTGAGTCAGGGCTAGGAGTTGTTTCGTGGCTTTTATCCCTCGTCCGTCCGGCGTCGGATGTGCGGCTTCAAACATGCGAATCTTGTCGCATGGGGCATCATGTCCGTCCGGTACAATGACCATTCCGCCTTCAAGCCGATCTCCGAGCATCTGTTCCATGGCTTTCGCCATGCGTGCAGAGGCTTTTCCAGCTCCGACGCAGACGATGCGACCAAAGTGAGTCAGATCGTAGCGGAGATCATGAACCTGAAGTCGGTTCTTGGTGAGACGGAGGGTATTTGCGATGGCGAGAGCAGGATCGCACGCCTCCAAGCCCGCGTCAATAAGGGATTTCAAAATTCGTTTTGTGTCCGGATTGGCCAGTTGGACGATGACCCGTGTTTTTTTAAGGTGTGATAATGACATGGAGGTGGTTGATCAAGAACTTATTGTGAAGAGCGTGATGGCTTTTCTGAAAACATTGTCTGCAATGTAGCATATTATCAATAGAAATGAGTTTGAGAAATGCAAGGCGAACTTCTCCACCCTTAGTCAAAACAAGGAGTTTTTCCAAAGAGGTGAGAGGTCGTTGGTTCGTTCACCGGGTGTATGAAGGAATTGCCCGGAACACAAATTAATGAGAGGAAGGGGAGATAGAGGATATCCGCCCTGAGGGGTCGGAAGGAATTTGTCCGGTTGCGAGGGGAGACTGACGCCAGAGTCGTTGGTGAACCATGTTGCTCAGTTCGATCAGCGAATAGGGCTTGGTAATCACCCCGACGAATCCGTGGGAGGCATAATTGGCCATGATGGGATCATTGGAATATCCGCTGGAGACGAGTGCCTTGACCTGAGGATCAAGTTGTTGCAACCGTGTCAAGGTTCCCATACCGCCAAGCTTTCCCGGCACCGTTAAGTCTAAGATCACTAAGAGAAAAGGCCTATGAGCCTCCATGGCTTGTTGATAGAGGGCCACCGCTTCCTCTCCATCCTTTGCTATCATCACTTCATATCCACAATGCGATAACATTTCCCGTGCCATGACTCGAATAGATTCCTCATCATCCATGACTAAAATTTTTCCTTGTCCCCGACAAATGCCCAGGTTCAAGGATTTGGGCGATGAGGTGGCCTTGGGAGATGCAGGAAAGTAAAGTGTGAAGGTGGTGCCTCCGCCGACCTGGGAGTCCACGGCCACATGACCGGCATGTTTTTTTATTATGGCATAGGTGGAAGCCAAGCCCAATCCATGTCCCGCAGACTTTGTCGTAAAGTATGGCTCAAAGATTTTTGGCAAATGATCTTCGGCGATCCCGATCCCTTCGTCGGTGATGGTGACTTTCACATACGGGCCGGCAGAAAGAGGCAGGGAACTTCTGACGTCCGGATCGAACAATTGGATGTTTTCGGCACGAATGATGATGGATCCTCCATGGGGCATTGCATGGATGGCATTCATGAGGAGATTTTGCATCACCTGATTGATTTGCCCCGGGTCGGCTTCAACGATCCATAAGTTTGGATCAGTCCATGTTTGGCAAATAAGCGATGACCCGGAAAGAGCCAGTTCGGAGGATTCCTTGATTAACTCGGATAAGGCCACCGGTTGCTTAATAGGATCGCCGCCCTTCGAGAAGGTGAGCAATTGGTGCGTGAGGTGTTTGGCGTGGAGAGCCGCACGTTCAGCTCGTTCTAAGTAGGACTGGTGTTCCTTGGAATAAGGCAGGATTTGTTTGGTCAGGGTAATATTCCCCAGGATCGTCGTCAGGAAATTGTTGAAATCATGGGCGATGCCCCCGGCGAGATTCCCCACCGATTCCAATTTTTGGGAACGAAGCAATTGGGCTTCCAGACGCTGTTTTTCCTCTTCAATTTTTTTGCGTTCTGTCACATCCCTGGTGACTCCCGTTATGCCTATCGGGAGATTGTGTTTATTGAGCAGGAGGCTTCCTCGCACTTCCGCCCAGACTGAGGACCCATTGTGATGTTGATGTTCCAAGACTAACAAGAACGACTGATTTGGTTCATGAGTGCGAGATTGGTGATGAGCGCGTTCTTGTTGAATGGCCTCCCTCAGAGTGACCATGGAAGTAGGGGTCAGAATGGTCTCTGGCGAAAGTGTGTCAAGTGCATAACCCGAATATCCCAACAACCGTTCCAGAGAGGGGCTGATGTAGGAAAACCTCGATCCCTCCAGGTTCATGACCCATATGACATCGGATATTCTTTCGACTACCATTCGATACCTGGCTTCGGATTTTTGCAAATCGGCAGTCCGGATCCCCACAAGGGATTCAAGATGGTCTTTGTGATGAAGGAGTTCCTTTTCGATGTCTATGCGGGTTTGGATTTCCTGACTTAATGAACGATTGAGCGCTTCGGCCTGAGAGTGGGCCTGTTCCAATTGGTGTATTAATTGAAAATTCTCTTTTTCCAAGGTGAGAGTATTTTTTATCATGAAAAAATTTCGGTAGGCAGTGACCGTTATCACAGCGAGAAAGGTGAAACCCATGACCCCTACGGCTTGATGGGGAGGGTCACCCTGCGCGAAAAATTGGTATGTGAGAGGCAAGGTCGTGGGAAGACTATAGGCCAAAAAAGCAGGGAAATAGGCTGCATGGACGGCGGTCGAGCCCGCTGCCATTCCTCCCAGCACCAGGGCTAAAAACATTTGGTGGCTTGGTGAAGAAGGGGGGTAGAGTGCAATGCCGGCCATGCCCCAGATCAGTCCGGAGGCACCATTGCCGGCAACAAACCAGGCCAACCATGTACTTGGGTGTAACAGGGGTTTCGATGCGCGGCGATAGGCCAGGACCAAACCTGACCAGAGAACGTTAATCCCCACAATGCCGATGATCCATCCAGACACGATCTTGGTCGGAATGACATCCATGAGAATAAATGCGACCAGCCCACAATTAATGATGGAGGCCAGAATGGCCATCGGGACTAGGGAAAACAGTTGATGAACCTGTTGGCGACGAAGTTCGATGAAGGAGTGAGAAGAGGAAGGGGTTCCTGAGGATCTCATGGGGGTCGGATCCGGCCGAGTGAGCATCAATGCTATTCCAATATGTAAGGAGTTCAGGCATAAACAGCACCTCGGCATGTACCGTTCATACCGTCAACCTGATGAAGAAGGGATACTTGGGACGGAACCACCCCTCTTTCTGCATATAGCCTGCCTTTCATCAAGGCCTATGTCAAGACGATTGAGATGTCGGGATAAAAAAAGGAACATAGAAAAAGCGGATAGGGAGGAAGTCCCAATTGTTGCAGAGTGCCTTGATCGGGATTTTTCGGGTGGGGGCTAATTCATGTCTGTCTATGATACGATCACCATAGTATGACATCGTTCACGCTTCTTCAGAAGGCCATTACGGACTGTACGACCTGTCAACGATTGACGACATATCGTCAAGCCATTGCTAAGGAAAAGGTCAAACGGTTTCGGGATTGGGAATATTGGGGACGGCCAATTTCCGGATTCGGCGATCCCAAGGCTCAGGTCTTCGTGGTGGGTTTGGCCCCTGCGGCCCATGGAGGAAACCGCACGGGTCGGGTATTTACCGGTGATCGAAGCGGAGACTGGTTGTATGAAGCGCTGCACGCCTTCGGGTTTGCCAACCAGCCGGATTCCACCCATCGGGAGGATGGGCTCACGCTGAACGATTGTTATGTTGCGGCGGTGGTACGCTGTGCCCCCCCGTCCAATAAACCCACAAAGGCCGAATTCGCCGCCTGCCGTCCCTATTTGCAGGAAGAATTACGATTATTGCGGCGGGTCAAAGTTGTTGTGGCGCTCGGGAAGATCGCCTTTGATGAATACTTGCGGACCTGCCAGAGCCTGGGTTGGCACGTGCCTTCACCCCGACCGAAATTCAGCCATGGGGCTCAATATGCCTTAGCCTGGGGTGTGACCTTGGTCGGGTCTTACCATCCCAGTCAGCAAAATACCTTTACGGGTACACTCACCCGTCCGATGTTTCACGGGATATTTAGCATCGTCCGCAAGCTGCTTACACCATCCTGACCTTTGCGGGCTCCTCTGACATGATGGTCCGATTAGGCCTTGTTGGAGGGTCTGGCCTCCCAATCTGAGAGAAATTTTTGTAAACCATTGTCTGTCAACGGATGTTTGACGAGCTGTTGAAATACGCCAAAGGGCATCGTGCAAATATGTCCGCCGGTGAGAGCGGCTTCGACGACATGTTGGGGGTGGCGAACGCTGGCGACGAGAACCTGTGTGGTGAAATTATAGTTTTCGTAGATCGTCAGAATTTGTCGAATGAGCTCCATGCCATTGGAACTGATGTCGTCCAGTCGACCTATGAATGGTGAGACGCACCATGCCCCTGCTTTCGCGGCCAATAAGGCTTGCGTTGGAGAGAAACATAATGTGACGTTGACCCGGATTCCTTCGCTGGACAATTGCTTTGTGGCCTTGAGCCCTTCCGGAATAAGTGGACATTTCACCACAATATTTTTGTGAATCTTCGCTAATTCTTTTCCTTCCTTGACCATGGCCGCAGATTCAACACTGACTACTTCGGCGCTGATGGGTCCATCCACAATTCCGCAAATTTCCAGGAGGAGATCTTTGAAATCACGCCCTTCTTTTGAGACAAGCGAAGGGTTGGTGGTGATGCCGTCTACCAGACCATAACTGGCCGCTTCACGGATCTCTTTGACACTTCCGGTATCGAGATAGAGCTTCATATCGAATCCCCTTTTTAGGTTTTAAGCTGGTGTTGCCTGAGTGGTCTCGTGTCTTATTGTAATCCACGCCCCTGTCTTGTACAAATTTTCTTATCCATTGTCGGGAAGGAAAATTTATATGAAAAGCCTATCTGACGTATCGTCCCCTGGGAGGGCGTGCCAGCACTCTTGGAGGACGGGTCCCTCATGCGGTCCTATCATTCGGAGATGAAGAAGACGGAGGCCTCCTTTATTTTGATGGATCACGTTGTTTGACTGGTAGAGGATCGAAGGCTAGAATTTTCACAGAGTAGAGAACGTGTCCGCGTTTCAGTCATTGTTGGGGAAGGAGACGGGTGTGGTCTACAAATATTTGCTGATAGGACTGTTGGGATTGCTCTGTGCCGGTTGTGGAGGGAATCCGTATTTGGATGCCTCCCTTGATCCCGCCGAATTTGAAGGAAAAGACAAGGCCTGGTTCGAAGAAAACTGGGGAAAGCCGAGCGGGAAATCCGCTCGATTCTTTGGAGGAGAAACCTGGGTGTATTCACGTATTTCCGGGGGTGAGTCCCGATTCCCCTACTTTAATTTTTCCCCGAATCAATGTCGCATTAATTTAGATTTTGACAAAGAAGGCAAGCTGGAAGATTATGATTATACGGATTGCTAAGGACTCTCGTGCCCGTTCAATCTGCCCGGGTTGAGGGGATCGCCCTGGTGACTATGCCATTTCAAACAGGTTTTCTTTCTTTAGGTTTTCTGCCCGTCCTTTGGATGTAGGAGTCTGCATTGTCCCGGACCATTATCATAACACCAACAATCGACGAGTTGTTTATAGCTGCCGCCAAGGAAGTGGTGCAGGTGGTGCTGGACTGTCGGAAAGCCGGACGCGATTGTCGTGTGGCTTTGGCGGGTGGGTCCACACCTCGAGGATTGTACCGGCTTTTGACGGGTGCCCCCTACCGAACTCAGATTGCTTGGGACCACCTTCGCGTTTTTTGGGGAGATGAGCGCACAGTCCCTCCGGATCATCAAGACAGTAATTTCCGCATGGCCAAAGAGGCGTTATTATCTCATGTGCCAATCCCCTCCAAACATGTATTTCGAATTGAAGGAGAAGTACCCGCCGATGAAGCCGCGGCACGGTATGAAACCGTCCTGCAGGAACAATTCAATCTGTCATCAGGAGAGATTCCACAGTTCGATCTGATCTTATTGGGCATGGGTCCGGATGGGCATACCGCGTCGTTGTTTCCTGGAACCTCGGCTGTGGCAGAGTCCGAAAAACTGGTGTCGGCGCCGTGGGTCGAGAAATTACAGACACACCGGGTGACGTTGACCCCACCGGTCCTTAATGCGGCGAAACACGTAGTTTTTTTGGTCAGTGGAGGGGATAAAGCGACGGCGTTACAGGTCGTGTTGGAAGGGCCGGCAGATCCTGCTCGCTTTCCCGCCCAAGTTGTGAATCCTCCGACAGGTCACATGGTATGGTTGGTCAATCAGGATGCGGCCGGTCTCTTGAAGAGAGAATCGATGACGTCACCTGTGTGAAGAAGGAGAGGTCCCATGAAAATGGTTAAGGCGCCCGAGGCATTTATTCACGCCCTCCATAAAAAACCCATGACATGTCCCACGTCGGATTGTTCCGGTTCGGTGGCTGTGGAAGAGCGTTCCCGGTCCACCGATCGGGTGAAATCGTTTAGATTGCACTGTGAGCAATGTGATTGGCACGACACGATAACGGGTGATGAACAAGTCGATCCGCCGTGGGACGAGGGGTCCCTGATGGAAATTACCGAGGAGCATCTTCTGCATTTAGAACCGGTTTGCCCGTATGATCAGGCACCGGTGGATTTTCATTCCCTGCCGAATCCACGTCGTCGGGCTCGCTATCGCATCACGTGTTTTTTCTGTGGGCGGCAGGAGGAATTGGATTGGCCACCTGAGGAAGCAAAGCGATAGTCCTTGTAAGTGTGCCGGGGCCCGAGATTTCCCTTCATTGCCCACTTGCGTTATTCCCCATGCCCTGTTATTCCGGTCGGACTCATCTGTTGTCGAACTCATGAAAAAAATTAAAAAAAAGAAGTCGGCTTCTCAAGTCGTGCCCGCTTTTCTTGTTGGGTGGACTCATGGAAATGCACCTCCCCCAGGCTATATCGCTGCCTGGTTCGATGAAGCGTATGGCGGGCCACTGCGCATACGTTTCCTCACCTCGAACGGACACCATCATTTTGAGGCGGCGCACACCAATTGGACTGCCGAAGTTAATATGGAGCCTTCAACGGCAATCGTGGAACAGTGGCAGGGTCGCTTACAGTGGGAACAGACTCAATTGGCGATCCTATTTCCTTCAACCAATTCCGTGACCGATCGTCGGGATACCCTGCTGCATGTGGCGAGAATGGCGAGGGGAGTAACCCTGCTCACGGACGGAACGACCTATGACGTGGCGACCGGCACGTATCTCAATCCTTCGGATTGGCGTGATCGGGGTTTGGAGGTCTTTCGAATCATCGATCACATTCAGGTGGAACATCGTGAAGAGGTTCAACGGGCGCGCATGTGGTTCCATACCAGGGGCCTCACGAAATTTGGCCTGGATGAAATCGAGACCTTTCAACCCATGGGCCTATCAAGTCGAGAGGTGAAAGACACCGTCCTCAGGGTTGCCGACTATCTGATCGAACAGGGAAAGAACTCAAAGGTAGGGGAACGAATCGTTCTTGATGGACGTGGTCCCCAGGTAGTGGTGGTACGCCATCGGACCGATCCCGTGTATGGGACTCCTCTGGCATTCCGAGAGTTTATCTTGGAGTAACGGGAACCCAAGCCACAGGAAGCTGCACCCGAATGCAGTTACCGTGGTGGAGAAACCACGGTAATGCGAGTCCGTGCGCCTCGTCCAATCGCTTGATCGCATGGGCTGAGTTGTGTATCAATGGCAATATTGGGAATGGAGCCCGGCTTGCTCATCAGTTGCCGGGTGAGTGCCTCGCCCGATCCCACAGGGCGTGGCAGGCGATAGAGATAGATCGTGTCGATATCTTCTGCTTGAAACCAGGTTGCGCCTAAGCTTCCCTGGTAGAATTCCAGAATTTGTTCAGGCGTATCCGGGCTGAGGAGCACGGCTGAAGGAATGGTCTGGTAGGTGTGTCCATGAATTTGGGCATTCCCGCTGGGCATGGCACTGGCCAGGACGGCATTCGGATATGGAGGGACCAAGAAAAATTGTGCCGGAGGCGTCCAGCTATTGAGAAATGATTCCTGCATGGCGGTGAGGCGGCATTGCGGGTTCTTGCTCACGGCGGAAAAATCGGCCAGGGGAGCATAGGGGCCTGCATGGGCGAGTGCCGGGAATACGAACAGAGATACGAAACTCAGCAAATAAGACCTCTTCATGCCTTGACTCCTTGCAGCGTTTGGGATTGAAAAACCGGCATGTTCAGCATACAAGAGGAGAATCATGACGTAAGCATGCTGTGCAGTCAACTAGGTGGGGCACAGAAATTCGGCGGCTAGAGTCATGGGACAGAATGGAATTTCATGAACCGGTCAGGAACGCAATTCGGCCTTACCGATAACGGATTGCCCCTGAGGGAATTCAGACCACTGTTGTCTGTCGTAAGTTATGAAAGCTTTGGTGCAGCCGCTGGTTTTTGATTGATCACATTCATGGCCAGCGCAATCATTGAACCCACATCGGACACGGAGGCTGGGAGCACGAGGGTGTTACTGGCTTTCGCCAATTCCCCAAATTCTCCGATATATTGTTCTGCCACACGAAGCTGAACCGCCTCAAATCCCCCTGGAAGTTGAATCGCTTCGGCAACCTTTCGAATACCTTCGGACGTGGCTGTCGCAATCGCGAGGATGGCTGAGGCTTCTCCTTCGGCTTCGTTGATTTGTTGCTGTCGTTTCGCTTCAGAGGCTTTGATGACCTGCTGCTTGTCTCCCTCGGCTTCGTTAATGGCCGCATCCCGTTGACCTTCGGACGCCAGTACCACCGCGCGTTTTTCCCGTTCAGCCCGCATTTGCTTTTCCATCGCGCTGAGCACATCTTTGGGCGGGTTGATATTGCGGATTTCGTATCGAAGGACTTTGGCACCCCAGGGAGAGGAAGCTTTGTCTAATTCGTTCACGACGGAAATATTGATCGTGGTCCGTTCTTCGAAGGTCTTATCCAGGTCAATTTTTCCGATCTCACTACGAAGCGTGGTTTGGGCGAGCTGAGAAATGGCGAACCGGTAATCGGTAATGCCATAGGAAGCCCGTTCGGCATCCAGGACTTTGATATACAAGACCCCGTCCACTCCGACCTGCACATTATCCCTGGTAATACAAATTTGTTCTGGGACGTCCACGGCCATTTCTTTTAGAGTATGTTTGTATCGAATCACATCTAAAAACGGGATGAGGATGTGAAGTCCGGCGTTCAATGTTGTCGAATAGCGTCCTAATCGTTCAACGACATAGGCGCTCTGTTGAGGAACCACGACAGCGGTTTTTGCTAGAATGATAAATGCGAGCAAGGCTAAAACCAATGTGACCAGCAATTCACCCGACATGAGATTCCTCCTGTGTCATCGGATCCGCCTGAATCCAGAGTGTCAACCCTTCAACTCGAATAACTTTGGCCTGCGATCCTTTACCTAGGGTTGATGTTCCAGCATTACGGGCAGTCCAGCTTGTTCCATGGAGTTCCACCTTTCCTATTCGTTGGGCGTCAAGATTTTCCAGAACAGTGGCAAACTCTCCAACCATGGAATCCACCGGAACCTCATCCTTTTCCCTTATGAAGCCCGTTCCTTGAAGGGGTTTCTTCATGGCAAAGAGCGAGATGATACCGAAGAACACGAAACTCAACCATTGCAGCCAGGCGGCTTCGGTCAAGCTTAGCCAGGTGAGGGCACTCACCATCAACGCCGCTACCCCGAAAAACAGAAAATAAAAATTGCCCAGGCCTCCAAGGGTGAGGATTTCCAACCCTATTAAGATCAAACCCATTATCGACCAATGCCACCAAAGCATCGTAAAGGGACTCCTCTCTGTTGCAAAGATAACGGCAGAGGGGGACAGGGGGATGCCGTTTTTCTATTATATCGGGCGTCGTATGGCGAAAACTAAGACCAAATGATTTTTTTGTTGAGAAGGGAACGCTGCGGTACCGTCTTTAGGGAAAGATTAGCACAAATTTCCGGAAAGGTCTTCCTCCCAGGAAGGCAAAGCTGCATTTCGAATGAGGAGTTGCCGGTAATCCATGAACGTTCAGCTTTGCCCTGCAAACACTGTCTTTTGGCTTGAGAAATGTTCGAATTGGATTTGATAATTTCAAACAAAACCGGGCACGATGCCTGGGGGGTCCGTGAATTCCGGCACGGCTCTTTTCCCGGTTGAGAAAACGGAAGTTGTCAGGTGAAGACAACCGACAAGTCTCATTTCCAGCTATACAGGGTTGTGTTGACTGATCGTGCCATGTCGTCGGTCCTGTTTCTACCCCGTGGGCAGGTCAGGGTGTTCGACAAAAACAGAGGGTGGAAACTTTCTGCCGGTTTTCGAGTGGCGGAGGGTGCGTTTCAGGACGAAGTCAAACAACAAAGGATTGTAGTCATAGATTTCATTGAGGGCGTCCCGTTCTTCAGAGTTGATATGACCTGAGGACATGAGTGATCGGGTTTGAATCACGATATTGATTGCAGGCAGGGGATAATCGCTCCCATTGATGAGTCTGGAGTGAATGGAGGGATTGGATAAGATCTTATCGAGGTTGTGATGCCGATTGTATTGGGTCAGGGCCGAAATGTCGGCAAACACCAAACCTGCATACTTGGGGTCTTCAAGCATTTGAATGGCCAGATCGATATATGGCGTGCCGGGTGGACAGAGGGTCTCCTCATGTTTTTCGCATTTCCCCAAACTGGCGACATGCGCCATCACGACTTTCACTCCCATGTCCAGGGGCATTTTTAATAATAAGGGATTTCCAAACCGCTGAAATTCTTCTGCTTCCGTGGCAACCTCCACGCCCGTATGGGAAATCAGGACCATGTCGTTCTCTTTCATGATGCGATAATACGGAACGAGTCTGTCCTGCATGGTCTCTGACGCCGGATCAATACCCATGGCATTGGGCAGCCATTTCACAAACCGAACGCCTTGTTGTGCATAATGACGAAGCGCGGTTGTGGCATCCTCCCGATAAGGGTGAATGGAGATGATAGGGAAAAAGATATCGGGATTCTTCCTGGCGATGGTCATCACATATTCATTGGGCACATGAAACGTTGATAATTCCCGATCGGGACGTCCTTGCTCATAATGGAAAAAATCAAACGCCATGATGCCGAATTTTCCCCGTTCAGGCATGAACTGAATAAGGTCTTTCAAGCGAGCAAGGTATTGGGCGTCGGCCTGCTGTTCGTCGGTAACCACCGCCGCACTCTTATAGATTTCAAACTGGAAAAAATGAATCAGCCCATGCCAAGGGGACTGCCATTCCTCATTGACAAAGGTTCCATTAATGTTTTCATTCATGCCCAACATATGAACGTGATAGTCGCGAAGCGTTTCACCCTGTATGCCCTCGAACGCCTGTTCGACCAGCGAGCGGGCCCCGGCATTAATCTCTTTTTCCAAATCCTTGGGTTCATGGTCGAAGGCGCCCCCCAAAAGATCGCAAGAACCACAGAAGGCACTCACAGCAATCAGCATTGCCCGGAGAATATAGGTCGGTTCCGTTCTCATATGCTTGTGTGGAATCATGTTAAGTGTATCTGGTTCGTGGTGATGGGTTCGATCTCACTGACAGACAATATTTGATATGTAACGAAAGGTTTTAGAAATTACACACGTAAACCAAGAATGTGCCCATTCTATGTTGGCTTCCTTTTAGAGAAAAGGGGAGGGATGGATTTGCCTTGTGATCTTTCGGGAAGGCAAAATGGTAAATGTGCATTCCGTTCCAACCCTATCGTAAAAAATGTTTGGGCGAAATATTCTTTCCCGCTTTTTTTGGTATTTCTGAAGACTTGGTTTACAAACTTTATACCTTGACTAATTATCAGAATTAACTAAGAATCTTCCCAACTTTCTGCTTAGGTAACAATTTCATTGATCAGGTGTAGGGGTGTTATGTGGAAGGAGGATTGATGTCTACTCCCCCGAAATCGGTAACATGGCCGTCACTGCCTTTCGAGGAGTGGAAGGATACCTATGCAACCTTGCATATGTGGACGCAGATTGTCGGCAAGGTTCGCCTGGCCAAGAGCCCCTGGATCAATCATTCCTGGCATGTCACGCTCTATGTGACCACGAGAGGGCTGACCACATCCCCCATCCCCTATGGAGACCGTACGTTCCAAATCGACTTCGACTTTATCGACCATCAGGTGATCGTGCAGACAAGTGATGGCCTCAGCGGGAGGATTCCACTTCAACCGCAGTCGGTCGCGACATTCTATTCCTCTCTTATGGCTGAGTTAAGAAAGCTGGATGTGAAGGTACATATCCATTGTGTGCCGAATGAAGTCTCTGATCCAATTCCATTTGATGAGGATGAAACGCACCGAGCCTACGATGCCGCCAATGCCAACCGGTTTTGGCGAGTCCTGGTACAGGCCGATCGAGTTTTTACAACGTTCCGGGCACGCTTTATCGGAAAATGCAGCCCCGTGCATTTTTTCTGGGGTGCGCCGGATCTGGCCGTTACCAGATTTTCGGGACGATCGGCGCCGAAGCATCCCGGCGGGATTCCCAATTTGCCGGATTGGGTCACGCGGGAAGCCTATTCGGAGGAAGTCAGTAGTTGCGGGTTCTGGCCAGGTGGAGGTCCGATTCCCTATGCGGCTTTCTATTCCTATGCCTATCCGGCCCAGCCGGACTTCTCCGCAGCATCCGTCAAACCGGATGGGGCGTTCTATAGTAACGATCTGCATGAATTTATTCTTCCCTACGATATTGTCAGGGAGGCAACATCGCCGGACGATACCCTTCTTGAATTCCTGCAAACGACCTATGAAGCCGCAGCCAATTTGGCAGAGTGGGATCGCGCCTCTTTGGAACGAAGGAGCGACCCCAAAATTACAGGGGCATGAGACTGTTCCTATTGGTGAGTGGGCAACCTTCGGTTTCTATTTGTTTGATGGCAGGGTAATTCAACGAGCAGCCTAGCCAGCCTCTGGGTATGAAAGATAATGACGCCTTCCATTGCTGATACCCGTTGCTGCATTGTTGGTGGTGGCCCGGCCGGGATGATGCTCGGATATTTGCTGGCCCGGTCCGGGGTTTCCGTCGTCATTTTGGAAAAGCATGCCGATTTTCTGGGCGACTTTCGCGGCGATACCGTGTATCCATCGACGCTTCAGGTCTTGAATGAAGTCGGTTTGCTGAAAAATTTGATCAACTGCCTCAACGCCAAGTTGATCATTTGAGTGTGAGCATCCGGGGACGGATGCAACAGGTGATCGACTTTCGTGGACTGAAGCCGTTTGCCTATTTGTCATTGGTGCCGCAATGGGATTTTCTTGATTTATTGACCGATGAAGGCCGAAGGTATCCGCACTTCGATTTGCGCATGCGTCACGAGGCCATTGGGCTGATTGAAAAAGAGGGACGCGTGGCTGGTGTTCATGTGCGTTCGCCCGAGGGTGAGGTGTCGGTTCAGGCAGATCTGATCGTCGCCTGTGATGGCCGTCATTCGACTTTGCGTGAAGCCGCTGACATGCCAAGGCGGGACTATGGAGCGCCAATGGATGTGCTGTGGTTTCGTGTGCCACGAAAGCATAGCGATCCGGAAGATACCTTCGCCATCGTGGACTCCGGCCATATGATGGTGCTGCTCAATCGGACCGAGTATTGGCAGGCTGCTTATGTGGTGCCAAAGGGGAGTGATAAACCATTGCGGGCCCAACCGGTCGAGACCCTATGCGATTTGGTTGCCAAACTGGCACCTTTTCTCAAGAACTCTGTCCGAGCTTTGGCCACCTGGGATGAGGTGAAAACATTGGTTGTGCGGGTCGATCGCCTGGAACGCTGGTACCGGCCAGGTCTGCTATTAATCGCAGATGCCGCGCACGCGAGTCACCCATCGGGGGTGTCGGGAACAATTTGGCCATTCAAGACGCCGTCGCCGCTGCGAATGCTCTCGCTTCGAACCTACGGAACGGAAACCCGATTCAAGAAACACTGTTGCGCGAGGTACAGGAACGCCGTCTGTTACCGACCAGAATCATCCAGGCTCTGCAGGTGCAAGCTCAGAATTGTCTCATTTCCAAGGCCCTGGAGAGATCGGGAGACTCACCGGAATTTCCGGCGATTTTCCGATGGCTGTTACGGTTCCGTCCCGTACGAAATATCCCCGCCCGTTTGATCGGCTATGGCATTCGCTGTGAGTACGTGCGCATGGGCGAATCCCTTCCCTGATCCTGACCTGTTTTCGAAGACCATTGTTGTCCGCTCTCTTGTATGTTCCCTGAAGAGGATAGAATGGTGGTGAGTTTTACCTCACACGTGAGTTTTTTAATTTTACTAAAAGGTCGTATGAATGCAGGAGATTAATCCGTGTTGGCAGGTATTTTAGAACCCACTGCTTGACTATCTTGAATTGTGTCTTGACTAATTTCAAAAAATAACAAAGAATCGGCCAACCGTCATTCCCAAACGGATGCTTGTGGGTGGACGTATCGTCACGGGGAAGGAAACGGAATAAAGCAGCGCGATGACGAAGTTGTATGCTCTCCAGCATCCGGGCTATACCATTCGCTGCAAGGGGATGCCGGGTGGATGGGGGAGTCGGGAGCCGGATCATCCTATGCCGACCAATGTTCAGGAGGGTTGAGCCATGACTTCACTCAACCCGACACTACTTTTATGACGTGAAATGTAATGCCTATGGGTTGCCTGTTGCGGGGGTCAGGCGGTATTCCGACTCATCTAAACCATCGTGATAAGTGGAATGCTGGCGATAGATTCGTGATACGAAGGTAGGCTCCGTAGTGCATGGTGCCTATCCGATGCTGATGCCGCCGAGGAGTGGTGCAGTTCACCGGACATGAAAATGGAGCATATCTTCTTTGACAATTGGCAGGCCTTAGCTCGAACAGGGTACATGAGCGTGTTGGCTTACCTATGCCTTCTTACTCTTCTACGATTGTTCGGCAAACGAACCTTATCCAAAATGAATGCCTTCGACTTGGTCGTGACTGTCGCTCTCGGCTCGACACTGGCAACCATTTTGCTCAACCAAGACGTGACATTGGCTCAAGGGGTTCTGGCTTTGGTTCTGCTGATTGGGATGCAATTTCTGGTGACCTGGTCCAGCGTCCGTATTCGATGGATACGCAAGCTGGCCACAGGGGAACCCACATTATTGTTATACCAGGGTACCCTGCTGTCTCAGGCATTGGTCAAAACACGGGTGACTGAAGATGAGGTGCTGGCTGCGGTTCGGAGCGCAGGAGTGGCGATGTTGAATGAGGTGCACGCTGTGGTGTTAGAGACTGACGGCTCCTTCAGCGTCGTCCGGAGCGGTAAGGGTTCCGGAGAGTCCAGCCTCAAAGGAGTCAGTCGACCGTCGGGCATTCCACCCACAATTATCAATGGCTAAACGATACTAATCAGGGGAGCCATGACAAATAAGGCAAAGGACGTTCGCATTGAAACCGACTCCTTTGGTTCGATTCCTGTGCCCGCTGGCAAATATTGGGGTGCACAGACCCAACGTTCCTTGGAGAATTTTCAAATCGGCCAGGAGCGTTTGCCTCGCCCTCTGATCCGGGCGTTGGGTATCGTCAAGCGTTGCGCGGCCCTATCGAATGTCACCCTGAACACCATTGATGAAACAACCGGCAAGGCTATTACTGATGCGGCACAGGAGGTTATCGACGGCAAGTTGGACGATCACTTTCCCCTTGTGATCTGGCAAACCGGTTCCGGCACGCAGTCCAATATGAACGCCAATGAGGTGATTGCCAATCTGGCCATCGAACGTCTGGGCGGGACGCTCGGATCAAAAACGCCGGTTCATCCGAATGATCACTGTAATCGCAGCCAGTCTTCTAATGATGTCTTTCCGACGGCGATGCATATTGCGACGGTTGAGCAACTGCACCATGTCCTGATTCCATCCTTGGCATATCTCCACCAAGTCTTGTTGGATAAGTCGCAAGCCTGGGAAGGCATTATCAAAATCGGACGAACCCATTTGCAGGACGCCACTCCTCTCACGTTGGGTCAGGAATTTTCAGGATATGCCGCTCAGGTGCAATTGGGGATTGGTCGGATTCAGGATAGTCTTAAACGACTGTATCCTCTGGCGCAAGGGGGTACGGCTGTGGGTACGGGATTGAATGCAAAGCCCGGGTTTGGTGTGCAGTTTGCTGAAGAAGTCGCAAGGTATACGCAGCTGCCCTTTCTTTCGGCTTCCAATAAGTTTGAAGCGTTGGCCACGCATGATGCCATGGTGGAAATCTCCGGTGCGCTTAATGTTCTCGCCGTCAGTTTGAATAAAATTGCCAACGATATTCGCCTGTTAAGTTCCGGTCCGCGGTCCGGTCTTGGAGAACTCTCACTGCCGGAAAATGAGCCGGGTTCTTCCATCATGCCGGGAAAGGTAAATCCCACTCAATGCGAAGCCATGACCATGGTCTGTGCGCAGGTTATCGGAAATCACACGACTATCACGATTTCCGGCGCACAGGGGCATCTTGAACTCAATGTGTTCAAACCTGTTATTGCGTACAACGTGCTTCAATCCATCCGCCTCCTCGGCGATGCCGTCATGAGCCTGACCGATAAATGCATTGTGGGCATTGAGCCCAATACCGGCCGTATTTCCGAGCTGATGGAACAATCCCTGATGCTGGTCACGGCATTGGTTCCTCACATTGGTTATGATAAGGCTGCCAAAATTGCTCAAGGGGCCTTAAAAAATGGACGCACTCTGCGCGAAGAAGCTATCGCCGGCGGTTTTGTGACTGAAGAAGAATTCAATACCTTGATCCGTCCGGAACAGATGGTTCGGCCAGAGTAATCCCAACATCACCTACAGCATTCTGGATCCTTCCGGGAAGGAATTTAAAACGAAAAATTGCGATCTCTTTCGGCCACAGCTTTGACATAATCCTCCATGCCCTTCATGACCGCACCCACCTCGAGATCAGATTCGTTAATTTGTCGGGCGATCGCACAGGCTGAACAGACCCACGGAGGAATACCTTGAGACAGAATGGTATTGGCCAACACCTTCAATGCCGGTAGCCCGACTCCCTGTACACCATCTACCGTACCCTTTTTTGCTAAGACGACGGCCTCGGCCTGAAGCCACAACACGACCTCATGCCCTTGTTGGTGAGCCGCCTGTGAGGCGATAAACGGAAGGGTGGCCATGGTTGGATCATCCGTTCCCTTACTTCCGGCAATGACAAAGCGTGCCATAGATTTCTCCTTTCATAAAATTTTGCTCTTGGATACCCCCCCAGCTTGCTGGGGGGAGGAAAAGAGCAAGCCCGCGAAGCGGGCTGAGTTTGGTATTCTTCCATGCATGAGTCTCAAACGAACCAGAGGCGCTGTTTACGATCTCAAGTATCATGTGGTGTGGGTGCCTAAATATCGTCGGATGGTTCTGGGCGAGCGAGTAGCGAATCGGTTGAAGAGGATTTTTCAGGAGATTGCCGAACGGTATGGCTTTGAGATGGATACCCAAGAAGTAATGGAGGATCATGTGCATATATTTCTTTCGGTCCCCCCACGCTATAGTCCTGCCCAAGTAGCGCAGAGGTTGAAAAGTATTTCGGCCCGCAAAGTTTTCCAGGAGTTTCCCGAGGTGAAGCAGCAATTGTGGGGTGGGGAATTGTGGAACGATGGATATTTTGTCCGAAGTGTAGGGGACCAAGTAACGGCAGAGGTGATTCGTCGGTATATCACGCATCAACATGATCCCAAACAACTGAAATTAGATTTCTAAATCTTAAATGCCTCCCAGCTTGCTGGGGGGTTCTTTACTGAAAATAGAATTCCTCTTTTTGATTTTATTATTAAAAGATAATAAGATCCCAATGATCTTATAGATAGAAGAAATTTTAAAAATTTTTTGATGCGGGGCACTAACCACCAATAGCTCGAGAGCAAGAAGATAAATGACAGCGAAAAAGCGTTCTTTTTTAAAGCAGTTCTCTCGGCAACAATCGCCTACCGTTTTTCTAAACTACGCTAATGATGGCCATGTTTACGCGAATAAGCTCACGGAATCATTGATCGAAAACGGTATCCGCGTGTTAAACGACAAAGATTTCACCATTATGTCTGGTGAACTCTGGATTGACCGACTGCAACAGTATCTTCTGGAAAGCGACGTTTTAATATATCTAGCAACACCTTCATCCCTCAGATCGAAATGGATAGTGGAGGAACTTAGATTCTCTTTGCAGCGAAAATCAAATATCATCCCGATCTTTTTTGAAGCGCGCTTGGAATTCGTCCCATTTTTTAGCAGGGACATACTTTGGCTAAAGGAAGAAATGGAGGCTCTTGAACGAGGACCGAGTAAAAAAGGTCTTGAGAAAATTCTACAGCTCCTCGGGGATTTCGCAAAAAAACCAGGACCTTCATCTTCGGTGCCAAGACAATTCCGACCAAGAGGAAAACATCCCTTAAATGAAGGAAAACTTATCCTTATTGGTAGAGGCGAAGTTGGGAAGACATCCCTTGTCAGGAGGCTCACGAAGGATGAATTTCAAGGTGACGAATCGAAGACGCAAGGCATCAACATAACAACATGGCCTCTGACGTGCTCTTCCGAGACCATTCGTTTAAATGTGTGGGATTTTGGCGGACAGGAAATCATGCACGCTACGCATCAATTCTTCCTGACCGAGCGAAGTATATACCTTGTGGTACTAAATGGGAGGGAAGGAGGCGAGGATATCGATGCTGATTATTGGCTAAAGCATATCGCGAGTTTTGGCGGTGACTCTCCAGTCATCATAGTTCAAAACAAAATCGCGCAGCATCCCTTCGATCTGAATTATCGTGGTTTGCAAGTAACCTTTCCATCCGTTCGGGCTTTCGTAAAAACAGATTGCAAAGAAATGATTGGTTTGGACACGCTTCAACAGACGATCCTAGGCATTGTCGCAGAAATGCCTGAGGTGCGTATGCCATTCCCGGCTGACTGGTTTACTGTGAAAGAAAGGTTGGAATCCATGAAGGAAGATTTCATGGGTTATGAACGGTTTAGGGAATTATGCCAGGAACAAGGAATCGACGATGAGTCTGATCGCGAAACCCTGAGTTGGGTGCTTCACTGCCTTGGAATTGCGCTCAACTATCGTGACGATTCACGATTGCGAGAAACGAGCGTATTGAAACCAGAATGGGTAACGCAAGGAATCTATAAGATTCTTAACGCGACGGTGCTTTCCGAGCGGCGGGGCGAATTGCACTTGAATGATCTTAAGGCGCTGTTGCCAAAAATACAGTACCCCATTGATAAGCACCACTTTATTCTCGAAATAATGCGGAAGTTCAGCCTTTGTTTCGCATTTCCAGATCAAATTGATCGTTACCTGGTTCCGGAGTTGCTTGGGAAGGAAGAACCTGAAGAAACTTGCCATTTTATGCCTAGTGAATGTTTAAACTTCGAATATCATTATGGCGTTCTTCCAGAAGGGCTTATACCGCGATTCATCGTACGCTCTCATCCACTGAGTCGGGACCAAGAGCGCTGGCGCTCAGGAGTAATCCTAGCCCACGAAGGTTGTAGGGCTCTTGTCACAGCCCGGCCCTCTGACCGCAAGGTAATTATTCGTGTTAAAGGCGAAGATTCGGGATCTAGAAGACGACTCCTAGCAATAATTCGCTATGATCTTGACAGAATAAATGCCGAGTTCAAGGATCGGTTGGACGCACAGCAAAAGGTGCCACTTAACGAGGCTCCTGAGTTTTGCGTTGACTACAAGAAGTTAGTTGAGTTTGAGCGGCATGGCGTTCAGGAGTTTCCGGAGTTTATCGGTCAACGTGTTGTGACAGTGCACGTCAGCGAATTGTTGAACGGAGTTGATTTGGACGCGCAGCGTGAGGAAACGCTTGATGCATTTGTTAAAGGCAAGGCTGTATTCTTCAGTTATTCGCATAAAGACGAACCTCTACGAGATGAGCTAGAAACACATCTCAAGTTATTGCAGCGGCAGGGTATAATTTCCACATGGCACGACCGAAAAATTTTGCCTGGCGGTGAGTGGGACCATGAGATAGATCATCATCTCGAACGGGCGAAAATTATTCTCTTGCTAGTCAGCGCGGATTTCATAGCCTCGAATTACTGTTGGGACACCGAGATTAAGATGGCGATGCAGCGGCACAATTCGGGGGAAGCGACTGTGATTCCTGTTTTAATTCGTTCGTGCGATTGGGATAGCGCACCATTTGCGAAGTTGCAGGGGTTCCCTCGGGATATGAAAGCGGTTACAGCTTGGGAAGATCGGGATGCCGCTTGGACGGATGTTGCAAAGGGAATTCGGTCATTTGCAGAAAAAATATAGAAACGACGCACTGCGAAATGTGCCTAACCAGTCGCCGATCGGAGCCTCCCATCCAGTCGGAAACAAATGGAGCACTGATTGGCGGCGGTCCGGTTAGCTTCATCTTTCTGCACAACCGCTGGCTATGAAGATGAAATGGTTTTTCCCTTGTGAAAAGAATGGGGCCAAGGTTTGTATTGCCATGTCTTCTTTTTAATGGAGGTAAAGCTGTCTTTAGAAACTCTTGTGTGGGATATAAAAAAACTCGTCAGGCAGAAGTTTCTAACGGCTGTTTATCTTCATCCGTCTCAATGGGATTTTACCCCGTAATCCAATGCCAGAATTCGACGTACCAAGGGGTGCCGTCGTCTTCCATGATGGTCTGGACCACAAACGGCCTTCGATGCCCCTCCGAATCACCCATATCCATTCGTCTAGCCTGCCCTTCGTTATCGACCAGAATGAAATTGGCCTTGGTGATCGTGGGGGTACCATCGCATAGGTTTCCCCTGTGGGTGTGACGAGGGCTTTGGGCGTCAGATGCTCCTCTTTTTCTAAATTCAATAGGTTGCCGACCTGCTTCTGTAAGTCCTCCGACGAAATCACGGTGCCTTCCAGTTCGGCCTGCAACGGATTGGGGTTGCCGGTGGTCGCGAGTGTGACTAAGGCTTCTGAAGCTTTTCCCATGACGGTGGCTGGTCTTTTCATTCGCATAGGCTGGTGCCGCCTTGCGGGTGTCAGAGCTGTCATGATGGTGATTATCGAACGGTGGAATCAACATGGCTTCCACATGAACTCCTGTTGACCTAACTCCTCGTTCTTTTGCCCGCCAAATCAGATTTTTAAACCAACTGCCAATTGGGTGCACTACCGTTTACTCTAAAACTGGAACTGCTCTACAGCAGTAATCCAATTTTCTTTCAAATACGACTTAATCATGCTATGATTAGGCATGTATTATGATGATTATCGTATCCTATGGAGGGTCATACCATGAATGTCAGATTTCCCGATGTCGATGAACACTACATCAAGACCAAGGTCGAAGCCGGGTTTTATGTGAACGAAACCGAGCTGGTTCGTGATGCGGTTCGTCATATGCGCGAGGAAGACGAACGCAAGACCCAGTTTCTGTCTGCAATCAAGGTCGGGCAGGACCAGGTAGCGAGCGGACAGCATCGGGAATTGACGCCAGACGTTCTAAGCGAGCTACGTCAAAACGCAACTAGAAAAATCCAGGAAGGACACAATCCCAAGTCTGATGTCCTCCCCAAATAAATACACCCTATCTCTCACTCAAGAAGCAGAAAGCGATTTTATCGATATTCTGGTTTACACCGCCCAGCAATGGGGCGAGGAGAAACTGCAAGAATACGATGCCTGCCTTTGTCACGCCCTGGATGTCGTGAAAGACAATCCCCTACTGGGGTACCGCCAATCCTTGTTACCCGAAGACTATCGATGTTTTAACGTCAGAAAGCATGTCCTGGTTTATCAGATTAAGAGTTCCCATATTTATGTGCTGCGGATACTGCATCAACGTATGAATCTCTCTGATCATGTGTAAAACCCTACTCGGAGTTTTTCCGATTTCCACCCATTAGAAAGGCTCCGGTCAAGTGGGCACACGTCGCATATGATTCTGAGTGTTCTCATTGACTCCGACGACTCCCCCTTACGATTGCCAGCTACCCCTTTTTACTGCATCCAAGTTTTCTGTGGTTGCGGTGTCGACTTCATACCCTGAGTCGCACCAGGATCGGAATGTCGGCCGTTGCCAAGGTGAGCAAGGCCTCTGCCGCTTTTTCCATAACGGTGCTTGGTTATTTGTCCCCACTAAACCTCTCAATTTTAACCAGTATAAAAAGGGAAGGTTTGGGAATGGTCAATTGACTCTCTGGAGGTTTTTCTCCAACAATAGGTGGAAAAATCGCGTTGAAATTCCTTTCCATTTTTTGATTAGGGAACTTACTATGTTGCAAACATTTCACAAGAACCGCCGACCATTCATCGTCAATCATGCATTATATCCATTTTTCCAACACCGTCACTTCATGACGCACAAAGGTTTTTTTTGTGCTTTGATCTTGGGGACCGGCTTGTTTTTCCAAACCTTTTTATTACCTATGCCGGCTTTTTCCCAATCGAAAGAGGATTACCCGGAGGGTGATCAAGAATATTTTAAAGCCCTCCTAGAAATCGAAAAAGACGAGGAGTATAAAAAGTTCTTGATGGACAGTGTGTCGTACGCGGGTGATAAGAAAGTGGAGTATGTCGATTATAAAGGTGTGAGACCCGCTGTGGATGAAAAAGGAACCGCACCGGCTGATACCGGGACGGATGCCGCTCAATTCAGACAACAAACATACGAAGCCCTGCGTAACATGGATTGGTTCAGGAAAAACAATTATCAAAACTTCATCCGCAATGTGGGTCAGAATATTTACCCGTTGATCATTGCGAGTGACTATGAACCGGGAAAAGAGGGGGTCGGCAGCACCTATTACCTGTACCGAAGAGACCGTCCCGTCGAATCGGTCACGCCGACTTCGGTCATGTATGAGATGGAAAAAATTCTTGCGCACATCCCAATGGGAGTCTTTATTGTGATCTCTCCCTACTTTGACAATGTGGCCAATCGACCCGAGGGATGGGAAGAACCTCTGATTGAATATCGAAAGCATGTTGGGAATATAAAGGCACATTTCGTAAACAGTGATTTTAGTCAGGCTACATCGGCGAGAGCCATCAAGATGTTAGATATGGTTGATAACTATTTACAGGACTGTATCGAAAATAATTCCGGTGATGAAAAGTCGTATCGTGCGTTTTCTCATCAAATAATCCCTTACGTTGCGGAAGCCATGAAATCTGCTGTGGAACTGCAGGTACAAGCGGGATTGAGGGCAATGAGCCAATGGAAAAAAGAGTTAGGTCCGAAAGAGTGGGACAGACTCCATGTATTGATTCCCGTTGTGTGGCCCGTGGCCGAAGGCAATCCGCGACGGCAGATATTTGAACATCTCATGACTCCTGAGCGGGCTAAAACCAACATTTTCGAAGTGCATGCACGATCGCACGATGAGGCCCGAACGACCTTAGGCCGAATAAAAGGCGATTCCGTGATGGCCGGTCTCACTTTTGACAAGAATACCCACTTCGGAATGGGCAGTTACTTGCGTTTATCCTCCCCCACAGATCTCGTGCAGGGGGCAACTAAAGAAGAATTGAAGAAGTACCCTAAAACCAAAGAAACTGTTCTCCCTATGCAAACACCCCACAGCGATTAAGAGAAGGGGGTTCGTTCAAATCACGATTCGGGGTCAGATTCTGTGGCAAGTCGTGCAATTCGATATTTTCATTTTGGAAAAGGCCCCACAACTGGTCATGTACTTTTTGAGGTGAAGAATGAAAACAGCCGCCAGGAAGCAAGTCCCTGGCGGCTGGCACTCCTTAATTGGCTGAGAGATACTTTACCCCGTAATCCAATGCCAGAATTCGACGTACCAGGGGGTGCCGCCGTCTTCCACAATCGTCTGGACCACAAACGGCATGTGATGCCCTTCCGAGTCGCCCACATCCATCCGCCGGGCCTGGCCCTGGCTATCGACCAGGATGAAATTATCCTTGGTAATGGTGGGAGCCACCATCGCATAGGTCTCTCCGGTCGGGGTGACAAGGGCCTTGGGTGCCAGATGCTCCTCTTTTTCCAGGTTCAGCAGATTGCCCACCTTCTTTTGTAAGTCTTCCGAGGACATCACCGTGCCACCCAGTTCGGCCTGCAACGGATCGGGGTTGCCGGTCGTCGCCAGCGTGACCAGGCCTTCTGACGCTTTTCCCATGACGGCCGCTGGTAATTCGTTCGCGAAGGCCGGTGCTGCGACTGTCAGTGTCAACGCTGTCATTATGGCGAGTGTCGATTGATTGAATGTTTGTGTGACGTTCATGATTGTGTTCCTCCTTTAATTGTTGGTTGTTTATTTTGGCTCTTCAGTGTGGGGGTAGATTTGCCAATGTCTCTACCTCCCCTAGCCCCTCCTTACAAAGGAGGGGAAATTTGGATCATACGGGATTTATGGTTCAAGCCATTCTTCGATGTTGTTTTCAGAGAAAGCTACAGAAGGCTCCGGTCCTTTCCTTGTCATCCTGAGAGTAACGAAGGACCTGTACTCAGGTTGACCGGGCTATGGCTTAGCTAGATGCTTCGCAGCTCAGCATGACAATGTTGTTGAGGATGTCCTCCACCCGGTCTTTTTGTGATCCTCAGACGTTCAATTGACCCCATCGGGACTCATCTGTTCAGAGTCATGAGTGTTAGGGTGTAGAGTTTTTTATTCTGTATGATCAGGCAATTGTCTGAGTGTTTTTATGGAGCATGCGCCACCAACCTTACCTATTGCCCCTTTCTTTCCACCTGTAGGGTATTCTGGTTTCCTACGTTCTCTTTGACGATGAGTGATTGGTTGATGGATGGGTGCTCGATGTTCGAGACGGTTCCATCAGGTCGCCGAATGAAGACGTTCTTCACGTCCTGTTCCGATCCTAGGCCGAAGAACAGGGTCGAGGATTGATCCGATAGCAATCCGACGCTCGTGACGATTTGTTTCGTGTAGGATTTGCCGCTCGTGGTTTCTATGGTGACCAGAGTCCCTAGCGAGTGCACGCTATCGGGAAGGGCTATGCCGATGCTGTTTCCCGTGGATCGGTTCAGAAAGGCCCGCATCGGGCCGTTCATGTTGAGCCAGATGAGGTCGGGTTTCGTGTCCCCATTCAAATCCGCGATCACCGGCGCTTGTCCGAAGTACGGGTTGGTGAGTCCCAGGTCGTCCACATGGACGAAGGTGTTGGTAGGGGATGACGAAACCTGGAGGAACGATTTCCCCGGCAGTTTCCAAACTTTGTGCACCGGCCACTTGATGTAATTCTGGGCCGCTAAAATATCGAGGTGTCCGTCCAGATTGATGTCTTCGAAGACCGTTCCCCAGGCAAATCCATAATCCCGTAACCCATAAGCTTCCGTGACATCGGTAAAGACAAAGTTCCCGTCGTTGCGTAACAGGAGCCATTGGGATTCCAATCGCTGACCGTCTTTGAGGTCTCCCTTGAGAAAGTAGTGCGATATGGAGGTGCCGACGTTGGTAAAGAACAAGTCCTGATCACCATCCTTATCCACGTCTCCCACGGCCAGACCCATCCAGAATCCGTATCCTGAGTTGGTGGCGATGGGTGTGAAGGTCGCGTTCCGCTCGTTTTGAAAGATTTCGACTTCGCCTGTGTTCTGCGCCACCACCAGGTCCTGCCAGCCGTCTTCGTCCAAATCGACGAAGACCGACAGAAACGTATTTTGTTTCGAGGCGGTGCCGGACGACTGCGTGATATCCGTAAATGTGAGGTCGCCGTTGTTGAGCAGCATGACGTTATGTTTGGCATGGACCGGGTCATTGAAGGTGGCGCTGCGAAAGGCCTTCTTGCTGACAAACACGCTGATGTAGAGATCCCCATGCCCGTCATGATTAATGTCGGAGACCGCGATTGTGAGCGGGACGGCGTCGGGTTCGAGATGGAGCGGAATCTTGCGTTGGGTGAACGTTCCGTGATCGTTAAGGTAGAGAGAGATCCCGTCGTCCCTGGCGATGAGCAGGTCGGTATCCCCGTCATGATCCATGTCAATCGACGTGGCCCCGTAAGTGGCGATGGTACTGGACAACCCCGATCCCTGGATGATGTTCACGAGTTGGCCATCCCGGTAGGTGAACAAGGCGTCCTCCTGCCCGCCGCCGCTGCCCACAAAGATCTCCATTGTGCCATCCTGGTCCACGTCGATGACCGCGGCTCCGGAAAATGGATGAGTGAGCTGATCCCACTGATGGACGAATTCCACCGGGATTTCTTCAAATGGCTGAACGGAAATGGGGTCGGCAGAGTGCGTCAATTTTTCATGTGTCGGGATGCAGGAGGCCGACGTGAGCACGAGTGAAGCAACCAGCAATCCCGTTCTCCATAATGCGTTGTTTTTGTGTTTCATGACGGCCACTCCTTAAAAAACGGCCTCAGCTTGCTTCATGGCAGGCATTGAATTTTCTTCTCCCCAGTCCATTTACGGGGAATATTCGTTACAGCCTTCAACGGGTGTCGCCAGGGACTATGACCGACCCCAGGAGAGAAACGGGAAAGGGAGGGAATACATGATTGGTACCTGAGGACCCTTCTTTCCTTTTCCTTGGGTCGGTCTGTGAGCCTCCCTATTCGGCCATGCTGAGCTTTCCGATGAGGGTTGATCGGAGGGTGTCCTTGAATGTTTGGTTGTGCAGGTTCAGGGCCTTCGGTACAGTAATTCTCTACTCCTGTTTCCCAGGGAAAAAATGGGAATAGTCTGAGGCAGGGAAGGAAAGGCTGGTGTTGGGTTGTTGGCACTGGGACCTCGTTGTGCAATCTCTAGGAAAAGATGGAGGTGGAAGTGAACACACCAACTGAAAAAATCGGATTTGTGGGGGTAGGGCGGATGGGGGCCAATATGGCTCGCCGGCTTCAGGATGTGGGGTATCCGGTGACCGTAGTTTTCGATGTGGACAGCGAAAGGGCGAACAGTCTGGCCAAAGAATTAGGCTGTGAGGCCGCGTCCACTCCGGGTGAGGTGGCTGCCTTATCGAATACGATTTTTACGGTGGTGACGGATGACGGGGCGATGCAGGAAATCTTTTCAGAGGGTCATCCGAAAAGTCTCTTGAAGAATGCCGACGGTCGATTGTTTGTGAATTGTGCGACGCTCTCCCCTCACATTCACATGGAAATCGAACACCGTGTGGAAGCACGAGGGGGGCATGCTCTGGAGGCATGTATGGCCAGCAGCATTCCCCAAGCGCGTGAAGGCACGTTATACCTCATGTGTGGCGGAAAGCCTGAAGTCTTCGAACGAGCCAAACCGGTTTTAGCCACCTTGAGCGCTCAGTTACGTCTTATTGGCCAGGCGGGACAAGCCGCAAAGGTCAAGGCCTTGGTCAATATGGTGATGAATATTAACACCGCCGGTTTGGCGGAGGGGTTAGGCCTTGGGGACGCGCTCGGGCTGAATCTGACGATGTTGCGGGAAGTGTTCAGTCAGACCGGAGCGGCATCACGGGTTCTGGAAACCGACGGAGCCGATATGCAACATCGTGATCACGAATGCTATTTTTCTGTAGCCCATGCCGCCAAAGATTCCGGCATTGCCTATGCGCTCGCGGAATCCGTGGGACTCACCCTGCCTCTGGCCAAATCGACGTTGGAACAATATCAACGCTTGGTGAAGCTGGGAAAAGGGGAATTGGATAAATCCGGTATTGCGGAACTGACCTTTAAAGACCGCTGTTCGCGGGAATAGGGGCAACCCCAGGTTTCTCTTAGTTCCTCGGATTAATTCGGCTATTGTCATCCTGACCCATTCGGAAAAGCCCAGGGCCAGGTCCACCGAAGAATCTCGCGGAGCCGTCGCATCGTCCACCTGGGCATAGATTCTTCGCCGCAGGCTCAGAAAGAAAGACCGTCTCCATCATTCACTCAAGGGTTCAAGGAACGACAATGGGCATGTTCGGACATGGCCGGGTGCATCATGAGCGAGGAACAGTTAGGGGACGTCCAGGGAGCCATTGTCATCCTGACCCATTCGGCAAAGCTCAGGGTCAGGTCCACCGAAGAATCTCGCGGAGCCGTCGCATCGTCCACCTGGGCATAGATTCTTCGCCGCAGGCTCAGAATGACAAGGTACTTTGGGACTACCTGAGTGAAACGAAGGATCTCGCGGAGCCGTAGCATGGTCAACCTGGGCACAGATCCTTCGCCATGGTCTCAGGATGACAGGTCGGTTGAAGTGTATTGCAAACACATATTTGACACCCAGTGCTTGTTAGCCAAGTAGGGATTTGCCATATTCCTGTGCTTGTTGAACCAATTCCTCAACAGTTTTTATTGCTTTTCCCACATTTTTCCCTACCGTTTTCCCGGCTTGCTTCGCTGCGCTGCGCACGGTGCTTTTTGCCTTCCGAGTATTCTTTTTGACGGCTTTTTTGGTTGAGGCTACTTTCTTCGCCCCTTCCTTTTTCAATTGGCCCGCAGTTTTCTTTGCACGCGAGGAAACGCCGGCGGATCGCTTTGAGGCTGTTCCCATGGCTTTGGAAATCGTGCTTTTTGCCCGTTTGGTTGCAGTCTTGGCTTTCTTGACTCCGGTTTTGGCCGCTGTCTTGGCTTGCTTGGCCACGGTCGCTGATTTTTTCTTTGCCGCTGACTTAACTTGAGATGCCTTCTTGGATGCTTTTTTCGCCGTGCTCTTTACCGCTTTTTTTGCAGCCATTGTCTGCTCCTTTTGTGTAGGTAGAGGTCATTAATTGATAATGATAGGTGAAATGTAACCTGGAACAATGGAAATCACAAGTCAAAGAGCCACCTGGTCATGGGATATCGCGATTTGTGGATGGAGCACATGCGTCTGTTGAATTCTCGTTGGCTTCTCAATGAATAGATTCGAAAGTTCATCAATCCGGCAAACCAGAGATCCTTACCCTTCTTTCCTCTTCAAGGATGCGGGAGAGAGCGTATAATAGATAAGGGGGTGAAGGAGGGATCTATGAAAATTGGGATGCGGAGTATTCATCTGGTGGTTCTGATGGTTGGCCTGAGTGGGTGCGCGACATTTTCCTCCTCCCCGTTTTCCACAAACCAGGAAGCGCAGGTGACGGACGGTGCGTCGTTTGCCAACGTGGCTCAAGACCCCTCTGCACATATCGGACACATTCTCAAGGTGGGTGGAGTCGTGCTGTCTGCGAAACGTCTCGTAGACCGGACCGAAGTGATGGTGCTTCAGATCCCATTAGACAGTGATTCGGTTCCCGAATGGAATCGAACCAAGTCTAAAGGCCGGTTCATTGCCACTCAGCAGCCCTTTCTTGATCCGGCCACGCTTCCTCCAGGAACTCGCGTAACCATTCTAGGAGAAGTCACCGGGCAAGCCTCCGTGCGAGTAGATGAAGAAGAAAAACTCTATCCTGTTCTTGCCATTCAGGCCTTGAAAGTGTGGCCGATGATTCCACGAAACACGTATGGGTATCGTCCCTCTTGGGGGACTTATCCCTACTGGGGTGGTAATTGGGGGTGGTATTGGCCGTATTCGGCTTCATCTTTCAGATATTATGGTCGTGGACATGGTGGTGGAAAACGGTTCCGGCGATAGGCCGGGTCTGTAGCCCTGCTGATTGACTTCACTTTTGGAAAACGTGCAGAGTAACTTTTCCCCTCATTCACGTTCTTCCCTAAGGAGGTTTTTTATGAAAAAGGTATTAACCGCAGTCCTTTCCGTGTTGTGTGTAGTCGGTGTCGCCGGAGTGTCAGCTGCCGGGATGATGGATACCTTAAAGGGTGAATCCGATAAGGCCACAGAGGCTTCAACTGACGCTCATAAGGGCATGGACATGACGGAACATGCAAATGAGCATGCGATTGAAGCCCAGGGCGCCACGAAAGAAGAGGCCGGTGGCATGATGGATCAAATCAAGGAAGGGGCCAAGGGAGAAGTGAATAAAACGAAGGACACAGCCAACGAAACGATCGACAATATTGGTAAATAAGACCTCTTCCTGGGTTCTGGGCTTGGGGATATCCCAAGAATAGAACTTCAGCGTCATTTGAGTGTTGGGCGGCCTGCCGAAAGTGTATGTCTTTCGGTGGGCCGTTTTTTTTCTCGTGTAACGAATAGAAAAGATGAGAGACCACTATCCATGTTCATACTTGTTATTGGGGCTTCCCCCCAAATTGTCTCTTAGCGTGTGGGCCATAGTCATTCAGTCACAAAGGGAATGGTCGTGAAAGTCCCGACGTTTCTGGAATTTGCGTTCTTGAAAGGCCAATGGCCGCTTTACCGCCACGGAGCAGACCCTCCGCAGACACTACCGTACCGGCAATCGGTTTGTGGTATTCCCTGCCTTTCCCTGCTGTGGCCTTTCCTCACATCTCTGTATTTCATTAAAGGTTGTTTTTTCCCTCGTGCCCGTTCAGAAGTCGATCCGCGTGCGTGGTGATTCCCGTTCATAAATTCCTAAGGGGATTCTAGGGAAACCTCTACGGTCATCCGTAACCCGAAAGTGTGCCATTCGCATATTTGGAAATAAGACTCAGGTCAGAAGGAGAGAAAACATATGCCTGTATTCCTATCTTTGTTGTTCATTGCGGTCGTGCATTTTGGTTTATCTGGTTTAAGCTGGGCCGCCAATGCCCCTGTGTTTGGGACCTTTGCCCTTTTTGAGGTGGATAAAGATTGGGGCAGTTTGCCGCTTGAAGAAAGGCAGAAAGGCGGGGAGGAGGCCAAAGCGCTACTGGAAGGATTCAAAAGTCAGGTGACCGTGGATGGATATTGGACCTATGGATTGACGACAGAATCCCATTTTTTGCTTCGTCTGCATTCCGCCGAACTCAAAGCCAACCAGCAATTACTGACCCAACTTCGGGGTACCGGCCTCGGCCGGCATTTGGATTTGGAGTATACGATCAGCGGGGTGACCAAGGGGCTGAATTATGCTCCGGATTTTCCTGATTTGCTGCAACAACTGAAAGGGGCGAAATACGAAGGTGATCCGTCTACCTATGCGATTATGATCCCCATTCGGAAAAATGCCGAATGGTGGAACCTGTCTAAAGAGGATCGTGTGGCACTGATGAAAGAACACACCATTCCCACGGTTGCCTATTTAAAAACGGTGAAGCGGAAATTGTACCATTCCACCGGGATTTCGGATGTGGACTTTCTCACCATCTTTGAAACTAATAATTTGGTGGATTTCAATGACCTGGTTATTGCGTTGCGGATGGTTCGTGAAGATATCTTCAATGTTCAGCTTGGAGAGCCGACGATCATCGGCACATTAAAAACCTGGAATGATATTGTCGACCTTCTTGTGAAATAGCCGGATCATGGCCTGGTGTTGGGCCTATCATCCTTGTGGCAACCAACCTTGGCATCAGAGGTGAAAGGATTTGAAAATGCCAAACATTCGGAGCAGCGTAACTGGTTTTCCTACGGTTTCACATCTTCACCATTCAACCTGTGTGTCTGTTCAAGGAGGTGGTTCTATGAAACGCGTATTTCTGATGTGCGCAGGTATCGTGTTTCTGTATGGGATCGGTTCCGTATCGTTTGCTGCCGGGATGGGAGACGAAATGACAGGCAAGACCGAGACGATGCAAGAGGAGGATATAAAAACAGCTGATGACGCCATGGGTGACATGAAGGGAAAAGGCGAAGAGATGTCATCGGACGCCAAAGGCCAGGAGATGCCTGGAAACATAGAAGCCCAGGGGAAAGAGAAAATGGGTAAAATGAAAGAGAAGCCCATGAAAGAGAAACCGATGAAAAAGTAATCCTCATTCCTTTTACGCATCTCTAAGAAGGCCGGCTGTGGACTGACTCTGCAGCCGGCCTTCTTATTGGGACACAAATAGGAACAAGATCGTCATTGTTGAATAAATAATCAGTCCTTTGCGCGTGAGACCCCGTGAATCTTCTTATTTGACAATGTCCAAATTATGCCGCTCACCCTGACGTTTTGTCTGTCCAACCAAAACTTTTCGTCATGCTATTTTGTGGGCAGGGCATCTTCCTGATTGATCAGCCGATGCCCACTAGCTTGACCACTCAAAAAAGAACGTGGTCTGTGGCGCCAGCTGAGAGAACTTCCCGGTGTTCCCTGAGCGTCGAGTATTTCCTCGCGAGGTTCTTATGCCTTTCAACTTTCGGTAAGGAGCGCAAATTCCCATGACCCAACCGGTTGCTTCTCTTGCCGTAGACTCTAGGGTTCCCTCAACGACCCATACAGGATTGCGGAAATGGACAAACGTGATCGTGTTCCTGATCTGTTTTCATTTTGGATGGATGCCTCATGCCATTGCGGTCGAAGATTCCTACATCGCCGGGTATGCTGCCGCTGTTCTTCAACATGAGTTCAATGCAACCAATGCTTCCTTAATCGTAAAAGACGGCGTCGTGACCGTCTATGCCGTTTCGCTCGGGACGCTGGATCGAACGAAGGTCCAGACCGCGCTGGAAAGCATTCCAGGTGTCAAGCGAGTAGAAGTCATAGAGGGCAATGTCGACTCCGTGACTCCCAAACCTCCTCCATCGGACGCTATCACGCAAGAAATTCCCAAGCCCGAGTCCAAATTTCTTCCGAATGGTCTTCTCTTCGATCCGCTTCATGCCGACCCACGTTGGCCGCATTTCTCCGTGGCCTACCGTGATATTTCAAAAGGTTCCGAACCCTCAAAAACCGGCTCGGCAAATTTTGGAGAAACGTTCGCGATCTATCGGAATGCTGCGCCATTCGATGGACAATGGGAAATCGCGTTCCAGGGCGGAGTTTTCAGCGTGTTCGATTTGGACGCGTCGTCCAAAGACCTCGTCAACGCTGATTATACTGCCGGTCTTCTTGCCAGTTATCGGACCGGTTCCCTTTCCGGCTTCCTTCGCATCCATCATCAAAGTTCCCATCTTGGTGATGAATTCATTCTCAATAACCAGCCGAACAGAATCAATTTGTCCTATGAAGAAATTGATGCAAAGTTGTCCTATGAATTGTTCGACTGGTTCCGGGTGTATGGCGGCGGCGGGATACTGGTGAATCGGGATCCCAACTCGTTAGGACGCGGCACCAGCCAATTCGGGGCCGAATTAACGAGCCCCTGGACGTTATTGAGCGGGAAGATTCGTCCTGTGGCGTATGGAGATTTTCAGGTCAACGAGAGAAGCAATTGGATCATCAACCGTTCGCTGATGGCAGGGCTTCAATTCGAAAATGCCCGCATCGGCGATCGCAAACTTCAACTCTTAATGGAGTATTATCAGGGTGCTTCACCCAACGGCCAATTTTATTCTCAGCGAACAGAGTGGATCGGAATCGGCCTTCATCTGTATTACTGATCCAACCTATCGGGGCTTAGAAGTCATTGGAGAAGAAAAGGAAGGCCCCTTCCTGCCTTGATGTGGGAATTTTCCACACGCCCGAAAACATGTGAAATTTGGTTTCTGGATTTTTTCTGAAAATTCCAAACGAGGTCAAGCTGAGAAGTAGTCTGGGACTGGGCCTTTTTTGCATGGTAGTTAAAAGGGAAGGAAAGGTAAAAAATAATTTCGGGAAAGACTTTAAAAATTGTATCGGCATGCGATCTCTTGTTACAGTTCTTCTAAGGATTCAGAAAGAGAACTGAAGGGGAACGAGGACACCCAACGTCGATCAAGCCCGATATGTAACATGGCGAAGAGTATAGTGGAACACCAATCAAACACGGACGATTTTCTGACATTGTACCGGGACATGCTCCTCATCCGACGCTTTGAGGAAAAGTCGGCGGAGATGTACGCCTTAGCGAAAATCGCGGGCTTCCTTCATTTATACATCGGTCAGGAAGCGGTCGCCGTGGGATGTATGCATGCCATTCGCCCGGATGACTATGTCATTACCTCCTATCGCGATCACGGACATTGTCTGGCCAAGGGATCGGATCCCAAAAAAGTGATGGCTGAATTGTTTGGAAAGGCCACCGGGTTGTGCAAAGGCAAAGGTGGCTCAATGCATCTCATCGACGTCGAACGTCACTTCATGGGCGGGTATGCCATCGTTGGAGGGCATTTACCGCTTGCAGTCGGGTTGGCATTTGCCTCACGGTATCGCAAGGAAGACCGGGTGGTTCTCTGCTTTTTTGGTGATGGAGCGGTTCCCGGCGGACATACGCATGAAGCCTTCAATCTGGCTGCGTTATGGAAGTTGCCTGTGATCTTTATTTGCGAAAACAACCGGTACGGGATGGGGACACCGGTTGAACGAGAGATGCTGCTGTATAAAGACATTGCCGAACGGGCCAGGGCGCATGGCATTGAAGCGGAACAAGTGGATGGGATGGATGTGCTGGCGGTGAAGGAGTTGACTGCGCGTGTGGTGAAGAAGTTGCGAAAGGACCCACAACCATACTTTATTGAGGCGTCAACCTATCGATTTATGGGCCATTCCATGTCCGATCCCGCTCACGGTCATTATCGAACGAAGGAAGAAGTTGGAGAAGCACGTAAACAGGATCCGTTGATTTTTCTCAAAACCCGGATCCTTCAGGAGGGCCTGGCTACGGAGGCCGACTTTAAGCAGATGGATAAAAATGTGATTGAGACGGTGACCGAAGCTGTGAAGTTTGCCGATGAAAGCCCGTTTCCTGAGCCCGGCGCGCTCCATGAGGATGTGTTAGTCGAGTGAAAATTGTGCTCTTACAAAGGCTAAGCCGGAAGGATCGGGCTGGTATCTCCTTCATCTATGCAACACGATGATCAACCATTCTTGAATGATGGCGAACCATGTTGATTTCCTATAGAGAAGCCCTGAATCAGGCGATGCGTGAGGAAATGCAACGGGATCCTCGTGTCTTTTTAATTGGGGAAGAGGTCGGGTATTACCAAGGGGCCTTTAAAGTGAGCAAAGGCTTTGTGGAGGAATTCGGCGTTGAGCGGGTATTAGATACGCCGATTACCGAAGCCGGATTCACCGGGTTGGCCATTGGCGCGGCGATGGCCGGGTTGCGTCCCATTGTTGAATTGATGACTTTTAATTTCGGCATTCTTGCCCTTGACCAAATTGTCAATAACGCGGCCAAAATTCGCTATATGTCCGGAGGCCAGTTGTCGGCGCCCATGGTGATTCGCGGGCCGGGGAGTGCGGCCCATCAATTGGCCGCCCAGCATTCGCAAAGTCTTGAAGCCTGGTTCTGCCATGTTCCCGGACTGAAAGTGATTGCCCCGGCAACGCCCTCTGATGCAAAGGGATTATTGAAGAGCGCCATTCGTGATGAGAATCCGGTTATTTTTATTGAAGCGCAACTTCTCTATGGCACGAAGGGCGAGGTGGCTGAGCAGGACTACACCCTTCCGATCGGCAAAGCCGCTGTGACGCGAACAGGAAGCGATGTGACCATAGTGGCCTATTCAAAGATGGCCTTACTGGCGCTTGAGGCTGCGGAAGCGTTAGCAAAGGAAGGTATCAATGCCGAAGTCATCGATCTGAGGTCATTAAAACCTTTGGATACCGATACCCTCCTGGAATCTGTCAAAAAAACAGGACGTGTCGTCATTGTGGAAGAGGGGTGGGAGTTTTGCGGGTTGGGCGCTCAGATTACCGAGACCATCTATTCAAAAGGATTTGATTTGTTAGATGGGCCCATTGTGCGGGTCGCCGGTGAGGAAGTCCCCATGCCGTATGCCAGGCCGCTTGAAGATCTGGCTGTTCCCGATCAGGCTCGGGTCATATCGGCGGTCAAAGAGATCCTTTAACATGCAACCTATTTTTGTCATAACTGTTTCTCAAACATTCTTCGCCACAGAGTCTTGCAAAGGATTTTTCTGCCATAACAGGAGAGGCCTATGATTACGCGCGTCGTCATGCCCAAGCTTACGGACACGATGGAGGAAGGAGTGGTGGTGGCTTGGAAAAAGCATGAAGGGGATGCTGTCGACTCGGGAGACATTCTGGCAGAAATTGAAACGGACAAAGCCGTCCTTGATCTGGAATCCTTTGGGTCCGGTGTGCTGAAAAAAGTTTTGGTGCCCGAAGGGGAAACCGTGAAAGCCGGGAAGCTCATTGCCGTGATCGGAGAAGAGGACGATGACATTGAGGCCACGCTGGCTGAGACTTCTGAGGACCAGGCTGTAGCACCTGAACCTCAAAAAGATTCTCCTGCTCCTTCTCGAAAGGAAAAGCCTTCTCCTCCTTCGCCGGCACCATCCATTCCGACTAAGGAAGAAAAATCCAGCAGTGCGAAGACAGAAGCCCAGGCAACGAAGGCAGAGACGCGCCCGGAGGCAAAGATCAAAGTGTCGCCTCGAGCCAAGGCGTTGGCGAAAGAACAGGGGATTGATTTGTCAACTATCAAAGGAAGCGGTCCTGAAGGCAGGATCGTTGAAGCCGATATTCACGGAAAGATGGATACTCCAAAGATTTCTGAGGGGCAAACCCAGGATATTCCTCTGAGCCAAATGCGCAAGGCGATCGCTCGAGTGACCACGTCAAGTAAGGCCCCTGTCCCGCATTTTTATCTCACAACCGAAGTGGCCATGGATCAGGCCGAGCGGCTCCGAAAGCAGATGGAGGAAGTGAATAACTCCCCCTTGAGTTTAACGGTGCTGTTCGTTCGTGCGGCCGCCCTGGCTTTGGCCCGTCATCCTGAAATCAATGTTTCATTCATGGGGGAAAGCATACGGCGGCATGCCACGATTGATATCGGGATCGCGGTGGCCCTGGAGGAGGGACTCATTACTCCTGTGATACGGGATTGCGCCGGAAAAAATATTCTGCAAGTTGCTGAAGAGATTCGTGATCTGTTTGTCCGGGCCAAAGGCCAACAGCTCACTCCCGAAGAATATGCCGGGGCCACGTTCTCTATCTCGAATCTGGGGATGTATGAGGTGGACAATTTCATTGCGGTATTGATGCCGCCACAAGCGGCTTCTTTGGCCATAGGCGCGGTGAATGTTGTTCCAGTGGCACGAGGACAGGCCATAAAGTTGTCCCGCCGTATGAAAGTCACGCTCTCCTGCGATCATCGAGCGCTTGATGGTGCGCAAGGGGCGCGGTTTCTCCAGTCATTCAAACGAGCGCTGGAAAAGCCCTTGGAGCTTTTTCTTCCGTTGAAAACCCCATCAACACATCACAAGCAAGCCGGCCAATAATTGGTTGTGTGCGGGTATTCGGAGATTTTAACGAAGAAGCCATTGATTGCCGCCCGTCCATAAGCCGGGAGTTCTGTGCTGCTGAACATCCTCCATTCTCTTTCTCTGTCTTTTTCTTGCCCGACTCTGGCCTTGCCCTATCTCGTCCTCAATGCTGACTTGAGGGTCAGTGAAACCGGACACACAATAGAAAGACTCGATAAACCGCACATGGCATGGATGAAAACAATAGGACTCCTTGTGATGATTGTTTTTCTAGTAGTGGTGGGCGGACCGGATTTTGCCATGTCTGAAGAGTCAAGCGGAAAGCTGGATGGAGCGTTGCTTCACGCAGCGGAACGAAATGATGCAGCCATGGTCCGGCAATTGTTGAAACAAGGGGCAAGCATTCATGCTCAAAATGAAAAGGGGCAAACGGCGTTACTCCTGGCCGTTGATCGGAATCATGTTGAAAGCGCCAGGGTGTTGATTGAGGCTGGAGCGGATGTGAATGCGCAGGATCGTCAACTGGATAGTCCATTGCTCTTAGCCGGAGCGAGAGGATACCTCGAGATTGTAAAGTTGATATTAGAGGCCAAACCCGATTTTACAATCTATAACCGGTTCGGGGGAACGGCCTTGATTCCGGCATGTGAACGAGGGCATGTGGAAACGGTGAGGGCCCTATTGCAAACCGATGTGGATATCAATCATGTGAATCGATTGGGTTGGACCGCGTTGTTGGAGGCCATTATCCTGAGTGACGGGGGTCCCAGACATCAGGAGATTGTAGGAATGCTTATGAAGGCGGGCGCCGATATAAATCTGCCGGATGGGGATGGCATCAGCCCGCTTCAACATGCCCGGGCCAAAGGTTTCACACGAATCGTTACTATCCTGGAATCGGCGGGGGCCCGGTAGGGGTGTGAGATATATTGACAACGTTGCAAGCTGAACAAGACAATCGTCAGGTCAGCATATGAATGATCTCATGTTTATCAAAGGAGCGTTTCATGATCGGCAAAAAAAATCTGCATTGTACATCGGGAAAAGGTTGGTATCTATCTGGAATGGTTATCCTCAGTATAAGCGGACTGTTCATAGCGGGCGTGTCGGCGGCCGAGCTGCCGCGTGAGGCGGTCCTGCCACTCTCACTGGCCACGAAGGCTGCGAGTGCGGCGGTCGAACAATGCACAAAAGATGGATATCGGGTGAGTGCGGCGGTTGTCGATCGGGCTGGGGTGGTGAGAGCGTTATTACGGGAAGATGGAGCCGGCCCGCATACGGTGGATAGCAGTCGCAAGAAGGCCTACACCTCGGCCAGTCTGAAAAGGCCCACGGCAGAATTGGGCGAGTTGATTGCCAAGATGCCGGCGGTTCAGGGTTTACGGGATATGAACGAAAATATGCTTATTCTTGGCGGCGGGCTTCCCATTGAAATCGGTGGAGAGGTGGTCGGTGGTATCGGGGTTGGTGGAGCGCCCGGCGGTCATTTGGATGCCGCATGTGCGCAGGCAGGGTTGGAGAGTATCGGTGCCACGTCCAAAGTCCAAAAGGATAAATGAGAGAAGGTTTCCGTCTGATTTTATGAACGCAGATTCTCCGCCTTGGAGAATCTGCGTGGCCTATTATCCGAAGCGACTTACATCTTGTAATTTTCTTCCGGTCCTTTATCGTGCCTGGCCTATCCCAATCCTTTTCGAACATTCCCTCAACCTGCCGGAATATCGTCATTCTGTCGATATTTCGGCAAGAGTTTTTCTCCTCCTCTAACTAGCATGAATTGCTCTATGCGGAATTTGGCTTATTAAATCTTCGTTTGCATTCGAGTGGCGTCCGTGAAGAAATTGGAACAATCATTGCGTAAGTCAAATCACAGAAGAAAGGCTGGAAGGGAATCGAACAGAATGTTGATTCATTGATGACCGTTTCGTTTTTCTTAAGACGGAGGAGCATTATATTATGAAAGCCCAATATTTAGGACATGTGGTGTTTTACGTCAAAAACCTCGAACAGTCTTTGAAATTCTATCGTGATGTGGTGGGGTTTCAGGAAGTCGGAAAGATTTTCGGAGGGAAAGCGGCGGCGCTTTCTTCTGGCCGGACTCATCATGAACTCCTGTTGATTGAAGTCGGCGATGTTCCAGGACCGCCTTCAGGAAGGAGGCGTGGCCTCTATCACATTGGCATAAAAGTTGGAGAGAGTCTGGATGACCTTCGGGCTGCCAAACGTGACCTGGAACGGGCCGGTATCACCATTGGGGGTATGAGTGACCATACCGTAAGTCAAAGTCTCTATCTTCATGATCCCGATGGGAACGAAGTGGAACTTTATGTCGATGCGCCGGAGGTGGATTGGAAGCACGACCCGACATTGGTGCTGGCACCGATCAAACCCCTGGCGTTGTAATCTTCCCCGGTTGTTGTTCGTCGTCGTACGGATGGGGGCACACAGCCCTGAGATACAGGGCTATTCGAGGGAGCGTGGCAATTCCCACGCATTTATTATAGGAGAGATCTTAAGAAAATCGTGTGGATTGTTTGAGCAACAGGAATTCCCGAGACCCCCCTCCTTTGTAAGGAGGGGCAAGGGGAGGTAGAAAGGCTAGATGTTAATTTGTCGCAAGGGCTGTTGGTCCTCTGATATGGGCACATGGCTGAATCTCTACCCCACCTAGCCTCCCCTTACAAAGGGGAGGAATGTGTAGACACTTAAACGTCTGTAAACATGGTCTCAAGCGTTGTCAGATATGTTGAATTACACTAAACCTGGAAGACCCTTATTAAGAAGATAGTTTCAAAGATAGGAGCATAGCATGGCAACAACCAAACCTACTGAAGGACCTTCACCGGCATTGTTTTTTCAAACCGTCAATGGGCATATGCGAACGGCAGCTCTGAAATCCGCTATTGAACTGGAACTGTTTTCGGCCATCGCGGAAGGCCATCGCACCCCAAAGGCCTTAGCTACCCGATGTGGAGGTGCTGAACGAGGGCTGAGAATGTTGGGAGATTATCTAACCGTGGGAGGTTTTCTGACCAAACAGGGGGAGGAATATCAGTTGACTCCTGATTCGGAGTTATTTTTAACGAAGACGTCGGCTGCGTATTTAGGGCCAACGCTGAACTTTATGTTGTCATCTCCTCTGGTGGAAGGATTTAAACAGCTCACTGGTGCCGTTCGAAAAGGGGGAACAGTGGTCGGGGAGAAAGGAACCCTGGCACCGGAACATCCGGATTGGGTGACGTTTGCGCGGTCTATGGTTCCGTTAATGAAAGGTCCGGCTGAGTGGATTGCCAATTGGGTGAAGCAGGAAGCCCCGGGTACCCGGAAAGTTTTGGATGTGGCAGCCGGTCATGGGGTGTTCGGCATCGAAATCGCCCGCACAATCCCGGAGGCGGACATTACGGCTCAGGACTGGCCCAATGTGTTGACGGTGGCCAGAGAGAATGCGCAGGCAGCCGGCGTTACCAAACGATTTCATGAATTGCCGGGGAGTGCCTTTGAGGTGGAATTCGAGAAAGACTATGACGTGATCCTTCTCACGAATTTTCTGCATCACTTCGATGTCCCCACCTGTGACGCGTTTTTGAGGAAGGTGTATAGCTCACTCAAGCCGGGAGGGTCTGTAATCACACTGGAATTTATTCCCAATGAAGATCGCATTTCTCCGGCGCCGATGGCGGAGTTCTGCTTGATTATGTTGGCCACCACGCCGGCCGGGGATGCCTATGTCTTCAGTGAATATGACCGCATGTTCCGTCATGCCGGATTTGGCAAGAGCATCATGCAGGATATCCCTGCATCCAATGAACGGGTCATCATCACCAAAAAATAGAGGAAGGAGCAATCGTTATGCCGGTACACGTCTATGGAGTTAATCATGTCGTGATTGAAGTTGACGATGCGCAGAAAGCCGTCGAGTTTTATGCCGATGTCTTCAATCTTGAGATGCTACGAGGCGGTGAGGGGGCTGCCTGGTGCAAAATGGGAGAGCATCAGTTTTTGGCAATCTTTGAAGTGAAAACCCTCCAACCGGATCGCACCAAACATTTTGGCATTATGGTCCGGGATGACGCTCAGGTGCAGGAAGTGCGTGAGAAAATCACCAAGAAATACGGCCTGGAGGTCCATCCGGATTTTCGATGTGATTTCCGGGATCCCTGGGGCAATCGTATTCAAGTCGGAGATCTGCATGATGAATCCTTGGTCTGGCTTCTTCCCTACCGGGAGGTCCAGGACATTGGAATTACATTTGCCTCACCGACGAGTGCCTCCTGATCGCAGGAGGCAACCGGGGGCAGGGTGACTTTTTTTTGATATACGGAATCGGCGATACTGTTGTCCTATGAATGAACGGACTCAGTCGGTTTCCGGAGATCTTGATCCGCGTTCCCACGCTCTGCTGCAGGTATCAGAATCAATCGCGGCCCATCGGGACCTGACCACCCTGTTACAGGATCTGGCTCAACGACTTCCCCGCATCGTCCCGCTCAATTTCATCGGGCTGGCTCTCCATCGGCCCGAGCGGAACACCATCCAGGATTATATTATTCAGGCCAATATTCCTGCGGATATTCAGGGCGGGAAAGAGTGGGCTTTGGATGCCCATCCCAGTGGCTGGGTGTGGCAAACCCAGCAGCCGTTGATTATTTCCGACCTGACTCAGGACTCCCGGTTTCCCACAGTGCTCCCGTTAATGCTCGAAGACGGGGTGCAGTCTATCTGTACGGTCCCGTTGACGACCGCATTACGCCGTCTGGGAGCACTCGACTTCGCGAGCGTGGAAAAGGGAACCTACCAGGATTCGGAATTGACGTTTCTGCTTCAGGTCGCCAGGCAGGTGGCGGTTGCCGTGGACAATGTCCTGCATCAGGAGGAATTGTGCCGCGAGCGGGATCGTTTGCAAGTCCTGTTGGACGTCAACAACGCAGTGGTATCCAAACTGGAATTTGGGGATTTGTTTGCCACCATGGTCACGTCCTTGCGACGGGTGATTCCGCATGAAGCCACCAGCTTATATTTCTATAATGCCGATGCGAAGAACTTCCGTCGACAGGTGCTGAATTTTCCTTCAGGAAAAGGCTTGTTGGGGGGAAGCTATTCCATTGCCCTTGATGACACGCCGGCCGGAGAAGCGTTCCGATCACGAAAAACGGTGTGTTGGCACGAAGCCGATCTGCAACCATTTCATTCCGATACCGCCAGACAGTTGATCGCAGAGGGAGTGAAATCCGGGTGCTGTGTGCCCCTCATGCTGCCCGATCGGGTCTTGGGAACATTGAATGTCGGCAGCACCCGTCCCTCGGCTTTTTCCACGGCGGATGCCGACCTGCTCACGCAAGTCGCCGGACAAGTGGCGATTGCGCTCGATAATGCCCTTGCCTATCGGGAAATTACCGAATTAAAAGAAAAGCTGGAAAAGGAGAATGTGTATCTCCGGGATGAAATCCGGACAGAAACCAACTTCGAGGAAATTGTCGGGGAGAGCCCGGGCTTAAAGCGTGTCCTCCAACAATTGGGAATTGTCGCCCCGACCGATTCGACCGTGCTGGTCCTTGGCGAGACGGGAACCGGTAAGGAACTCATTGCCCGGGCCCTTCACCAACTCAGCACCCGAAAAGACCAGGCCTTTGTGAAAATTAACTGTGCGGCCATTCCCACGGGTCTGTTGGAAAGTGAACTATTCGGCCACGAAAAAGGGGCCTTTACGGGGGCGATTTCTCAAAAGGTCGGGCGCTTTGAGCTTGCCCATCGCGGCACCATTTTCCTGGACGAAATCGGGGAAGTGCCGTTGGAATTGCAATCCAAGTTGCTCCGGGTGCTCCAGGAACAGGAGTTTGAACGGCTGGGCGGGACGCGCACCATCCGTGTGGATGTTCGTCTGGCGGCGGCCACTAACCGCGATTTAATGCAGATGGTGGATGCCGGGGAATTCCGTAGTGACTTGTATTACCGGTTGAATGTCTTTCCGATCACGATTCCGCCCCTTCGCGACCGGCAAGAGGATATCCCGATTCTCGTGCGGTATTTTACCCAGCGGTATGCCACCAGGATGAAAAAGCCAATCGAAACCATTCCGACCAGGACGATGGAACGTCTGGCAGGCTATCCCTGGCCGGGGAATATCCGTGAACTGGAAAACCTGATTGAGCGCGCGGTTATTCTATCCCAAGGGTCCGAGCTGGCTGTGCCGTTATTGGACCTCAAAGCTGGCGTTCAGCGGTCGACTCAGCCCATGGCAACATTAGAAGGAGCGGAACGGGATCACATCCTCCGTGCGCTGCACGATACCAAATGGGTGATCGGCGGCGCTTCAGGTACGGCGGCACGGCTGGGGATGAAACGCACCACGCTGATCTCAAAAATGAAAAAACTTGGAATTTCCCGCCCGTCCTAATTGTGTGTAGCCAACCGTGGAGAAGTTATATGCAAGGATTTCTCGATCACATTGTGCTGAATATTGAAGATGATGAAATCATCATCGATTTCTACACAAACATTTTGATGTTACAGGCAGAGCGCCTGGAAGCCTATCGTGCCGGGAACGCGCCGTTTCCTTCTGTTCGCATCAATCAAAACACCGTCATCGACTTATTTCCCAGGAAGTTGTGGGAGCAGAATGTCTCGGCGGGGCAAGGATTCCGCAACCTGAATCACTTTTGTCTTTCACTCACCAAAAAGGATTGGGAAGACTTACAGGGCCGACTTCGTGATCATAAGATTGCCATCAGCGAAGGGCCTGTCCAACGGTGGGGAGCGCGGGGATCGGGAACCTCAATCTATTTCACCGACCCTGAAGGAAATGCGATCGAAGCCCGATTTTATGAAAGAAATGATCAGCCAGAGAAATGCTTGCTTGGGACATAACGGCCTCGTTGAACATCCAACCCGGCGGATCACTCTATCGCTGACAAAACTGAACTTCATTGCCCCTGTGCTCTTTTTCGTTACTCCTGTCCGTCATCAGCTAGGAGTCATCTAAACAAGGCCGCCACGCTGGACTCTCGCTACACACTCTAGGGCATAACCAATCCTCTCCTTCTCTCTCCCCGCAATTCTTCAGCTGGAGCCAAAGAGAGTTCCATGCAAATCCCGTCTGCATAAGCATCCCCCCTCGTCTTCATGTCGTCCCTTCGACACGAGTCGATATGTCGTCATTTTTGATTCGACACCCGCCTGCTGAGCCTTCCGATCATTTCGAAAAAAACTCATTCATTCAATGAGTTATGTGAGTATTTTACAATCCGGCAAGCTGGAACGGCTCTTGCCATATGTCTAGGTAAGAGTTCAACAAAGCTTTCGTTGGAACAAACCATGACAAACCACACACATTTATTCATTCACAAAGGAGAGCAAGCCATGAAAACATTATTTCAAACAGAAGAGCGGTGGGCACCGGTGATTTTACGAGTGATGTTGGCGCTGGTCATTTTTCCTCATGGGGCGCAAAAGCTGCTGGGATGGTATGGCGGAAACGGGTTTGAGGGCACCATGGGATTCTTTATCCAGCAGATGGGTCTGCCCTGGGTGATTGCCTTTCTGGTTATTATGGGAGAATCGGTTGGCGCGCTTGCACTGGCCGCGGGATTCATGACGCGGTTCACCGCAGCCAGTTTGAGCATCATCATGTTGGGGGCGATCGCCACGGTGCACTGGTCGAACGGGTTTTTCATGAACTGGTTTGGCCAACAGGCCGGCGAAGGATTCGAGTATCACCTGCTCGTCATTGGCATGGGGCTTTCATTAATGGTGACGGGCGGCGGGAAGTGGTCGGTTGATCAGGTGATTGGCACGTGGCTTTCACCGCAGGATTCAACCCACGCTGATGGGACTCGCCGGACTGCGGCAGCCTAAGCGTAGCAGGGTTAATCAAAATATTAGGAAAGGAAATGAATCATTATGGAAAGGAGTCAAGAAATGAATATGGGCAAAATCCGTCAGGATAGCAACAGGGTTATCTCAACAACCATAAAGGAGGAAATGATGAACCGTACAATGAATATTCACGTGATGATGTTATCAGCGGTAATGGGCATGGTTTTTCTTATGTCCGGTATCGGGCACGCGGACTCCAAGGGCGTCAGCCATGGACACAAGCAGGTCACCGGAGTCGTAACAACGGAGAAAGGTGGGATTCTCACGGTTAAAACGCCCACCGGGAACTATACTCTGACCGAGAATGCATCTCATCGGCATGGCCACGCGGTCCCCAAGGTGGGAGACGAAGTAACCCTGGTGCTGGATGAGAACAACGCCGTCATCGAGGCCCATCCCAAAGGCGAGGAAGGCATCCATCACTTCTATACCGGGAAGTTGGTGTATATGGGGAAAATGAACAAGGAAATCAAACTGGAAACTTCCGAGGGCGAGAAAGTGTTTCCGCTTGGTCGGCTGGAGATCAAAACCAAGCCCATCGAAGAAGGTGCCATGGTGACGGTTGAAGTGAATGAAGGCGGCACCGTTATTGATCTGCATCGTGCTTCGCATGACGAAAAAAGCATCAATGCCAAAGGGAAAACTCACGAGTAACGAGGGGGATGTGAATAATGATGTGGCTCGATCTTTTACCGGATGGTGGGAGATCGGGCTCATCTTCTGATGCAGATGAAAGTGGAACAATAAAAAAGCAGAGAGACGAAAAAGGAGTTCAATAATGGGTTCCCTCAATGGAAAAGTTGTCATGATCACAGGGGCATCGGGTGGCCTGGGCCAGGCGGTGACCAAAGCATTCTCTCAGGCGGGTGCCAAGGTGATGGTCGTGGGCCGGGAATTTCCCGGGAAACTTCCGGAAGGGCTGCTGGGCATTTCAGCGGATGTCACCGATGAGGTTGAGGTTCAGCGCCTCATGAAGGAGGCCGTGCAAAAAACCACACGCATTGATTGCTTGATCAATCTTGTTGGCGGGTTTGCCATGGGTCGCCTTGCCGAAACGGACGCATCCGCGTGGTCCCGAATGCTCTCCCTCAATTTGACCTCGGCCTTTTTGTTGTCGAGGGAGGCGACTCGCCTGATGAGCAAACAAGGCGCTGGTCGGATCATTCATATGGCCGCTCAGGCCGCTGTTGAACCTTTTTCTGGAGCCGGTGCGTATATTGTCTCAAAGTCGGGCCTTCTGGCTCTGATCAAAGTGCTGGCTCTTGAGTTAGCCGGTTCAGGCGTGAAGGTGAACGGGGTGCTGCCATCCACCATTGATACGCCGGCTAATCGAGAAAGCATGCCTGACGCCGATCCCAACCAATGGGTGAAGCCGGAAGCCATTGCCGCGCTGCTGGTTTTCCTTGCCTCTGATGAGGCGGAGGCGCTGAATGGAGCGCTCATTCCTATCGGGGCAGCATAAGAGTGAGGGTGCATGAATCAATTACTCAATCAACGTTTCAACTCGAGGTATGAACCGTCAATTTTTATTCATTGAAAGGAGTAGGGATGATGAGTATTCAACAACATGTTCAAGCTGTGATCGATGGGATTTTGGCCGGAAAACTTTTGGAGACATTTGACAAGTACTACGCTGATAACGTGGTGATGAGCGAAAACCTAAAGGACGAACGAGTCGGAAAAGCGGCTAATCGGGAATATGAACAACAGTTTTTAGATAATGTTCAGGAGTTCCATGGGGCCCAGGTCGGACGGACGATCGTTGACGGAAATCATGCCGCCGTGGAATGGACGTTTGATTTGACCTTTAAAGGGGGAAACCGCGTGAAAATGCAGCAGGTAGCCGTTCAAACCTGGAAGGATGGAAAAGTCATCCGAGAAGATTTTTATCATGGGTAAAGAATCCCTGTGATCTGAAACACAAATGCCTACGAACCTGTAACGCGCACAAGGCCATGGAGTCTAAGAGATTCAGATCCCCGGATCTCAACGGTGTTGATAAGGAATGAGGTTATGATTCGAGTCACCACGCACATAGATGACACGATGATCACCTTACAGTTGGAGGGCCGTCTTGCCGGGCCCGCCGTTATCGAAGCTGAACGGTGTTGGCGGGAGATTTGCGCGGAGAATCCGGGTCGACCACGTCGACTGGATCTGCGGGGGGTGACGTTTTTGGATCAGGAAGGGAAGGCATTTTTGAAACGGGTCTTTCAGCAGGGAGCCGTTTTTCTCTCTTCCGGCTGTCTGACCCGGGCCTACGTTGAGGAAATCACGCGTTCGTGTAAAGAAGACGTTGAGGAAACGTGTGAAGAAAGGAGTCCACCATGACGCAGATGAAATCGGTGACAGGAATCTATAAGCCGGGGTCCACCCACATGGTAGGGGACGGGTTTCCGGTACGGAATATCTTTCCAAGCCAAAATCTGACCGAAGAGATCAGTCCCTTTCTGCTCTTGGATTATGCGGGGCCGGCATCGTTCCCTCCTACGAATCAACGGCTGGGTGTCGGAGAGCATCCTCATCGTGGGTTTGAGACCGTGACCATTGTCTATCAGGGAAAAGTCGCGCATCGCGATTCAGCCGGAAACGGAGGAACCATCGGACCGGGTGATGTGCAATGGATGACGGCGGCGTCGGGTGTGGTCCATGAAGAACTTCATGAGTTAGCCTGGGCCAGGGAGGGCGGCACGCTACAGATGATTCAACTCTGGGTCAATCTTCCCAAGTCATTAAAAATGAGCGCGCCCCGGTACCAAACCCTGCTCAATGAAGACATTCCTCAAGCCAATCTTGGGGAACAAAGCGGTGTGCTCCGTGTAATTGCCGGGGAATATGAGGGACTCAAAGGTCCGGCCAAGACGTTCACCCCCGTGCACCTGTATGATTTGAAATTGGTTGCCGGACATCGTAGTGAGCTCAGTCTTCCAGTTGGCTATAATACCGGCTTTTTTGTGTTGAGTGGAGGATTGGTTTTGAATGGATCACAAAAAGTCGGGGAGGCCGAAATGGCTCTCTGTGACCCGCAGGGGACGCAGGTGGATCTTGAGGCCACGGAGGAGACAAGGTTGTTGGTGCTGAGTGGAGAACCGATTTTGGAACCGGTCGCGCGCATGGGTCCCTTTGTCATGAACACGGAGGAAGAACTCGTGCAGGCTGTGAACGATTACCGTGCGGGAAGGATGGGGCGACTTGAGTAAGCCGATATTCGAGCTCCTTGATTGAAGAAACTCGTGGAAAGTTTTGTTCGGCCGTAATATTAGTGGCGAACTTTCGTCTATACATTTAAAGATGATGATGCCCTGCAATGAAGACAAGGAAGACAACCTTTATGGATGAGCCAATCATTCAGAGAACAGCACAATTTGAAAATTCCGGCATGAATGCCGTGAATGGAATTAACCGGAATTGGTGGGAACCAACCAGATGAATGCAGCCATACTCAGGCTCGTTTCAGCGCACTTTGGCAATGGGAACGCTGTGGTTCGGAGGAGTGTCGGATTATTGCTGATTCTTCTTGCAGGATGTGGCCAGGGAGCGACCTCTCCTCCGGATCCTCCACCGCCGATGGTGGAAGTGGTGACGGTGACCACACAGGATCTCCCTGATGAACCGGAATTCATTGGACAAACCGAGGCCTTTCGCCCGGTGGAGATCCGGTCACAGGTGACAGGCATCATTAAGAAGGTGTTTTTCACCGAAGGCAGGAATGTCAAGCAAGGTGACCGGCTGTATCTCATTGACCCCGTGCCCTTTAAAGCGGCGTATCTGAGCGCCAAAGCCAAGGTGACACAAGCGCAGGCTCGACTGGTACAAGCGAGGCAGGACTTTGCTCGCGTCGAACCTCTCCTGGAAGAACAAGCGGTCAGTCAAAAGGATGTGGACGATGCTGTGGCGGAAGGATTAGCCGCCAAAGCCTCTTTGGAAGCGGCGCAGGGCGATTTGGTCAAGTCCAGGTTTGACCTGAGTAATACCCTGATCGTCGCCCCGATCGGGGGACGTATTTCGAAAAGTCGATTTTATGCAGGACGTCTGGTGTCTGCCCAGACAGATCTGCTGACCACCATCGACCAGTTGGATCCCATGTATGTGAATGTATCGGTTCCGGAAACCTATTTGTTGCGACGGAGGCGTGAACTGGCGGCCAACAGAGTCCAGAGGCCCGATCTCTTTCAATTACGCGGAGTCATGACGTTTGCAGATGGCAGTGTCTATCCCCACGAAGGTAAGTTGGATTTTGCCGATGTGGCCATCCGGTCGGAGACGGGGACCTTACAGGGCCGTTTTGCCTTTCCCAATCCTGAGGCCGATCTTTCTCCCGGTAAATCCTATTTGTATCCCGGACAATTCGTCCGTATCCGGCTGAAGGGATATATCCGGACCGATGCGATTTTGATTCCTCAGCGTGCGGTTCAACAAGGTCCGAAAGGCACGTTTGTGAATGTGATTGGACCCGACGATAAAATCGAAGTGCGTGAAGTGGATGCCAGTGGTTGGCGTGGCGGCGATTGGCTCATTGAAGAAGGCCTTCAGCCGGGAGAGCAAATCGTTGTCGAAGGGTTTCATCGGATTCAACCGGGAATGCAGGTCAATCCAGTGCCGTTCCGGAATGGTGAGGCCACATCGGAAAGCCCGGGCCATGAGAGTCCGACACCTCCTGTAGCCACGCAGGAGAACACATGAGTTCTCATTTTTTTATCGACCGTCCTATTTTTGCCACGGTCATTTCCATTGTGATTGTGGTGGTAGGACTGGTGTCTCTCCAGGTTCTTCCCATCGCCCAATTTCCGGAAATCACTCCGCCCGTAGTCCAGATTGAAGCCGACTATCCCGGTGCCAGTGCAGAAGTCGTGGCCGAAGCCGTGGCGCGGCCGATTGAGGTGCAACTCCCCGGCATCGACAATCTCCTGTATTACGATTCCTCAAGTACCAACGATGGTCATATGACCATCCGATTGACCTTTGAAATCGGGACCGATGTCGATATCGCACAGGTCCAAACTCAGAACCGCCAACGTCTGGCCGAACCCCAGCTTCCGCCGGAAGTGGTCCGGCAGGGTATCACCGTCAAGAAAGTGTCTCCGGATCTACTTGCGGTGGTGGCGTTGAGTTCCAGTGATCCTCGTCAGGATACGGTCTTCCTCTCCAATTTTGCGATTCTCCGGATTGTGGACAACATCAAACGGCTTCCCGGAGTGGGGGATGCGATGATCTTCGGAGGACAGAATTATTCCATGCGTCTTATTTTGGACCCCATTCGTATGGCGCAAATGGATGTGACGCCCACCGACATTGCGAATGTCGTGCGGGAACAAAACCGGGATTTTCCAGCCGGTCGGATCGGACGTGAGCCTGCCCCCAGTGGAACTGAGATGACTATTCCCGTGATCACGCAAGGACGAATGAGCGAGGCCAAAGAATTTGAGGAGATGATTGTCCGGGCCTATCCGGATGGGTCCATGGTGCGTCTCGGCGAAGTGGCCACAGTCGAACTGGGCGCGCAGTCCTATGACCTTGAGGGCCGGTGGAATGGGAAGCCGAATGTCTTTCTGTTGACCTTTCTGTCCCCGGGAGCCAATGCCCTTGAAACCATGAAACGAATCAAGGACGAGATGAAGAGCCTCACAAATATTTTTCCGGCTGGAGTCTCATACGACATCCCGTACGATACGACCCGATTCATTGAGGTTTCCATTCAACAAGTGGTGAAGACCCTGGGTGAAGCCTTGATCCTGGTCATTCTGGTGGTCTACCTCTTTCTTCAAAGCTGGCGTGCCACGGTCATTCCTGCGGTGGCTGTTCCGGTGTCACTGATCGGCACGTTTGCGGGGATGGTCGCCCTGGGATTTTCTATAAATACCTTGACCCTGTTCGGCATGGTGTTGGCCATCGGGATTGTGGTGGATGATGCCATTGTGGTGGTGGAAAACGTCGCCCGTCATATTCAGAACGGACGCCCGCCAAAGGAAGCCGCGAAGCTGGCCATGACGGAAGTGACCGGACCGGTCATTGCGCTGGTCGTCGTGCTGGCGGCCGTATTCCTGCCGGTGGCGTTTCTGGGAGGTATTACCGGAGAACTCTATCAGCAATTTGCGATCACCATCACGCTGGCTGTGGTCCTTTCCGGCGTTGTGGCGCTGACCTTAAGCCCTGCGCTCTGTGCGTTAATTCTCAAGCCGGATCAGGAAGGGGAGAACCGGTTTTGGAAGAAATTCAATGACGGATTTGATTGGACGCAGAATCGATATGTGGGGACGGTTGGCTCCATTCTCAAGCATGCGGTGCTGTCGCTTGCGATCTTTGGGGTCCTGCTTTTTGTCAGCTGGGGACTGTTGCAATCCTTGCCATCCAGTTTTTTGCCCGAAGAAGATCAGGGATACTTTATTTCGATCATTCAATTGCCGGATGGTGCCTCCAAGCAACGCACGATTGAAGTCCTCAAAAAGGTGGAAAGTTATTTTCTTTCCGTGCCTGAGGTGCATTCAACGGATGCCCTGGCCGGACAGAACTTTGTGTTTAATACTCGAGGGGCGAATCAAGCGACGATGTTTGTCCCCCTCCATCACTGGGATGACCGCACCAGACCTGAGCAACATGTGAAAGCGTTGATTGGAAACGCCTTCAAGAAGTTTGCCGAAATTCCTGAAGCATTGATCCTGGCCTTTAATGCGCCCTCTATCCGGGGGTTGGGGGCCACCGGAGGATTTTCACTACAATTACAGGATCCGAGCGGTGGGGATTTCAAACAATTTGCTGAGATCACACAACAATTTGTGACCAAGGCGCAACAAGATCCGGCCATTGGTGCGATCGGTACCAGTTTTCGCGTGACGGCACCGCGACTGTATGCCCGGGTCGATCGCGAACGAGCCAAAGCTCTGGGTGTCCCCATTTCCGAAGTATTCGATACGTTGCAAGCCTATTTCGGCAATCTCTACATTAACGATTTTATTAAATTCGGACGGGTCTATCGGGTGCAGACTGAGGCCTTGCCGGAGTTTAGATCGAGTCCGGATGATATTTCGAAAATTTATGTGCGGGCCAGGAATGCCAAAGGCTCGACGATGATTCCGCTGGATGCGGTGGTCAGTACGGAATTTACGAGCGGGCCGGATACCGTGACGCATTTCAACGGATTTAATACCGCTTCCGTTTTGGGTGCTGCGGCTCCGGGGTATAGTTCAGGGGCCGCCCTTGATGCGTTGGAACGACTGGCGCAAGAAATTCTGATACCACAAGGGTACGATATCGATTGGAGCGGGATTTCCTATCAGGAACGGAAGACCGGCACGGAGTCCATCTTTGCCTTTGCCTTTGGTCTGTTGATGGTGTTCCTGGTGCTTGCCGCCCTCTACGAAAGTTGGTCGGTGCCCTTTGCGGTGATTCTGGCCGTGCCGTTCGGTCTCTTCGGGGCTCTATCTGCCGTCTGGATTCGGGGGTTGAGCAATGATATCTACTTTCAAATCGGCTTAGTGACCTTAATCGGCCTTGCGGCACGAAACGCGATTCTCATTGTCGAATTTGCGAATCATCGCTACGAGGGAGGGATGCCGCTGGTGGAGGCAGCCTTAGAGGCCGTCCGTCTTCGCTTCCGGCCGATCATTATGACGTCTATGGCGTTTATTTTGGGCGTGGTGCCCTTGGTGATTGCGTCCGGTGCAGGTGCGGCCAGTCGTCAGTCCATCGGAACAGGCGTCTTCGGCGGAATGTTGGCGGCAACATTTTTAGCGATCTTTTTTGTGCCGTTGTTTTTTGTGCTGATCAGGAGGCTCGCTCAACGAATGCGGAGGAGGTCTGCGTCCTCTCCCGCTGAGGATCTGAACGAGTCTGTCCTGGATGGAGAATCGTAACATGCGTTCGGTCTGTGGCCTCTTCTTATCGGCCGTGTTGCTTATGGCCTGCGCCATGGGACCGGACTACTCACGGCCCGATATCAAAACGGCCGACCAGTTTCGCATGTCTGAAACCGAAGGGGAATCGATCGCCAATCTTCCCTGGTGGGAATTACTGCACGATGAGGAATTGCAAAAACTCATTCGTGTGGCGTTGGAGGAAAATAAAAATCTTCAGGAAGCTGCCGCCAGTGTCGAAGAATTTCAAGCTCGCGTGTTCATCGAACGCATGGATTTTGCGCCTCAATTAAGCACGCAACTCAATGCTCCGGTCTTAGGGAAGTTTGGGGGTTTTGCCGTACAGGGCTTTCCCAGCAATTTTAGTTTTTTTGGAATCGGGAATTTGAATTGGGAGATTGATATCTGGGGACGCATTCGTCGGTCAAATGAAGCGGCGTTTGGCGATCTGCTTGCCCGCGAAGAAAATCGACGGGCCGTCATCCTTCAGTTGGTCAGTGGTGTGGCGGGAGCGTATTTGGATCTGTTGCAATTCGACATGCAGTTGGACATTGCCAAACGCACGCTTGGTTCGTGGGAAGAATCGGTGAAAATTGCCCGTGCGCGATTAAGACAAGGGGTAAGTTCGAGACTCGATGCCGATCAATTTGAGGCGGAACGGGCCAATGCGGCGGCCCGGGTCGCACAATTCGAGCGGCTCATGGTGCAGAAGGAAAATGAACTGAGTGTATTCCTTGGCCGGAACCCCTTTAGGATTCCTCGAGGCCGGATTCTCACTGAGCAGATTTTTCCGCCAACAGTCCCGCCCGGCCTCCCTTCGGAATTGCTTCAGCGGCGTCCGGATATCGTACAAGCCGAACACGAACTGGCCGCGGCGACCGCCCGTATTGGGGTCGCGAAAGCGGAACGGTTTCCCAAGTTCTCGATTACGGGTATTCTTGGTCTCGCCAGCCCCCAACTTTCGAGTCTGGTCAGTTCAGGCAGTGAGTTTGGACAAGCCGGCCTGGGACTCACCGGTCCGGTGTTCAATGCCCAAATTTTGGGGTTTCAACAAGAAGCCGTGGTTGCTCAGGCGAAGCAGGTGTTGGCGCAATACGAGCAGACCATTCTTGTGGCATTCCAAGAAGTAGAGGATGCCCTGGTGGCCGTGCGCACGGCCGAGTCCCAACGGATTGCCCAGCAGGAACAGGTGACGGCTCTCCGGTCGGCATTGCATTTGGCCGATCTTCGCTATAAAGGCGGCCTGACCAGTTATGTAGATGTGCTCATCGCCAAACGAGATTTGTTCGATGCCGAACTCGAACTCACGTCCACTCATCGTTTGCATTTGGTGTCGATGGTGCAACTCTATAAAGCGTTGGGTGGAGGATGGTCCCCGGAATCTCCTGAAGGAGCCATTGCCATTTCCAGTTCATCAAAGCCAGCACCATAACTGAGAAGTTTGAAGTTCCAGGATCGTATTCGGTGGGCAGTAGATGTATAATGGGTTGCCAGAGAGTTTTCCAGGAAGTCATCGATCTTTCTAAATCAACGGCGAAGGATCTCTACCCAAGCGCTAATTGCGGAAACTCATCGAGAATCTTCGTGGAACCCGCTTGAGCGGGTCGATGGGAGAGGGTTCCATGAAAGGGTTTAAACACTCTCACGCGAATTGATCAAAAAAGTGAGAAAACGTAAGAAGACAGAATTGCTCTGCATAGCGTATATGAATTGTAGACCGCCTCTCCTCCCACACCAAACAATCTCTCATGACCGAGCGAGGCAGCCACATCAAATGGGGAGCCTGTTTTTGCTCTTGATTCCAGGATGAAACGAATTGACCTGATTGCCGGAGCGAGGCCCAATTTCATGAAAATTGCGCCCATTATCGACGCCCTAAAGGCGGCCGAGATGCGGGGAGGGGTCTTACGCTTCCGCCTGATCCATACGGGGCAGCACTATGACCGGACCATGTCGGGGAGTTTCTTCGAGGAACTGGACATTCCAGAGCCGAATATCAATCTAGGAGTCGGGTCCGGGACCCAAGCTGAACAAACCGCCGCCATCATGGTGGCGTATGAACAGGTGTTGCTCAAGGACAAGAGCGACCTGTGCCTGGTGGTTGGGGATGTGACATCGACCATGGCTTGTTCCATGGTCGCCCGCAAACTCGGGGTGCCGGTGGCGCATGTTGAAGGCGGGATCCGCTCGAGCGACTGGACTATGCCGGAGGAGATCAATCGGGTCGTGACCGACTCTCTCACCAACTGGTTTTTTACCACGAGCGAGACGGCGAACGAGAATCTTCGCCGATCCGGCATCACAGACGACCGCATATTTTTTGTTGGCAATACGATGATTGACACCCTACTCAAACAGATGTCGCGCTTGCGTCCACCGGACTGTTGGAAATCGCTCAAGCTTGAGTCAGGCAACTATTTTGTGGTGACCCTGCATCGACCAGCGAATGTCGATGGGGATCAGCAGCTACTACAGCTGTTGCATGCCATTGCCGACGGCGCATGCGGGGTACCTGTGGTGTTCCCTGTTCATCCTCGTACGGCGAAGAGTCTGCGTGAACTCGACACCCGGACGCCACAACTGCACTACATCGACCCACTGGGCTATTTGGAATTCAACTATCTGGTAAAACATGCTCGTGGGGTGATTACCGATTCCGGAGGTATTACCGAGGAGACCACCGTTTTGGGCGTGCCGTGCTTGACGTTGCGTGACAATACGGAACGTCCCGAGACCATTACGATGGGAACCAACGAACTCATTGGGACTGATCCAAGCAAGCTGCCGCCGGCGCTGGCCCGATTGTTAGCGGGCCAATGGAAAAAAGGGTCCATCCCCCCAAAATGGGATGGCAAGACGGCCGAGCGGATCGTTGCGTGTCTGGAACGAGTGCTGGTGAGTATATGAGACGAATCATACTTTGTGCTCGACGCGGAGTCTCTAAGCGAAACGAGAATGGCGCATGGTGGGCGCAGGAAGAGGACTGAATTGGAGGTCAGATTGCACCCCCATGCCAAGAGTCGTTTGCATGAACGCGGGGCAACAGAGGAAGAAGTTGCACTCACGGTGAAAAGGGGCGAACGCTTCGGCGCAAAATATGGCAGAATAGGATTCCGGCATAACTTCCCGTTTAATCGAGAGTGGGCTGGAAAGCGCTATGCGACGAAACAGGTCGAAGCGTATGCGGTCGAAGAGAATGGGTGGCTGGTCATTACCGTTATGGTCAAATTCTTCTGAACAGGGAGGGGCTATGAAGCTTAGCTATGATGCAAAATGCAACATTGCGTATCTGCGCTTGCACGAAAAGACGGAGCAAGTCACCACCATTAAAGTTAGCGATGAGATGAACATCGACATGGCGCCGGATGGCACTGTCTATGGTATCGAATTATTGAATGCCAACGAGCAATTGGCGGAAGACCATGGCGCCCTCATTGTGGAGGCGGAAGGGGTCTGCCGTGAAATTCCGCTGATAGCCTAAACAATCAAGTTTGATGCTGTCCCACACCATACGCACGACCAAGCTGCTGTCCGGCAACGTGTTTCCGAACCTCTTTACAGATGCCCGTCGGCTGCGCATTGCCACCCAAGGTTCCCTCGCTCCTTTGTGGGCTAGGGTTAGAGTGAAGGGAAGGATGTGAAGCACCCTCAGCGGAGGCATTACCGAGGAGACCATTGTTGGAAAAAAGGGTCCATCCCTCCAAAATGGGATGGCAAGGCGGCTCTGCGAATCGTCGAGCACTTAGAGCAAGTGCTTAAAAAATCATAATTCATCAAACGAGATCTGTTCATTTCCGAATTCGAACTCACTCACGTCCACCCATCGAATGCATTTGGTGTCGATGGTGCAACTCTATAAAGCGTTGGCTGGAGGAGGGTCTCTGCCGACTGGCGGAGATCACGGGGAGAATCCCTGCCGATGCCCTATCCCCATGGTCATCCTGAGCGCAGCCAAGGATCTTTGTCCAGGGTGACAATACCATCGCACAGCCAGATACTTCGGAGACCCTCAAACAGAATTCATTGGTAACTTGATTCCGGGAGGGCACTACAATATAACGTGGGTCATGTCCAAACGAATTTTAATCATAGCCCGCGATTTCCCGCCCTATGCAAATTCCCTCGGCTCCGTTTTGCGCATGCTAAAGCTAGGAGACTTTCTGGAGGAGAGAGGCTACGAAGTACACGTACTTGCGGCCGAAGGAGAACCGGTTAGCACGTTCGGATACGATGCGACACTCAGCCGATTCAAGCTCCACTATGTGCCGGACCGCTTCCAGCGATACTCCACCAGATTCTGGATCAGACAACAGACCATCACAAGGGATTCGGATACAGTGGCCAAAGAATCTGCGGCAAGATGGGTAAAAACAAGACTGCTGGCCTATACTTATAGAAGTATTATTCCTGATGGAGGGCTCCTCTATGCCCACAATCTTGCTGACGCAGCGCAAGAGGTCGCCGAACGCTTCAATATACGGAACGTGATTGTCAGTTCCCCACCACATAGCACGCAAGCTGTTGGATACATTCTAAAGCAACGGATGGGACCTCGTATTAATTACATCTTAGATTATCGAGACAGCTGGAACACCCTGGGTATATTCGCCCAAAAAAATCCAGTCACCCGTTGGATCAGCCAACGAATGGAAGCCTCTGCTCTCAAGGCGGCCGACCACATCACCTATCAGTCTGCACCGGTGCTTACAAAACTCAACAGCATGTTCTTCAATGTTAGCTCCAAAGCCACATTGGTTATGAATGGATTCGACGAAAAAATGGCTATTGAGCCCTCAGCACTAAAGACAGGAACGGATATAATCACTATTGGCTATTTCGGCGCGATTAATGACATTCCCTCTTCTTACCGTAATCCGACAACATTTTTTGAAGCTGTAGAATCCACCAAACTTCCGATGAAGATCATCTTCTTCGGTGACATTAATCTCAGAGGGAATTGGGATAAGAGATTAGGTGAAAAGCTTGAGATCTATGGAAACGTGTCCCACGACGAGGCGTTGCATCGAATGAGTGAGATGGATATCTTGATGCTCTTGCACTCGCAAGAACAGGGTAGTGATGAGGTGATTCCAGGGAAACTATTTGAATATATGTTAGCCGAGCGACCCATTTTTGCTCTTGGACCCAATGGAATGGAGTCTAGGCGAATAGTTGAGGACGAAGGCATCGGATACACTGCAGATGCCTCAAATAAAAATGAAATAGAGAGAACACTGCTTACTATATATTCAGATTGGAAGGAGAAGCGACTGCCAGTAGTCGATGCAAAAAAACTCTCCACTTATAGTCGTCAAAACCAATACAGGAAAATTTTGCCCTATTTGCTTGATGTACAAGAATTCGGCTGCGATGCATCCATTCCCGCAAGTACGCACTAACCTGAATTGTCTCCTAAATTGATAACTACCGTTTTTATCTGCCTTCGAGCATCGTGCGATTGGGATGCCCAGAAGACAGGGTTCAGGTCCACCATCTTGGCGTGGCCGTAGATCAGATCGCCTATCATCCACGAAACCGAACCGCAGGCGAGCCACTACGCATACTCATTGCTGGAACGATCCCGGAGAAAAAAGGCATATTGGATGCACTCCGTGCCATAGGCGACTTAAATCGGGACATCGAAGTTGAGGTTACAGTCCTTGGTAGAACAACCGACGGACCTTGTCTGAGCCCTTCGTCGTGGCTCAGGACAGGCTCCGCGAGTTGGTACGTCCTACATGGCTTGCGTCCACCTAATGCAATGAGTTCGGGCGGGGCGTCAATGGTTTTGGGGCCTTTTGCCTCCACAACAATGGTCGCGCTCTTCGAGACGCATCAGTCAAAAACCTCGGATGCCGCGACGAAACCGGAAATACAGAAAACATGATAATGCTGTAAGGCCGGAACCATACATTCTGTTTGATCCCCAGATTGCCTGGGACATACAAATCCTTCATCAACGATCGATAGCGATCAACCGTATGCTGGTGATGACATCTCAACATGATGTTCGCTGTGTATATGTATTCCTCGATTAATGGTCTCGATACCCGTCACTTAATCGATCATTCGACTGTCGGATGACGTTCCTTAAGATATGCATTCTCTTCCGACCGTGAATTTTTTTTTGTGGGCGATCTAAATGGTTAATTGTAGGGATAAGCCTGCGCAGCTTAAATCTACCCGACGATGGTCAAAAAACATTGAAAACGCTAGACATATGTCTGAAGTTAATCGCGTGAATGTGATTTGTACGTAGTATTACTGTTATATTATTAATACATATTACTTGGGTATTTTAAAGTAAGTTTTTCTAAAGTTTATATATAACTATATGTTATTAATATGAAATTATTTGCACGGTTTCGTGGTTCCCTATTCGGTATATATGTTGCTTTGTTTTTATGTTAGTGCCCGTTCCTTTTAATTAATGGTTGCTTTGTGCGATTAGATTTGTGTATGTTTGTTCGGGAGTTGCACTTAATTATTTAAACTTATATATCATTTAATTTTAACTTTCATAAGTGCAATGGATTCAATCTTCATTTCATACCAGTCTTTCATATTCCTCAATTCATCTCCACCTTTTCCAACTCACATCCTTGTAGAACTGATGATGTGTTACCCGATATTGCGACGTAATTCTCAAGGTAGGTAATTCGTTCAGATTCTAAATCTGTTTTTTAATCAGTGCAGGACATTCGATTGTTTTGTCTAACGGCCGGGAATTTCTTATGCATTTTCGCAGGGGATCGCTCCGGAAATTGAATTGGCTGCATCAAGAAGTGCCGGATTAGGTACGAGCGATACCTTGTTTTAATTTCTATTATTGTTGTTGGCGCTATACAAATTTGGAGAATTTTCATGAAACGAAAATTGAGGGTTGTCCTTTATTTAGTTTCGGTTCTTATTGTTTTACTCACTTTTAATGTGGCATTGGGGTTAGTCGATAATCCCTCCATTGTTGAGGATACAGTTGAAAGTAACGATGGGAAGGTAGGTTCATTTGAAGTGATGGCGTTTGAGAGGACAGGTTCTGAAGGAAATTTTAATTCTAAATTGAACTCCACTACCATCAACTTGCCAATCATTAAGAGTGAAACAAGCCTGGGAATTCAAGAGTTCATTCTGCCTTCGACTTCTCTCGATGTCAGGGGAATCATTGATGGATTTGCTCCTACTCCCATCCCACCTTCCATTTTGCTGCTTGGCACTGCCCTCATCGGATTCATTTGCGTTGCCCGAAGAAGTTTCTTTACGAAGTAAGTTCAATATTGTTGAGTAACACTTTTTGTGCAGTAATATCCCTGGCCCATGAATGTGAGGCATATCCCCTGGAGGCAGAACGGCTGGGGACATTTGACGGCCGTGATCGATTGGCATGACCGTCAGACTAAGGGTATAGGTTCGCCTTACGAGGACGCCCGCAGCAGGCGGAACGGACGCTTGAAGCGGCATGTTTGCCTCGTCTCCGCACCCTCCGCCTTGTTGCGCGGCCACTCCGGTCCTTGGAAGTGATAATGGATTCATTTTCCAGAGCGAGACCTTCGGTAAGCTTGTTGCGACTACCGTTAACCTCAAATGTTTATGACCCCCAATACCCCGCAACAAAATAGGTTGTTTGAGCTGTTCTTTTGGAGTTTCAAAGAAGAGGTCCTCGGGCAACACGAGTTTGAGACATTTGAAGAGGCGAAGCAGATCAACAGCTGGATGCAATGGTAAAACGAAGACCGACCGCCTCAAGCATTGAAGTACCGAAGGCCTCGTCAATATGGTCGGAAACAGGTTTCATTGGTGGCTTGATTCCGAGAGGGCACTACACTATAAGGTAGGTTATGTCCAAACGAATATTAATCATAATCCGCGATTTCCTGCCCTATGCCTATTCCGTTGGCTCTGTTTTGCGCATGCTAAAGCTAGGAGATTTTCTGGTGGACAGCGGCTACGAAGTACACATACTTGCGGCCGAAGGAGAACCGGTTAGCACGTTCGGATACGAATCGACACTTGGGCAGTTCAAGCTTCACTATGTGCCGGACCGCTTCCAGCGATACAGCACACGCAAATGGATTAAACAACAGTCGACCACCTGTAGCACTCCTACAGGTGGGAAAAGTGATGTCAGGGGCTGGGCAATAAAAAATTTCTTATCCTTAGCCCACACATTAATTATACCTGACACAGGGATACTTTTTGCACACAGTCTTGCTAACGCTGCGCAAGAGGTCGCCGAGCGTTTCAACATCCGGAATATTTTGGTTAGTTCACCCCCACATAGTACGCAAGCTGTTGGCTACTTTCTCAAAAGACGGATGGGACCTCGTATCAATTACGTATTTGATTACAGGGACAGCTGGAACACACTGGGTATATTCGCCCCCAAAAATCCAATCAGCCGTTGGGTCAGCCAACGAATGGAAGCCTCTGCTCTCAAAGTGGCCGACCACATTACCTATCAATCGGCACCTGTCCTCTCCCAACTGAACAACATGTTTTTCAATGTTAGCTCCAAAGCCACATTGGTCATGAATGGCTTCGATGAAAAAATGGCCCTTGAACCCATGGAAAAACTGTCCAGGACGGACGCCATTACGATCGGTTATTTCGGTGGAATCAGTGACCTTCCCACGTCTTACCGAAATCCAACGACATTCCTCGAAGCCGTAGAAGAGAGCCAAATTCCCATTAAAGTTATTTTTTACGGCGACATTAATTTGAGTGAAGATTGGTGGAAGAGATTGAATGGGCGTTTGGAGATCTACAAAAACTTGCCCCACGACGAGGCATTGCGTCGAATGCATGAGATGGATATTCTGATGCTTTTGCACACGCAAGAACAGGATAGCAACGAGGTCATACCAGGGAAACTATTTGAATATATGTTAGCCGAGCGACCCATTCTTGCTCTCGGACCCGTTGGGATGGAGGCTAGGCGAATAGTTAAGGACGAAGAAATCGGATACACCGCAGATGGATCTAGCAAAAAGGAAATATCTACCACCTTGTCAACCATACTCGCAGACTGGACACACAAACAAATGCCTCGAGTCGATTCTAAAAAGCTCTCCACTTACAGCCGTCAAAATCAGTACAGGAAAATTCTTCCCGTACTTACTTGAAGTACGAGGACCAAGATCGGATGCATCCATATCGGCAAGTGCGTAGTATCCGAATGAGGCCCTAATAAATTCATGACGGCCGTTCCTATGCCCTTTAGTATCACAGCCACAAAAGATTCGTCTTCCCCGCGCGCGACAGAGCCGACTGCGGTAGCTGATTGCTCTGGTTTGACTGTATTGCATTCCCTCGAGAATTGGCTTCCCCTCACGGAAACCTGGCTCTACAACCAAATTTGCTATCTGCCTTTGAGCATTTGCTCCCATGCCGTCAGCGAAAGGCGAGAAAATCTCGAACATTTCCCGTTTGAAAAATTGCATACCATCTATCAAGGGCGTGGCTTTAAATTAAAGTGGGAAGGGTGGTTACGCAAGCTTGGACTACGTAACTACTCAGGGTTCAAGTTACAAGTAGCAAGAAGTATAGGCGCGCAGATTGTTCATTCGCATTTCGGGGACATCGCATGGCAGGATATTGGTATCGCCAAACATGGCGGCCTAAAGCATGTCGCCACATTTTACGGCCACGATGTCAATCGCCTCCCTCGTACTGACCCGCGCTGGCACCACCGCTACGCTGAACTCTTCGCCTCGGTGGATCGCGTCTTCTGCGAAGGCCCCTACATGGCGTCGAGCATCGTGCGATTGGGATGCCCAGAAGACAAGGTGCAGGTCCACCATCTTGGCGTGGCAGTAGATCAGATCGCCTATCATCCACGGAACCGAACCCCAGGCGAGCCACTACGCATACTCATTGCTGGAACGTTCCGGGAAAAAAAAGGCATACCCGATGCACTCCGTGCCGTAGGCGAATTAAATCGTGCCGTTCAAGTGGAGGCCACCGTCATCGGTGGAACAACCGGCGAGTCTCGCAGCCTAGTGGAAGAGGAACGCATCCGAAAAATTATTGCCGACTACAACCTCTCAACGCGAGTCCGCTTTCTAGGTTTTCAATCTCATGCAGTTCTGTTTGCTGAAGCATACAAACATCATATATTCCTCTCACCCAGCGTAACAGCCGAGGATGGCGACACGGAGGGTGGCGCTCCCGTGTCCATCATCGAAATGTCTGCCACCGGCATGCCGGTCGTCGCTACGACACATTGCGACATTCCCAATGTAGTCCTGAACGGTGTATCCGGATTGTTGGCTGAAGAGCATGATGTCACTGCGTTGGCTGGGCATCTCCAGTATTTAGCCGAGCATCCCGACCGCTGGGGTCCTATGGGCAATGCAGGCCGAGAACACATTGAGGCAGAGTTTAATGCCACGACGCAAGGCATGCGGCTCGCTGCTATGTATGGTGAACTCGATACGGCTTCCGCTTGATTGAAAATCCATGAAATTGTTCTCAGCGCCCCCTAACGCCTGGTGGTCAGGCCTAGAGTGGTCCATCCAATATACTTTGGGAAGAGACAAGGATTGATGTTCATGAATCGAAAACGGTGGCTCACACTCAGAGCTTTGCGAATACATAGACCCAAATTTTAGCTATAAGGTAATATTCAGCAATATGGATAGAGATTCTTTCCTAGTCTTTGGTGCCCCTGCGATCGAAGAAGACGAAATAGCAGAAGTCGTGGCCTCCATGCGATCCGGTTGGCTCGGGACGGGGCCAAAGGTGGCGCGATTCGAAACAGATTTCGCAGATTACAAGGGAATTCCGTACACAGCCGCCGTCAACTCCTGCACAGCCGCCCTGCACCTCAGTATACTCGCGGCCGGACTTGGCCGGGGAGATGAAGTCATCACCACTGCCCTGACTTTTTGCGCGACGATCAACGCGATAATCCATTCAGGAGCAACCCCCGTGCTTGCGGATGTGGATGCGTACACCATGAACATTGACCCAAATGACATCGAGCGACATATCACACCACGAACCCGTGCCATCGTACCTGTGCATTTTGCCGGGCGACCATGCGACATGGATGCGATCATGGATATCGCCGAACGTCATCAACTCAAAGTCATCGAAGATTGTGCCCATGCCATCGAGACCGAATATAAAGGACGCAAGGCGGGGACCTTCGGCGACTTCGGTTGCTTCTCCTTCTATGTCACGAAGAACATCGTTACCGGGGAGGGTGGGATGGTAATCGCACGAAAGAGCGAGGACATCGCACGAATCAAGACCCTGGCTTTACATGGCATGTCCCAAGACGCCTGGAGCCGTTTCAGCGACTCCGGATATAAACACTACTTCGTGACGGAATGCGGCTTCAAATACAATATGATGGACATCCAGGCTGCCATCGGGATTCACCAATTAAAGCGAGTCGAACAGTGTTGGAAGAGGCGGGAGACCATCTGGCAAAAATACAACCAGACATTCAATACCCTGCCCATCGCAATCCCTGAATCAGTTGAACCCCATACTCGACATGCGTTTCATCTCTACACCATCCTCATTGATGAAAAGGAAAGTGGAATTAGCCGCGATGCGTTCTTAAGTGCGATGACAGCAGCGAAGATCGGTGTTGGTGTCCATTATCTTAGCATCCCAGAACATCCCTACTATCAAGAGACATTTGGTTGGAAGCCTGAAGACTATCCGCATGCCATGCAAATAGGCCGGCAGACTGTGAGTTTGCCCATTTCAGCCAAACTTTCTGATAGGGACGTGGAAGATGTGATCAAAGCGGTCACGCAAGCGATCAAAGCATAGGAGATGACAGGGCAGTGGATTCGATTTGATTCACACCATTTTTAGGTCGCAGATCACCGTTTTTATCAGAAACGGTGTGATTTGTTCCCAGCCTCCGTGCCGTAGACAACTCGAGTCAGACAGCAAGCAAACAAAACCCCGATGTCGGGAAAATTTCATGGGGACGGCTTGGGACGAGTAATTAAAGACAGATCGAAGACATTAAATTTCGATCGCGCTTCTTCGGTTAGGGGGAAAATTGGCAAACAGAATAAAAATTCGGTCAGTTGATGAAGCTTCCGAAGACGAGTGGCAACTATCGTGGCAAAACTGCCAATACGGAACCTTGTTTCATTCACCTGCCTGTTTTCGGATTTATTTGAATAGCCTCGATCATTATAAATGCCTGAAAAATACAGTTGACGACGGCCGACATTCTTAATTGCCGTTTCGCGTCCTGGACAAATGACGACTGTACAAAGTTGTGATACTTCTTCCCCGAGGAACTTACCAAGGCTGGATCAGCGACGATCCGTTAGCTGAACAACAATTTTCAGGCTAAGTCAACGGGCTTTCCTACGCGCTTTGCGAAAAGGCACTTGACCTTTCCGAATAAGAAATCTGTCGCAGGCACCTTCGGTCAATTGCAAGTATCGTCTGGATTGCGACAAATATTGATAAAAATGGCAAAATCGGATAGTTGGTAAATCGATTGCGTCGGGTGAGCATAGGATGGTCCCTAGGGCTGTCATGATCGTGCAACTGACTAACGATGTAACAAGAATGACTCTGTTTCATCATTTGGTCAAAGAGATGGTCTGAATCATCACAAATACGATTGTGACAATAGTGATTTGATGAGTTGGACGAAACGCTACTGATGTCAAAGGACCTTAAAAGTCGAACCATTGGGGCCTCGTGTTGGGCGGCGGCAACCCAATTTCTGGCGCTTGCGATTCAGTTTTCCATCTCGGTGGTACTGGCAAGAATTCTGACACCTGATGACTTCGGGTTAATGGTTGTCGCGATGATCTTTATTGGTTTTGCGAACATTCTTTCCGAGGGAGGAATTGCATCTGCAGTTGTGCAGAAAACCGGGATCGACGATAGGACTCTGAGCACGGCGTTTTGGCTAAACACCGCATTTGGTCTGACAACCTCTTTGTTAATCCTCGCGACCAGCCCTTTGATTGCCCTGTTTTTTGAACGGCAAGAACTGCAGGCGATCGTCTCATTGACGGCGGCAACCACGGCCATAGCCTCGCTGGGCATGGTTCATGGGGCGATTCTTCAACGGAACCTGGATTTCCGCTTGCTAGGGATTATCGATCTTATCGCCATTGTGATTGGTGGAGCAATTGGGATATCTGCGGCCATCATGGGCAGTGGCGTTTTTGCCCTCGTGTACGCCTCAATCGTGCGGGTCGTCACTTCAACCTTGCTGCGCTGGATACTGATCCGGTGGGTGCCCAAAATACACTATTCGCGTTCATCCGCCCGAGAGATTATGCAGTTTGGATGGGGGCTGCTGGGATTTTCGAGTTTCAACTACTGGATTCGTCGCGCCGACGATACGCTAATTGCGAAATTGCTTGGCTCGTTTGAGTTAGGTATTTATTCCCGCGCTTACAATCTGATGAAAGAAGTGGTCCAGCAGGTCGGTGCCGTCGTTGGCCGTGTCATGTTTGCCAGCTTGTCAACTGTGCAAAACGACAATGACAGGATACGGGCGATTTATCTTCGCACGTTGAACATCATCTCCCTGTTTACTTTTCCTATGTGTCTGGGTCTGTCTGTTTTGGCGGAACCGTTTGTCTTAGTCCTGTACGGCGAGCAATGGATAGGTTCCATTCCTGTCCTACATGTGTTAAGCCTGGTCGGTGTTACGCAATCAATTGGTACCACGACCGGAGTGATATACCAGGTCAAAGGACGCACCGACTGGATGTTTCGTTGGGGCGTCGTTGCTGGCATTTATATTTGCCTGGCATTTGTAATCGGGATCCAGTGGGGTTTACTGGGCTTGGCGATTGCCTATATGGCTGCAGTTTGGTCACTTACCTGGTTTAATTTTTCAATCCCAGGACGCCTGATTAGCATGAAATTCCGGGATGTCGTATCCGCCGTACAGCAAAATCTGATCAGTGCTATATTGATGGCAGCCGCGATTTTTGCACTTGATCTCGTTATCAGCCCCAATGCCAACTCGATTCAAAGGCTGGGAATTGAAGTCCCCTTTGGCGTAATTTTCTACTTTTGCACAATCCATTTTTTAAACCCAATTGCTTTTGGCGAATTACACAAAATAATGCAATCGCTCAGAAGCCCCACTCCTTCCCAGCGCCAAGCTTGAAACATCCACCTGATAGATTCACCAAAGAACGAAGCAAAATAATTGGTACCGGTATCTGGTCCCGCACTGATTTCGAGTACCCCGCATCTGTTCCGGCAAATATCTCGAAAAACGATCGTCAAAATTCTTGCAAATATTTAGCTCACGAGCCAACAATCCCTCGGCCTTTAATACCTCAATCGCAAAAATACTTGATAAGCTTTCGCTAAATTCTCAACAAATGGACAGAGGCGCCCCTTCTCGCAGCATGCCCCCCGCACCGATTGTGCCATTGACCACTAAGCGACTTCTTTGGTACTTTTCTGTTCGTTTCAATAGCCCGGTTTAAAATTTCTATCCGTTGCCGGAATAGAATTTCCCTTTTCCATCGGCAGACATATCACTCACTACACCACGAGATCGTTTTGCCTGACAAACTCCTCATTGATATGAGATTTTTGGTGTATCACGCCAACCTCGCCGTAATATTTTTCTGCTTGATCACTATGGCGATTCTGGTTTTGGCACTGCCCGCCATGTTGTCGATTTCATGGCCGGATTGGACCAATTTCCCAACATGTATATCGGAAGGAATGGTCTTGTCCTGGGCACTGAGTTATTTGTTCCACATTGACGCCTATGAAGCGATTCGTAGCGAGCCCACAAATACCAGGAATATCGACATTAAATACCCTGACAGGACGTAGTTGAAATACCACTACGGATGAGAATGCAAAAAGATTTCTTCCTATGAAAATGAAAGTATCTCATCAGGTAACCGACGATGAGTGGACTGCAAGAGTGCGGGAGTGCTCCGTGGCAACCTTCTTTCACACTCCTCAGTGGTATCGTTGTTTCGCAGCCCCTGACTCGTCCACGCGAGTTGTCGTCAATAAATTTACCTTCGATGATGGGACCACGGCACTATTGCCGATGCTCGAACAAGCAGTTATGTGGGGCCTCCACCATATTAGATACATGGGGCCCGCGGGATGCCTGGGCGGCTGGATCGCCCCAGCGCCACTAAGTCGCGACCAAAGCCTGGAAATCGTCAAGTACGCACGCAAGCACCTCGGCGGCACCTATTGGCGGATTAACCCATACGCTTCCGACCAACAATCGATCGAACTGACACGTGTAAAGACTGACTCAACCGAGATCTTGAGACTCAGCGATTTTCGCGATGAGGAGTCGCTGATGAAAAACTACCGCCACAGCGTACGAAAGCAGGTCAAAAAGGGTGCTCGAGCCGAGTTGAAAGTTTTGGTTGCCGACTGCTGGGAACAGTGGCAGGAATACTTCGACCTCTACGAGTGCGTCCTGGCTAACTGGGGCGCCGATGCAACGTCACGCTACCCTATCACGCTATTTCGCAAGCTGTTTGAGATTGGTGGCAATCAGGTACGGTTATGGCTTGTTGTCAAAAATGGCCTTCTCCTCGGCGGAAACGTAAACTTTTATCACGGCCGTCATTGTGTTGAGTGGCATGCTGCATTCGATGATCGTCATCTTGGCCTGGGGACTCGCAACTTCTTGGTCCACTCCATTATTACGCACGCCATGCAGGAAGGGTACGAGATTTATGATTTCAACCCCAGCGGCGGGAACGAGGGCACCCGACGATTTAAACAAAACTTTGGCACGACGAGCTTATCAGCCAACCTCGCTTTTCACGATGAAATACCGCTCTACTTGGATATGCTACGAAACACCTATCGTGGCATTCGATTAATGAAATCTAAATTCTTGGGGCGTCTAAAATTTGGCGTATCGGAGAAAACCTAGTGAAACCCAGGCAGAACGAACCCCCACCGTTGTCGAGAATCCCCACGAGCATTAGAGTCAGCCAATGCAAGTACCTGCACTGGCTGCTGGCACTGGCTGGGAACTGATGCAATCCATCCGAAGATTACTGCGACTTCCCGAAACAGTTGCGGTGCGAACCCTGCGAATGCGAAACAAGTATCCTCCGTTGTTCATCGTAGGCGCTCCACGGAGCGGAACGACGGTGGTGACCCAGCACATCATCAACTCCCTACGTTTTGGATATTTTCCGAACATATCGAAAGCGCATCCCCTTGCATGTGTATCGCATGGCATCATGGGAAAAGCCCGATACCGGTACCAACCTTCATATGAGAGCCAGTACGGTATCATTGACGGACCCATGTCCCCCAGTGACGGCTGGGATATTTTTCATCGGTGGTTTCCGCGCTACGGTTCACCCGAGCCGCTCCCTGGGGCGAGGCTGCACGAACTTCGGACGATCGTCCGAATGTTCGAGATGATATTTCGCGCCCCGTTCGCAAATAAGAATAACGCCAACTCCCTCCGAATCGCTTATCTTGACCAGTTATTCAACGATGCTTTGTATATCCACGTGACCCGAAACCTGGCGGACACCGTGCGTTCCATATTGGCGAGTCGAAAGAAGCACGCAGTGCAACTCAATGAATGGTGGGGAGTCGCGCCCCCCCAGTTCCTTGACCGCGTGTTTTCGTCAGATCTTGAGCACACAACGTACCAAGCTTGGGGGATCATGCGTTGGGCAAGTAACGCATTTTCCAAAATTTCGGTCGATCGTCAGCTCTTAGTACCGTACGAATCGTTCTGCAAGAATCCATCGGACGTTATTTGCTGGCTCGAAAATCAATACCGCCAGAGAGGAATAACCCTGGAGCGTACACCTGGAAACCCTCCGACATCATTCTCGCAAAGTCGTCGCGATTTCGACGGACGTCACGATCAAGAGCGGGAGATCGAGCGCATTGTGGCAGAGATCGAGGCGGCGCATGGCTCTCAGTAGAAGCTTCCTTGATGAAGTACGAAGCTTCTTTGCGGTGCCATACGTGATACCGGTGGGAAGCGGTTCGGCTGGCTTGGCGCTGGTGTTGGAAGCCGTCGGTGCTAGGGGCAAACGAGTGATTATTCCAGCGCTGGTGTGCCCTAATGTGGCCGTGGCCGTGTATGCAGTCGGTGCAAAACCGGTCGTGGCAGATGTGTCGATGAAGGACTATAATTTGGCTACGGATTCCGTGGCCGCAGCCATGACCGATGACGTAGCCGCGATTATTGCAGTCAGCAGTTTTGGATATCCGACCGACATCGATGCGTTGGAGTTGCTGGCTTCGGAGCGGAACTGCGTGGTGATTGACGATGCTTGTCAGGCTTACGGCGGCTTCCGAGCAGGAAGACCGATGGGTGGCCTAGGGCACGTCGGCATCGTGAGTTTCGGCTACGCCAAACCAGTTGAGCTCGGTGGTGGAGGTCTAATCCTAACGGCTTCGAAGACCATTGCAGACGAAGTAGAAGTGCAGATGCAATCATTGCAATACCGGATCCTCAGTGGACTGAAGAACCGAACGATGCTCAAACTGATGCACAAGGATCGGTATCAGACCATTACGAATTGGGCGATGCGTTACGGCCTGCTCAAGTATGAGTTCCCGTGCCTGCAGGCACGACAACTGCCAGGGCGATGGCGAGAATGGTCTGCTCAGGTCGACGACATTCGCGGTTTGTTCGGTCGTGCAGAGGAACTAGTGCGCAGGTTAGACGGTGTCGAGTTATTCGACTACCAGACACAAGACTGGTTGCCGTGGAGATACAGCTTCAAGGCACGGGATGCTGCCGAAGCTGACAAGGTGAGCAAAAGGCTGGCTAGTGCTGGCATCCGGACAACGCGATTGTATGAGAATGTCGACCGATATATGGACGTCGAACAACGGGTTCCGACCCCCGGAGCCTCAGGGCTCAAAGGGAGAACTGTCAATCTGGCAACGCGAACAACACTCAAAGACGTGACAGAACTCGTTGAGCGTTTGGAAAGATTGGTTAGAAAATAATCATGTCCTTCATGACGACATGCAAGCTTGGTGTCAGATTGACGAAGGACCCATTCACTATATTTATACCCGTTCCCAGTCAACAATCAAATGACAAATACTTGGCAGAGTTTACCAACAGGAAAAAATCAACCCGTTGGAGTTTAACTTTGCTGGACCCCGGTTCAAACAAACAGATCCACTTCTACGCTTAAGCGGATCAACTTCTTGGAATTGTCAGCCATGACACTGCATTAATAAACTTTGCTGGAGTTGGAATTTATTCAGGCCCACACATTGGAAAAATCATCGATTTTTTTCGCGTAAGAAGTAGCCTTTGGCTTCTAGGTAATGAAGGATTTTATGAATACTTTCTTCGGGGGATTCTTGATCTGTTTTGACGATGATCTCGGAGTTGCTTGGCGGTTCATATGGATCAGAAATGCCGGTGAAGTTTAGTAGCTCTCCCTTCTGAGCTTTCGCGTAATGTCCTTTTACATCGCGCTGAATGCAAACCTCTAGCGGACAATTGACATACACTTCAACGAAATGACGAATTTCGTCACGCGCCTGCGCCCTCAATTTTTCATAGGGAGAGATTGCAGCAGTAATGGCCACACCTCCTACACGCGTGATCAGCTTAGCAACGTAGGCAATCCGCCTAATATTTTCATCTCGCCCTTCTTTTGAAAACCCCAATCCTTTTGTCAGTCTTTGACGGACCTCATCTCCATCAAGAATCTCGGCAGCACATCCATTTTGGCCGAGATTCGCATGGAGCATTTTAGCCAAGGTGCTCTTCCCAGAACATGGAAGGCCCGTAAACCACACGGTAAATCCTTTACTGTTCATATCTTTTTCCTTGTGTATACTGGAAAAGGTTCGAAGTAGAGATTCTTTTAGTTATTGTTCTACTAAGGCGAGACCAGAAACGTTTCATCTTAAACCCTGTCCAGGGATTCGTAGTTATTCATATACCAGATAATACTGTCCTTTATGCCAGTCTCAAAGTTGTGTTTTGGCACCCACCCCAATTCCGAGCCGATCTTGCTTGTATCAACGGCATAACGTTGATCATGGCCTAGCCGGTCTTTTACAAAGGCTATGAGTTTTCGATGAGGCTTGCCCGCAGGATGAATCGAGTCAAGTTGGTCACAAATCATTTCGACGACCTCCAGATTATGTCGTTCGCAATTCCCACCGATGTTATACACTTCGCCAACCCTCCCATTTTCCAACACGCTTTCGATGGCTGCGCAATGATCTTCGACATATAACCAATCACGAACATTACTTCCGTTGCCGTATACGGGTAACGGTTTACCTTGAAGAGCATTGAGAAGCACCAATGGGATTAACTTTTCTGGGAACTGATACGGTCCATAGTTATTGGAGCAATTTGTCGTTAATACAGGCAGACCATATGTATGGTGGTATGCCCGCACCAAGTGATCTGCAGAAGCTTTTGAGGCTGCATAGGGGCTGTTGGGTTGATGAGGTGAAGATTCGGAAAAGGGCGGATCATCCGGCCCCAAACTCCCATAGACCTCATCTGTTGATACGTGCAAGAAACGCTGGCCCGCAACGCTATCCTTCCATATCTCACGCGCGGCTTCGAGTAGGGTAAACGTGCCATGTACATTGGTGCGTATGAATTGTTCTGGTCCCAAGATGGAACGATCCACATGCGATTCCGCGGCAAAATGCACAACCGTATCAATGCCTTCTTCCTCGAATAGCCTTTTCACCCGTTGTGCATCACAGATATCGCCATGGACAAATCGGTAATTAGGAAGCCGTGCGAGGTCATTAAGATTGTCGAGCTTGCCCGCATAGGTCAGGGCATCCAGGTTCACAAGACGATCATCTGGATGTCTCGCCAACCAATATCGAATAAAGTTTGAACCGATAAAACCTGCTCCGCCGGTGACGAGTAACCGTCTCATTCTTTGAACTCCTTTAGCATTTTCACTAAGCTTTCACGCCAGTTGCGAATGGGGACACTGAGCAATGGACGGATCTTCCGTTTACTCAGCACGGAAAAGTGTGGGCTCTTCGCCGCGAGCGGAAATTCCTCTGTGGTGACAGGAAAAATGCTTTTCACCTTGACCGAAAATCCGAGTCGTCTCGTCTCTCCCACAACAGCCACGGCCATATCATACCAAGAGGCCATACCTTCATTGCTTTGAATCATACCCCGGGAGAGAATCGCCGAGGTCTTTCAGTCGTGGAGACTGCTCATCCTTCTCAGACAGCATGAAATCCATTTTTGGCCACACGATCCCGATATCCGGATCATTCCAATGCAGGCCGTGCTCATGTTCAGGGGCATAGTAGTCTGTACATTTATAGAGAAAATCGGCCGATTCACTTAGTACACAGAATCCATGGGCAAAACCTGGCGGAATAAAGAGCTGGCGCTTGTTGGACCCGGATAACGTTTCCCCCACCCACTGCCCGAACCAGGGGGAGCCTTTGCGGATATCCACTGCCACATCAAATATTTCTCCGCGTATGACGTGGACTAACTTGCCCTGAGGTTGGTGGAGTTGATAGTGAAGACCACGCAAGACACCTCGGCAGGAATGTGAAAAATTATCCTGCACGAAAACGGCTGGCAACCCAGCACTGCTGTATCGGTTGCCGTGAAACGTTTCCATAAAAAATCCACGCGGGTCCTCAAAAACCCTGGGCTCTACCACCACCAGCCCGGGGATCGCCGTCTTAATGATGTTCATATCTCTTTTTCCAGCTCTAGCATCTGTAACAGATACGCCCCATAGGCGTTTTTCGAAAGAGGCGCAGCCAGCCGCGCTAATTCTTCGGCCGTAATGTATTGCATCCGGTACGCGATTTCTTCGAGACACGCCACCTTTAGGCCTTGCCGGGTCTCAATGGTTTCGATGTAACAAGAGGCTTGCTGCAATGCTTCGTGGGTGCCGGTATCCAACCAGGCGGTACCACGACCGAGTTTTTGTACCGTCAACTGTCCTCGATCCAAATACGTTTGATTGATGTCGGTGATCTCCAATTCGCCACGCTCAGAGGGATGTAATCCACATGCGATATCGCACACTTGGGGATCGTAAAAATAGAGACCGGTGACCGCATAATGCGAGCGAGGTCTCTGGGGCTTTTCCTCAATAGCCGTCACTGTACCATGGCCGTCAAAAGACACCACGCCGTAACGCTCAGGGTCATGGACTCTATAGGCAAATACCGTGGCCCCTTCTGTCAGTCTGGCAGATTGCTGTAAGGCGTCACTTAAGCCGTGACCATAGAAAATATTATCGCCTAGGATAAGACAACTCGGCTTTCCATCAATAAACTTACGCCCGATGATGAAGGCCTCAGCCAGCCCACGAGGTTCGGCTTGCTCGGCATACTGAATGCTGAGACCCCATTGCTCACCATCCCCAAGCAGACATTCGAATTGGGGAAGGTCCCGAGGGGTTGAAATGACCAAGATCTCTCGAATCCCAGCTAACATGAGCGTGGATAAGGGATAGTAGATCATCGGCTTATCATAGATGGGTAACAATTGTTTACTGATCGCCCTGGTCACCGGATAGAGCCGGGTACCTGACCCGCCCGCGAGAATGATCCCTTTCATTATCGTCCTCCGCCTACTTTAAAAATTGGCATCATTGAAAAATTATTAGTAAAGGCCAAGGCTTTCAATGATATTTTCTTTCGAAGACTGCTTGGCTTGTTCTATTAACTGAAATGAATCCAGGCATCACAACCTAGGTCCCCCTGACGCGCCGTTTGAACTTTTCATCTACCCCCAAGGAGCTTCCCAGTTCTTTTAATAAACAAGAAATCAACCTTTGCCCAAAGAATAAACGTTTCTCAACCTCAGAAGAGCAATAGTTCAAGTGTTATTTGAGGAGTAGCAAGACGAAGCATTTATTATTCTGTGTTGCGCTCTTTAAATTGATACTTATTCATAACAGTCTGAAAAATTTGATCTATTTGTATATCTTTTACCGCTCTGCTCTGTGCTGTTATCGAAATGTTGCACCCCTTTCCTATAGGGTGATACCTCCCCGCAGAAGTAGGACCAAAGAGCGTGATTGTATTTGCACGATAATAGGCTGCTAAGTGAGCTGGCCCTGAATCATTTGAAATAATTAATACATCCTCGGCCAACTGTTTCACCAGTTCTATTAGACTTTTGCTTTCAATGCGAAATCCCCTTCTAACCGATACATCAATTTTACTTAGTTCCTTTTCAGCCACAAAAAACCTTATCGGGATCTGAGGGAAAGCGTCTGCCAATGTCTTGCCTAAATTAAGGAAATTATTCAATCCGTAATCTTTGTTCTGGTTTCCGGAGAATGGGAAAATAAAAATCTCCCCTATCATCGGTTTCGTCGCAGCACTGTCCGAAAAAGTATCCGTCAATCGTGCAATCTCATCTTTGGAAATATCGTTTAATTTAGTAATATGCCTGCTCAAGAGATTCAAGCTAATTTGAAAAAAATGAAGATTAAAATAGCCAATTTTAGGGCGAGCGGCGTTGCAAAGGATACTCTGTATGTCATACGCAAGAATAGTTGTCTTTTCAGAACTCTTAAGCTTCACAAGCATGTACTTTAGAATATAAGCAAAAATACTTTTAAAGCGAATTGCTAAATAGTTTGGAGTTAGGAAAACATAATCGTACGTGTTGTAAGGCTGGCTAATGATTTCCTTTAGGGTATTGAACTTTGCAATGCCAACTTTTGGGAACAAATATCTAGCTAAGTCAACCAACCATTCTTTTACAGATATGGTTATGTCGTATCCCTTTTTATGAAATAGATCAATTATTTTTTTGTCAGAGACAAGGTCTCCAAGACCTCCGTAAAACCCAAAAAAAATTCTGGGTTGAGTTCTATTAATATTCATCTATCCTATCCCATGCGGGAAGCGATGGAGTGTGGACAGGGGATAGTAGATCATGGGTTTATCCTAGATGGGTGATAATTATTAACTGATTGCTCGGGTCACCGGATAGAGTCGAGTACCTGACCCGCCCGCGAGAATGCTGCCTTTCATGTGCATGCTCCTAAATATTGAGAATGGAGTTTCATGGATCCTCAGTCTGCGAATCCTTGGGCCAAAAACTCAGATTTACTGATAGAAAAAAATTGCAAGAACCTACCCTATTGAGGGTAGTTGTTTAGAGTATTCCTTTGTGCAGCTTATGCCTAAGACCTCACGTGCAGCGCGTTCGTAGCCGTCACGATGGGTTTCAACAACTCTCTCTATCATTTCCAAAACACTTTCCCTGTCCCTTTGGCTTGAACGCATTTGATGGATAAAATCCACAATGGCCTCACAAGAGGTGAAATCCGCGGGGAAAAGCGGGTAGTCTTGGCCCATTAATTTTCGGAAGACCGGAATATTTGATAAAACAGGTATGCAACGAAACCATGCGGATTCAAGGAGAGGCAGTCCGAACCCCTCATTCTGAGAGAGAAAGAAACAAAAAGCACTCTCTCTGTAGAGTTGGTTCAACATATCGTCATTCACATAGCCATGCACACGAAAGTCTACCCTTTCGAATTTCGCAGCGTTCAACAGAGTTTCCCCCTCCAGAGTTCGCTTCCCTACGATGTGGACGAGAATTGAGATATCCTCGTGCTCCAATACATATTGGTCAAGCCGACGGCAGGCGGCAATCACCAGGTCAAATCCCTTCAACTTATTGATGCGCCCGACAAAGAGCAGCTTCAGAGTTTTGGAGGTCAATTTTTCCTCGACATCTTCCTTACACGGTCTGGCATAACGAGCCATCTTAAACGGGAGGCCGTTAGGCACATGAATCATGTGCTTGTTTCTACAAGAAGGATAATGTTGAAACAGATCTTTTTGGGTGGATTCCGAAATATATCCAAGAGTCGCATCGGATGCTATTCGAAAACGTGTCAAGAGATCCAAGTAAAGTTTGCGCCCAATGGAAAAATGCTTGAATGCTTTCTTGTAGGTTAAGTCATGAACCAAGCTTAATACCTTCATTCTAGGGAGTAAGAGCGGCTGTAAGTTTGGGAGAATAACCCTGTCATACGGTCCATTTTTTTGTAATCTTATGGGTAACACGACGTATTTCGTAAACAGATCCTTTCGAGAAAGTTTTATAAAGGTAACGTGAGAAAGGATAGTAGGGGGAAACCCGTCGAAATATTCCCTAATATTGGCTTCTAGGATGGCTGCACTCATTCCGCAAGAATACACATCTATATGAATGTTCTTGGCATCTTGAGAGACTAAGTGTAAAACTTGGGCCAAGAAATTTTCAATAAATACACTGACCCCGTCCCTTTGCTCAGTGAATGAGATCGCGATCAGCGCTAGTCGTTGATTCTGCTTCGTTTTCATTTTAAGTTCAGCCACCTATCTTTCTAATTGTTGTGGCTATACTTTGAAAAATATCGCAATAAGCTAGCAATGTGCCAACGTACGTGTGAAACGTTCCTGTGACTCTTCCGCTGGGCATTATGGATCACCGCGACCGAGGGCACCAAGGATACCCCGTAGCCGGATCGCCAAAATCGTGCACAAATATCCGCATCCTCGCAATACATAAAAAATCTTTCATCAAAACCCTTCATCTCAGAGAATGCATCACTCCGAAATAGCATGAACATGCCAGCGACCCAATCGGGGGATATTGGCAATTCATTGATGTGATAGTCAGGCTTTTTGTCAATCTTCAAGAGCCGTCTGGCGATGGACATAGGAGTGATCACTCGCCTTGCATTATCTTCCATCTTCCCCAATGGATCGATAATTAAGGGCGAAACTATGCCAATATTGGGTTTCCTTAGTTCTGCGAGTAAAGAAGGAAACGGATCACTGTTTAATCGAATATCCGGGTTAAGTACGCAGAAGAATTTACTACTCATTCTGGAAAACGCTGCGTTGTGATTTGCACCAAATCCTTTAGGCTTTGCGTTTCGGGCAATCCCCAATTCAAAAGGAAAATCCCTTTCTCCAAAGTTGAGCGTTTCCTCGACATTGATCGTCAATAAAACGGTCAGAATTGTTGGATCACAGGCCACAGCAATGTCAGACAATAAGTCAGCCACAATTGGGGCCTGTTTATGGCTCACTAACGAGACGACGAGACGTTCAGTGGCCAAACCACTCATGTAGGCTGCCTTACAAACTGAGGGGTGTTCCTAGTTTCATGGGCACATGCCCAGGCAAAACCAAGGAACATAAAATACTCCTCGTTTTGGGCGATGGGATTAAGATTAGCGGCAATAAATAGATACACCACAATAATTTGTGAAGGCAAACTTTGCCGTCCGTAGGATGTGAAGAGAATCCATAGGGAATACAGAAATCCAAGGATTCCAACAGAGATCCACATATCCAAATAGGAATTAAAGATCATCCCAGTCCCTTCGCCCGTACCTATTCCCGTATCTGCTGTAGCAATTTCGACGGCGCCAAACCCCAACCCTAACCATGGCTCCTGAGCGATCAAGTCTAAACTCGCCCCCAATACCGCTCCTCGCTCGGATTCCCACTTATGCTGCAACATCGCCTCATTCACAATTTGTTCCTGAGGGTCCAAACTGGAGTTATACAAACCCACGGCAAGCACCGACACACACACCCCACCGAATACCCGTAAGCCCCAACCCTTTACCGCGACTTTATTTATCGATGTTAACGCTTCAATATTGTGGGCAAACGTGTCACGGTTGAACAGGACAACACACAATAGAGAAGACCACGCAGCAAGCCAAAAGCTTTTGCTCTTGCTTGCCACAATGCAAGTAACGACAAGCAAATATAAAACCCATATGCTCCATGTGGTAGAGGGCCATATTCTATATTTGATCCGCAGCGCTAATGATGTCACCAACAGCAGACCGAAAAAGAAAGCCAGGACCGTTTGCTCCCAAAAGGTACCTTTCAATGCTATAGATAAGTGTGGCGGACGTACATGCATCAGGCCAGAAATTGGGTAATAATGAACGACAATAGAAAGCAGACAGGAAAGCCAGAGCACTGACTCGCATATCCGTATGACCCCTTTAGGTTCCAAAAGACGAAGAGCCCGTTGTCCAAGGTAAAAGGCGGCAGGATAGATAAAGAGATACTTAATAATGAATCCGTTCTCTTTATTTTTTGGGTAGAGGGAGACACTACTAATGGCCATGAAGAGCAGGCCGAAAGAGAAGAGGATCAGCAGCATTCCCATTTGGGCCGTACGGCCCTGCAAGTCAGTAACTAGCAACACACAAAAGACAGCGACCAGAGCTATCTGACCAATACGAATCTCCATACCCAAAGATATCTTCGTCGACTGAAGCGACAACAGGAACAATACGATGAAGTAACACCCTATCCAGAAAGTTCTGGGGCCTACCTGCACCGCTGGGGAAGGGATGGATCTAGTCAATTTTTCGTGTCGCTGATTCGAAAGAAGTCTAAAAAAAGGGGATCTAAGCTTCTAATGATTCGCACGCACTGCGAATATTCGATCAATATAGAAAGCTTTAGTGGAGTTAGATTTTGTTGGCGCCATCCAGATGTATTTACTTCTGTCCCTTGTCCATACTCCAGGGAGTATTAATTCAAGATAGCCCTTGCCTACCATTTGATTCATTGTTATTTCCTGAGCCAGGCCAGGGTAGACCCCTGCCTTGAATGCGATATCGTTTCCCTTTCCCAAACCTTCTTCTATTCGACCCCTGAAATACACTTTCCATTTACCTTCAGTTGGCAATTCACTTAAAGACAATTGTATTCCCCAAACATCGCTACCTCCTGCCATTCGCACAGCTGATCCGTCGGATGCCATCGCATCAGGAACAAGCCTGGCATCCCCGGCAAGCCGAAAATTGATATCCTGGAAATCAATACAATTCCCAGGCGAACGGTTCTTGCAGGCCTCTGGCGGCATCACTGAATTCCGTGGGAGTCTCAAAGTATCTATCAGCGCATCCATACCTGCCTGCTGCCCACCTTCTCGAAGGGACGTAATTTTTGCGTCCTTCAGATATCGTTTGAAGCGCGTATACCTCGTATCATAATCTTCTCGATTTCTGTCATATTTCTTCACGGCGGTATTAAAACGTTCGTTGTTGACCAAAATTACATAGTCAATCCCAAGCCGTGCCGCTTGGACATGACGTAGAAATTTAACTTCATTCCGCACGGCATGTTCCGCCTTCTGAAAGATCTGGTCAGCTTGGACTAAAAAGTCCTGACTGAAGTAAGCCGCAGTCGGCGGAACTTTAACAGAAAGATGCATCGGATGTTCTTGAATCGATTTTTCCAATAGAGCAAGATAGTCTGCCATGAATTGGCTTGCAGGGCCGTAGTATCCAGTTAGGAATTGCTGAATTAAAACCTTCTCGTCTTGTTGGGGATTCCATAATAATTTTGAAAGTACCCATGCTCTCAACTCTGCGAATTCTCCCCCTCTGGTACCATAGCTGCCTTGCTCAAATACCCCCTTCACTTGTGGCCATTGAGACAAAATTTTCAAGTTTTTACCAAGTACTCCAAAATTGGGATGTGGCTGTATATAGCTGTTAAAATTAGTAATGTAGTCCCAGATGATGATTGAATCAGTTAGCTTGGCCCAGCCTTCTAAGTCATGAAGAAAATCACGATTTCCTGCACTGTCGAGGGGTTTTGAAAAATCCACCTCAATATTAGCGAGCATGATTCCCATGTTTATGGGTAACTTAATATTAATGGGTGGTTTGCGAGACCATGTATAGGCTAATGCTAAAACGGTCACTTGCGGATATTCTTCTCTTACCGCATCGGCGATAACACGCACAAAATCGAAAAAGGCTGTTCCGGGCGCACGTCCAGCATCAATCAGCGCCTTGTCCTCATCTTCGTTGTAGTAGGAGTCGATGTCAGCAGGCGAGATCAGGAGAAAGTAGGGTTCTTGTGGCCAGCGGCCTAACTTTCGGTGCACCGCCTCAATGGCCTTGGCCCGGACCGAGGCCTTACCGAAACGAAGCTGGCCTTCACCGAAAAATTCTGGATGACTTCGGCCATATTTGGAGCGGCTGATCAGCTCGTGCACTCCAACTGGACGAATGTTTGATAAGGAACCAAATCTTTGCTCGTGTTGTCGTACCGCCCTATGCCCAAACTGACCGTTCATCCGGTTCCGCACGTAAAATTCGAGATTGTCGGCATCTGCCGAGAAGACCTCTCTATGGACATACCGTGGAACTTGGAGGTCGAAGGTAGAAGGAATTGTGACTTTGGCGCGATAAGGTATGACCATAAAGTCCGAAGAGTACCAACGACAGCTCAGATAGTTTTCCAAGAAATGGTAGACACCAAAGAGCAGCCCTTCAGGAGATTGACTCGTAATGATGAGGTCTTCACCTTTTGTCTGAATGAGAAAGCCATTGGACAGCAAATCTTTAGAAGCAGGCTCCATCACAGATCGAGGAGCTCCGGCCATGCGACTACCCAGCATAACGAACGGGTCAGGAGACAACCCATCAACCTCTTTGATCTGAAATTTCGCACCCGCAACCTTGCCTAGATAGGTTGCAAGTTCCTTTGCAGCATACCGCTCGGCCGGAGTAGCAGAGGCACTCACGAATATTTCGTACTTAGTCGTTCCATGGTCCGCAAGGACAAGTTCTTTGTCGGAGGCACCAGAAAATCCTGAACAGATGAATGAGGCAAGCAACGCGATGAAAACTGAGATACCATATCGGTAACCGTTGAAAAAGTTCATGCCTTCTTACCAAAAATTGACGATAATTCCCACTTGCCGAACATTAACTGGATAATAGGGAAAACCCTTTTAATTTGTCCTCGCCTGATTCTATTCAGGACCACTCCTACCATCCCTATCCAGACGCTTGGGAAAGCCACAATAGCGTGTTTGTAAGTAAAATACAGCCGATTTCTCAGGGCAAGAAAATCTATGGCTTCACTTGGGACTTTTTGAGAATTAATCGTTCCTCCTCCCTTGTGGTACACAAGACTCTTGGGTGCATAGGCCAGAGAATAGCTGCTGCGGCTCCGAAAAACCCAATCAAGCTCTTCGAAATAGAGAAAATACTCTTCGCTCAACAGCCCAATATCACAAAGGAATTGGCGCGAAACCAACATTGATGCACCCAAGACATAAGACATTTGTTTTTCTACAGATTCTGATCTAGGCAACTTGCTGATCGATTGATATTCGCCAATTGGTTCTATTGTGCCAATCCATTTGTTATATCGTACGCCTCCTAACGCCTGGACTCGATCCGGTTCATCGTACGACAGCAGAGTCGACCCACAAATTCCAGCACCAGGCCTCTTTTTCATATGACCAACTAGTTCGGATAAGGAATCCTTGGATACGACCGTGTCGTTGTTGAGTAACCACACATAGTCAAAATTAGCCCGCTCAAGAGCATGACACATGGCCACATTACAGCCTCCGGCAAAACCGAGGTTCTTGCCTGTTTGTATGAGAATTAACCGTGCGGTGCTGTCGCCAACCTTCCCTCCGGATTCCGCCGTAAAGCGATCATAGAAAACATATTTCACAGGCTTCTCTATTGGTGGAAAGGAGAAAGCTCGCAACTTGGGATTTCCGGATTTTAGGATATCCAAACGCCCTTCTGCCCAGGCTTTAATGTTCTCCATTGATCCGTCGCTGGAACCATTGTCACAAACAATAACCTGATAACTCTGGTAGTCCAAACGAAAGACACTCTCCAAACATTCAAGCGTTTCGGGTCCGCTATTCCAATTTACTATAGCGACACAAACATGAGGTACTGTGCATGCCTTATCGTGCAAAATATCCAAGTTCTCAAATCTCCTATAGACAATCGCATTCTTTTTGGGCCTATATGCGATACCTCTTTAAATAAATATTATGCTCAGCCTTACGTCTGTTGATTTATTGAGCGCGGGGTCGCACGGCCACACAGAACTCTACCAAAATCCGATGACGATCTTTTACACAGAATTGAAACTCAAGGTAAATTTTCATTCCCTGCAAGAAACACAAGAACTTTTTTCTTTGGTTTCTCTATACCGACAGTCCTTCCTTGTCTTACTTGAAAGGACATGCAACCATACCTTCCACAATATATTGCGTGATCGCCTCAATACCAGATGGGAGGAATGCAAACGCCCACCAAGCTGCGCCCTCTGAAATGATATTTTCAGATCAAATATTTTGCGGCTGCCGACGGTTGGAATTATAGAAGGTAGCAAAATAGTTGAAGATATCCTCGGGAATCCTCGCCTCTATGAGGTTTTCCCACTCTCTCCTACGTCAGAAAGTTGAGTTGGACCTACGAATAGAAACCGTTTTTATCTCAGCTTCTTACTTGCTCTAAGAGTCTTGTTCTGGAATTTTTGGTTTTCCTGCTACGATCTTTTCCCCACCCGACTTGCCCCACATTGGAGGGACAAGCTTCATTTAGGAGGAAAATTATTACTTACCCCTATTGGTGAGACCACGATAGATTTCCTATTTTTTTCAGCATGCGTTAAATCCGATCAGATTAATTAGGATCAGTTAGTACCATCCCTGAAGACCAAAGCCTAACAGGACAGCTCCTGACAGGTATCCTAGTTGGCGCGTCCTGCTGGAATACGCCTGAAGCAGAAATTCGCAGGCAAAGAATAAGACAATAAGTTTTGCTATCATGGAACCCAGCTCGACCTGCCCCAGCTGAATTCCCAGGAGAAATGGCATAACCAACGCCAAAAAGAGAAGTAAATAATCCATGGGAGTGGCCTGAAACCCATGGCCTTTATTTAAATGGATGTTCAGAAGCAGCAAGAGAACCAGAATCCCAAAAAAAATTTGATACACGAGAGCTACCTCACTTCCCACTCCCAGGAGGGAGTTTTCAACGAGATAGAGCACAAGGGTGGATCCCAGGAAGAGGCTCAGTCTTGTGATGGCGAGAACGACTTTGGGATTGCCCAGCATCCTAAGAAAGACCGTTAGCACAAGTCCCAGTGCGAGGTACGAGACTGCCAGAGGCGTTGTGTGGGGAAGAAGCATTCCCAAGAAGAGGAAACCTACGACGCCTATCGTAAGGCCGTACAAACATGTTTGAGAAAACCACGGTACCAATTGGAACCTGGACTGCCAATACAAAGCTCTGACTCTCCATATCTTGATACCATCCAGCAGTCTCCCGGTAGAAAAAATGTAATAGAAGGCCCCCATCGCAGCCAGGATGAGTAGATATAGACTCGCAAGAACAACCCCGGAGCTCGATTGACAGGCATAGGCCAACCCCACCAGACAAATTTGTAAGAAGTAGATGAAGAGCACCACATGATCATGCGAGAACCCCAGCCTTAAAAGCTTGTGATGCAGGTGCTCTTGATCCGGGTAAAAAGGCGACCTCCCTTCGAGGATCCGTTGCGTAGCCACTGCCACCAGATCTAACAAGGGCACACCGATACAAAACAGCACCAACACCGGACTGACCGAGGACCGTCCTGGCTGGGTTAAAAGCAGTGCGGTTGTTCCGAGGGCAAACCCTAAAAATTGGCTTCCACCGTCCCCCATGAACACGCGAGCCGGAAAAGTATTAAATCGCAAAAATCCAAGTAGTCCCCCTATAACCGGAACCGTCAATAAAAGCACAAGGTGGTCTTCCAGATGATACGCGATGAACACGATCAGGCCAAAACTCAAAAGGGAGAGGCCGCCCGCTAGGCCATCAAGTCCATCTGACAGGTTCATCGCGTTTGTCACCGCGACAAGCAGAATCATGGTTAGGGAAATCGCCAACCAGTCTGGAAATTCAAAACCTAAGATCATCGAAAACGGCTGCCAGGAGAGTTGACTGTAGGTTGCAACCACACCGGCTGCCAAAAATTGCCCACCGAATTTATACCGGACCTGAAGATCCCAAAAATCATCCAGGCTGCCCATACTCACAATAATGATTGATGCGCCAATCACCCCGATCACAACGTCATATTTTGGAATCCAAAAACCTATGGAGACTAACGCGCCCACCGCAAAAGCAATGCCCCCGACTCTGGCAATGGGTTGCTTATGAACTTTTCGATGCCCAGGCTGATCCAACAAGTCAAACCGTCTGGCTCCCAACATTAAACAAGGAGTCAAGATGGTCCCAATAAGAAGGGACAGCAGGAAGGCATAGAATAATACTTCTACCATTTAGAGGGAACCGGAAAAACCATCCTTGAACCCTGTGGTCAAGAAGGGTAAATTGGCATGCATTTTAGTAAAGGTGAACAAGTAGCACACTTCAGCTATTTCAGCAGAATTGTTCAGCGAAAATGAGAGTTGGACTGACAAAAGCGGTCCATTAACCGATCCTTATCATCCACAACTGAAACAAAAAACTATTTAAGAATCAATTTGAGAAAACCTAATTTAGGGCCTGTTCATAAAAAACCAGGTCAAATCTGCGGAATGAATGGAGGGGATAAATGGAAAGAATTAAATACATAAAAATAAAAAATTTATTCCGCCAGACCCATGAACTAGAAATTTAATATCTGATGTCTGTTTCGGAAAATACAAAATTTTATATATTAAATACATGAAAAGCAAATGAGAACTTTCCTGTTAACCTCACTAAATATCATACGTATTTAAAGAAACAATTGCCATTATTTCATTTTTTAATAAGGGGTTTTTGTCAATCCATCTTGAGGGTGAAAGAAACGTTAACAAATTCATTGCTGCCGAAATTTTACCAAAATCAGCTTGTTGTAGACTGAGTAAAGCCCCTTCTGACAAGTACCCCAAATGACTCACGTAGGTTGAAAAGGACCTGGAGAATTAATTCACAATCTCTATCAATTGTTACTCAAGTTCCTTCGAAGACATCCACTTCACTCGCCAGGGCCATTCGTTTAAAACCCCCAAACCGGCAGAGCATCGCTTTGCTGCCCCGTTTAGCTTTTATAACTAATGCTGGTAAGAACCGGGATCCCTTGCTCAAGGGCGGCCTGTTCCGGTCTTATATAACTAGTTTTGAGCAATTCCGAGACAAACGCCCACGCCATTCCGCTTAGCATCCCCAATCCCATTCCAAGAGCAAAGATCAGGAGTTTTCTGGGTTTAATCGGTGCAATAGGGATTGAGGCCGCTTGTATCACACTTACATTGGCAATTTGTCTGTCATCCATTTGCCTAGAGACATTAGCCATTTCAAGTTTTCCCACATACATTTTTACATTCTCGCGGTCTTTGTCGACTTCACGTTGAAGCCCATCAAACTGTTTTTCTAATCGATTAAGGCGTGCAATTTGACGGGCAATTTCCTCTATTTGTCTCTGGATAACTCCTCCCTTAGTTTTGAGAGAAGTTAATTCTGATTCTGTGTTTAGAAGCTCCAACTGAAGGTCTTGATAAACAGGATTTCTAATAGTAGTCACCTGATCATCTTTAATTTGAGCTTCTTGCTCATTAATATAAGCCTGAATTCGAGCTATTTCTTCACGAATATCAGTAACCATTCGACTGTGCTCTTCGTATTTACCTAATAAATGGTGTTCTTTTCGCCGAAGATCCAGCAACTCCTGTCGGGTAGCATCAACGATCTGGTCCTTCTGTTCCTTTTCTGTCCACATTGGAATGTACTCAGGAATATCCTTCAACTGTCTCCTCAGTGAATGTATTTTCGAACCCGATCCTTGTATTTCATCTTCGTTAAATTTTAACCTACTGTCGAAATTTTGCCGTTGATCAAGGAGGAGTTTCCGTTGATCCGAAATTGATGAAATCTCATGCTCTTGCTTGAATTCCTGCAGAGTGGTCTCTGATTGTTCTAACTTTTTACGAAAAACTTCAACCTGCTCCTTTAAAAATGAGGCCTGTGGGTTACTGAAAATGGCAAGATGTTTCTCTTTCCAAAGTTCACTGAGTAAGTTGAGCGCACGTGCTGCAACTTCGGGATCGTGGTGTTCGAAGGTTAAATTTATTACATTCGATTTCCCAGATTGAGTAACAGTTAAATTGTTTTGAAAGCGTCCCTGGGCCGTCTCCAGGGGCGAATTAGTTAAAAATTCATTTTCTAAAATATCAGGATATATGGTGCCGACTCCAAGTACTTCCAAAACTCTCAATCTAAGATCTCGGGTCGTCAGTATTTCGATTTCTGGAGCAATGAGTGCCTGAAGATCAAAAGCCACTTTCTGAGATTGATCCCCTACTTCCGAGTTGTAAATATGCTCTCTTCCAATTTTAACCATGAGACTTGCCTCGGCTTGATAAATTGGCGTCATCTTCATCGGAACAAGAAGGGAAAGAATCGTAAATAATAGGAAAATCGCGATTATCACCCGTTGATGCTTAAAAAGAACCGTGAGAATATCCCGTATTCTCAAAAAGTCACTTTCGTAAATGAGTCCTGATGGTTGAGCGGAAGGGTTATTCATGTTCAATGCGAAGGGAGCTAGAGTAGTACTGGTTTAGCTATAAAGTAACACTTAGCCAATCATTTTTACCGAAATGATAGGGGTTCATAGTCGCCTATAAATCCACTTGGGAATGTAATGATGTTGTTTATTGAAGACCATGCCAAGGAGATTTCCACCATTCTGCACAATCCGGTCTTTAAGGTGAGAGATCACCTTGGCACGGGTTTTTTCTGCTTCCACCACCATCACCACTCCATCAGCGGCCGCACACAATTCCAAGCCCTCATCAGAGATATCGATCGGTGCGGTATCGATGATAATCATGTCAAACTGTTTTCGTATATGGGTCCATAAATCTTGCTTGCCTGTTGTGACTTCATGATGAACGGTTTCTGAGGTATTTCCGGACAGCAAGGCAAGGAATAAACGGGAATGGAGAACAGGCGTGATGGCCTGATCTAAATCCCCCCCATTCCGCATGATATATTGCAAAGATGTTTTGGGAGGAATTCCAAAGAATTGATGTTGGGTTATTTTTTGAGAATCTCCATCCACCAACAATACGGACTTCCCCTGTTTTTCAACCAGGACTCTTCCGAACTCCTGAACAATGGTGGAGACCCCCTCCTGGTTCCTGCTACTGATAAATTGAACAATATTGTGATGGGGATCAGGAAAAAGTCCGGCAAGGCGTTGTTCCAGTTGCACCATCTCTCGCCTCATTTTTAGAGGAGGTAAATTGGAAACGACGACCGGTTGCGAACGTGGGCGTTCTTCTATCGGATGGATCTTGATGACTTCACGTTGATTTTCGTAGGCCTGTTGCAAGGCCTCGTATACTTTACTCATTTGGCGATTCTCATACAGAGTTATTCAAGGTTTTGCTACTTTGGCAAAATTACTTCACCGTCTATTCAGATGAATTGGATTGAGACGCTTGGTCTGTCTGCGTTTTCACATCTTTAGGAATTTTCGGAAAGGCAATGTCCTGCCCTGGAAAGATTTTCTTGGGATTCCGAATTTTTGGGTTGTACTCCAGGACACGTTGAACGTAGCTCGGATGAGACGATCCATAGACAACCTTGACCAATTTTTCTAGCGTATCGCCCTCTTGTACGGTAGCCACAGCATAGGGAGATTCGCGTTTGTGGTTTTTGATTTCATTCGGGTTGGTTTGGGTGGAAGAGCGAGCAAAGATTTTTTTCGAAGGAGGTAATTCCTTAGGTTTAGCCGACCCCAAAGGCTCTTCAGCCTCAGCCATCTTTTTTTTGCTCTCGACGCTTTGTAAGGGCGGAAATATAATCTTTTGCCCCGGATACATTCTTCGCACGCTTGCAATATGCCGATTGTGTTCAAGAACGAATTTAACGGTAGATGGACTCGCCGACCCATACACATCATGCAATAACTTTGCCATTGTGTCACCCTTTTCCACGATCCTGGTGACGGGTGAATATGAGGAACCCACCTCTGGCTTACTTGGACTTTCCTGCAATGTCACACGTGTTTGAGAGACAGGGACCGAAGGAGAATTATCTTGGCTAGGTGGACTCATTCGTTCTTCAGCGGCTACTGTGGGTTGTCCTGCACGCTCGCTGAGGTTTTCAGGACTCATTTGAACCGGATTGGCCTCACTGACATTTTCGGATGGTGGATTTGCCTCATCCTGTACCACCGGAGTTCCCTCTACCATATTATTACCTTCAGCCGTCGCAATCCCTTCTTCCTGAATTAAGAGCTCGGGGAGCTCTTGTTGGGCCGACTGGATAAATGGTGTTTCTGTTTCATCCTGACCAAGACTCGCTCCATTTTCCGGACTGTCTGCTGCAGCCTTCATTAGAACCTGTTCCTGCGTGGAGAGATCGAAGTGTTCTTGTTGAAGGGGAAGGATTTCAGGCGATGCGGTCTCTGAGGTTGAGGGTACTTCTCGCTCATCTGAAACTGGAGGTGCCTCAATTTGGAAGTTATCCTGTGGAATCCCGGCAAGCAGGAGGTCTTCCTGGTTGTCAGAGTTGGTAGGTGTGTTGCCATGGGTTTGAGTCATGGTTGATTCGGAATTCGAGCTGACCCGGTTTCGTAATTTCTCAAAGACTTCAGATACTGATTGCGTTACGAACGTCTGTGCTCTTTCGGTCAAAGTCGGACCCGATTGAGTAGGGGATGGGGTATATTCTTCTACACTGAGGAGATCTTGATCAGATGCGAGGTCTTGTTTTGGATTTTCCTTATCTGTAACCGGTTGTCCAATCCTATTTGAAGGTATATCCGAAAATTTTGATTCAGTCAGGGGCAGGAGCGCGACCAGTCCAAGGACAAGGATGAGAGCCAAGCCAATCAGGGGGACTAATTTCCAGAGGGAGTGGGCGGGTCGGCCGGTCAGATCACCGATCACCTCTTTAGCAATTTTGGCTGTCACCAAGGCTGTGTTATATCCAAAGGCGGTGACCAGGGCATTATCACAGAGAATATTCAGGCGCCGGGGAATCCCCTTGGCTTCCTGCACAATTAGGACTAAGGCCGAGTTTGTAAAAATCTTTTTCCCTTCTCCGCCGGCCTTGTCCAACCGATGCCGGATATATTCAAAACTTTCCGGCCTGGAGAGGGGCTGAATGATGGCTCGCACGGCGATACGTTGACGTAGCTGTCGGAGTTCATATTGATCGAGAAGGCCATCTAATTCAGGTTGACCCAACAGCACAATTTGAATGAGTTTGTCTTTTGGGGTTTCTAAATTTGACAACATCCGCAGATGCTCTAAGGTATCCACCGGCATATTTTGCGCTTCGTCAATCAAGAGCACCACGGTCCGGCCTTCTCGATATTTTTCTATGAGGACGAAATGCAGTTGTTCCAATACTTCTGCATCGTCCCCCTCAATGGGTGTCTGTCCCAGCTCCCGCAGCAGGGTCTTGAGTAAATTGGTAAATGACAGGTTGGGATTGAGGAGATACACCGTTTCCTGATTGGCCTGATGATTTTGATTCAGAAACGATCGGAGAATCGTTGTTTTTCCAAGACCAACTTGGCCGGTGACGGCAATAAATCCTTTTTTTTCCTTTATTCCATAGATCAGGGAACCCAATGCCTGTTTGTGGCCGGGGCTGAGATACAAAAAATCCGGATCCGGAGTGGTGTTAAATGGTTTGGTCCGTAACCCGAAAAAATTAAAATACATCGTGTATTCCTACTTATGGGTTTCTGAGCATCGCTCGCTTAAAAGTGGAAACCAAAATTTATGCACCTTTCCTGTCTTTCGGTTACCTGCCCCCCTGGTTCATATTTATTCAACAAGGTCACACAGGTGACAGGTACGATAATTCAGGAAAGGGAACAACAACTTTTTTTGTTGCTCTCGTTCTAAATGACCTTAAGGGGAACATCGTCGATTGTTGTACAGTCGTTTTGATTCCCTCAGTCCACAATCAACCCGATGTCCACAAGGCTTTCCAAAATGAGTTAAGACACTGCACTTGGGGGAAAGAACGAAGATTCGAGCTTCGCATGCACAGCACTTAAGGATGAAAGAATTTTGAGAGGTTTAGTCTATCAAGATACGCCATTTGGGTAAAAAGGTATGATAATGAGGATGAAAAAACATTAAGAATATGTACTGTATAAATATTTACCGATTATAACGAAAAATATCAATATATAGCTAGTGATTTCCTAAAAGGAGACCACTCTAATTTTCATAACCAAGGCACCTTCTCTTCAGGGAAGAATCGTTCCCCCGAAGGACCTTAGGTTGGCAGGCCATGGGGGGTCGCTCCTGTGAAAATCCGGGCGACCAAGGCTGCATGGTTTATCAGTCTCTCCATCGCTTGATTGGAGTGTTCATTTTTTCCCATTCATTTTCATAAAGGGTTATCTATATGGTAGCGTTCATTTCACCGATTCCAGGCCCTGGGTAAATGTATTATGGTCACTCTGCTCCCCTCGGGAGCTTTTAGGGTTGACGGTCAAGGGTTTTTGATAGGTTTCCTTCCATTGAAAAGCTGAAATAATGGGAAGCACATTTTTATAGCAGTCGGGTTTTGATCCTGGTTTAGGATAAGGATGTGGTGTGTCTACATGCCAAAATTCAGCAGTAAGAACCTTCAAGCCGTTTCTCGACTCACGTAAAAATCTCAGATCTGGTCATGGGGTCCATAGGGATTCGACCGGATAAAATGTTTTCCCTGAAATTGAACCCGATGGAAAATCCGAACGCCTCCAATGCCAAGTCTGAAGAAACTTTGCCGGGCAGGACCACCGATTCGGCCATGGCTCCCGTCGGACCTGAGGCAAAGGAATGTGAGAGCGTAGGATTCGAGGAACGTATTCTCCTCGGAGTCTTAGCGCACGCTGGAGAAGCCCTGGTTGTTTGCGATACCTCGGGAAACATCATTCGCGCCAGTCCTGCAGTCAATCGTTACTATCACCTTCAATGCTTGAATCGCCCATTTGATGAAATTTTTCATCTATCCCTTCCAACCGGGAGGAAGCAGCCTTCCGCTGCATCTTCAGCAAATCTGAGCAGTAAGTACCTCTCACGAATTCTGGGGTGTGAATCATTGCGCAACGAAGCCGTCTGCCTGACAACAGAGGATGGAACGTTTGCCGATGTCCTGTTCAGTGCCCACCCGCTACAAGATGAACACCAGAGAGTGATCGGCGCCATTATGACGTTTGGCGACAGCGGGCCACTTCCCCATAGCGAGTATATTCTCAAACGCCATACCGACGTGCTGGAAAATATTATTGCCGGCAACCCCCTTTCCATTATATTAGAAAAGCTTTGCCTGGAAATTGAACAATATTTTCAGACCGGTGTACGGGCTTCTATCCTTCTGCTGGAGGATGGATGTCGGCTGTGTCATGCTGCGTCCCCCTCTCTACCCGAGAGCTACAGTCAAGCAATAAATGGTGTGGAAATCGGTCCGGAGGTTGGGTCTTGTGGTGCAGCAGCCTATCTCAAAGAGCCTGTGTATGTGGCAAACATTTTCGAGCATCCGAATTGGGTGCATTTTAAGGAATTAGCCGGGAGATATGGGATACAGGCTTGCTGGTCTACGCCGATTCTCGCGAGTGATGGGGATGTCCTAGGCACCTTTGCCTTATATGCTCCTGTTCCACGGGTACCCTCCACCGAAGAAAAAGAGTATGTGGAATTTCTTGCGCATTCGGCCTCTATTGCCATTGAAAAAGTGCAGGCTCAGGAACGGCTTCTGCAGCAAAAACATGCGCTGGAGGTGGTGAATCGAATCGGCAGTTCGTTGGCAGCCGAATTGAATTTAGAAAAATTGGTTCAATCCGTCACGGATGCGTGTCGTGAGTTGACGGGAGCGGAATTCGGGGCGTTTTTTTATAATATGGTGAATGAAAAGGGAGAGTCTTATGCCTTATATACCATCTCCGGTGTTCCGCGCGAAGCCTTTGATGGCTTTCCCATGCCGAGAAATACACCTATTTTCGCTCCGACATTTTCTGGGGATGAGGTGGTTCGAATCGCCGACGTGACGGCAGACCCTCGATATGGACAAATGCCTCCTCATCACGGAATGCCCCCCGGGCATCTTCCCGTCAAGAGTTATCTGGCGGTCCCGGTCGTATCCCGCTCCGGAGAAGTCCTGGGGGGATTATTTTTCGGTCATTCACAACCCAACAGGTTTACCCACACTGGTGAAGCCATTGTCATAGGTATTGCCTCGCAGGCCGCCATTGCCATTGATAATGCCCATTTATACCAATCCGCTCAGATAGAAATTGAACAGCGAAAACACGTTTCGGAAAATCTGAGACGTTTGGCCTCAATTGTGGAATCATCTCAGGATGCCATTTATAGTCTCAATAGGGCCGGGATAATCACCAGTTGGAACCATGGGGCGGAAAAGATGTATGGGTATGCTACCTCCGAAATGGTGGATCAGTCTTTCTCCATTCTCCTTCCCCCGGAATCACGACAGGACGCTTTTTCAGACTTGGCCCTTCTTTTGAACGAAACCGGGGCGACGCTTCAGGAATCCTTCCGAATGAAAAATGAGGGTGTGGTGTTTCCTGTATCCCTGACGACTTCTCCAATTCTGGACGTGGATGGAAATCTGATTGGCCACTCCTTGATTGAACGGGATATTTCCGAGCAAAAACGAATTGGAGAAGCCCTTCGAACGAGTGAAAGCCGCCACCAGGCGATATGGGAAAATTCTCCAACGGCCAAATTTGTGAAAGATTTGGATGGGAAATATCAACTGATTAATAAACGGATTGAAACCATTTTCCAAATGCCTCGGGAAGCCATTTTAGGAAAGACGGATTATGAATTGATGAACCCGGCTGATGCCCGACGCCTACGTGCGAATGACCAGGAGATTCTCGACTCTCGAACCCCGCAAGAATTTGAAGAGCAGATCGAACTCCCGGATGGGGTGCATACGTATCTGTCCATGAAATTTCCTTTATACGATGCCCAAGGAATTCCCAACGCGATATGTGGCATCGCAACCGATATTACCGCGAGAAAACAGGCAGAGCAGGCCCTGCAGGAATTGAATGATTCCTTGGAGCAACGGGTGTCTGATCGGACTCGTGATCTGTTGGTCTATCAGGATAATTTACGAGCCATGACCTCCGAGTTGGTGGTCACGGAACAACGGGAACGGCGACGCTTGTCCACCGAACTGCATGATTACCTGGCGCAATTGCTTGTGGTCTGCCGGATGAAACTGGCTCAGGCCGTCAATGAGTGGAGCATGCCTGCCTTAAAGACCAATCTGGAGGAAATCGATCAAATCCTTTCCGACTCCCTTTCCTATACACGCACGTTGATTGCCGAGCTGAGTCCCAGCATTCTGTATGAACTCGGGCTCGTTCCGGCCCTGACATGGTTGGGTCAGCAGATGGAGCGCCATGACTTGCGTGTGCAGGTACAGCATGGAGACCAGGCCATAGAGCTTTCGGAGGATCAGGCTATTTTTGTGTTTCAGGCCGTTCGCGAATTGCTCTTTAATATCATTAAACACTCTGGAGTGAGCGAAGCCCTCGTGTCCCTCAAGAGGACCGCATCTCAGGAACTTCACGTAAAGGTGGAGGATGCGGGGAAAGGGTTTCACCCATCGCCGATATCAACAGATTATTCCAAACCTGGAAGATTCGGACTGTTTAGTATTCGAGAACGAACGGAAGCGCTGGGCGGGCATTTTTACATCGAATCCGCACCAGGGAAGGGAACTCAGGCTACCCTCGTGGTTCCGCTTCAGCCGGTCTCCCCAACGGTTGCGTCGAACTCAGATTCCAAAGGAATTCCGAAATCTCTCGTTCCAATCGCGCAGGGTGGTTCAAGGAAAAAAGTTGTTCGAATTCTTCTGGTCGATGATCATGCCATGATTCGTGAAGGAATCCGAACCCTGTTGGAACACCATGAAGATTTTCTCATCGTGGGAGAAGCAAAAAATGGAGAAGAAGCGATAGCGGTAGCCCAACTGGTCCTTCCCGATGTGGTGATCATGGATGTCAACATGCTAAAAATCAATGGCATCGAGGCGACAAAGTGGCTTACCCAGGAACATCCTTCAATCAGGGTCATCGGATTATCGGTTCATGAGGACAAACAGATCGAAAAAATGCTGCTCGAAGCCGGGGCCGCCATGTATGTGACCAAAGGGAGTGTTGCCAGCCAACTAGTTGAGGCCATCCGACAGGTCGTGAATCAAATTTCCTAAGCCCTTTCCTATCGTGCCTTCCGAGAAATATTAGAGACGGGTTTCATGAAGGCAAAGCCTGTTAGAAAAATGCCGAATTGATCCTTGGATAATGTTCTCTCCTATTTTCGGGATCTCATAGATGAGCCACCGGCTGCGACCTGGTAAAAAGTTAGGCCCCATTTCATCATTTTCTGGACGACAACATTCAAGGCAATCACGGTACGCTTTTGAGCCAAATGGATTCGAAATTCTATGCGCGTATTCTGTTTTCCCGACATCACAAGAATTGGACGATCGCTCCCTGGAGTCTTAGGATGGTCACTGTGTATGGTCCTGATCGGACAGTCCTGGTGTTATGGGCAGGAAAATGGGGGCGAACCTACTTCCTCCCGTCCGTGGATCATGGGGCAGGCCAGCTTTTTTTCCGAGGCGATTGCGACGGATCGCCCGACATTCAGCCTGAGCCCGGCAACGATCACTCCAGGACGCATTCAAATCGAAACGGGATATACCTTTTCTCTTGAAAAGGCATCTCCCGATGTCAAAACGCATAACTTCCCTGAGACCCTTGTCCGTATTGGATTGACCGAGACTGTGGAATTCCGGGTGGAATGGCCAACCCTGACTTACATTGACAATGGCCGTGATGTAAATGGGTTTAATGATCTTGGCCTGGGATTTAAAGTGCAGGTCTGGCAGCAAAAAGGGTTCAGGCCACGGTTGAGTTTCGTCGGCCGACTGTCCATTCCCACGGGAGATAAGGATTTCTCCTCGGATCGGGTCGACCCGCTATTCCGGACGATTTTGACGTATGGGTTGGATGAACAAGTGGGGATATTCGGGACGGTGAATGTCGGCAGTCCTACTTCTCAGGGAACGCGGTTTGTGCAAGTCTCTTCGTCTCTCGGGCTCAGCGCCATCCTTCGTGATCGCTTAACCGGATTTGTGGAATATTTCGGATTGTATCCCAGGGATGTGGCGAGTGGGAGCGCAAATTTTCTTCAAACGGGTGTGCTCTATCAACTGACATACAATCTTCAACTGGATGCACGCGTGGGAGGCGGACTGACTCATGGAAGTGATGATTTCCTGACGGGGGCAGGAATCTCGTGGAGATTTTAGCCTTATTGGAAAGGAAGGCGGAGCGCGTCGTTCGTTCACCTGACATGAGGGTTGAGCGGGGGGACGGAAGAGACCTCTATTCCCTTCGGAAGAGAAGATCTAAAATTTTTGCGGTCTCAATGACGAGTTGATCCTGGTTGAGTTTGAAGGCCTCCACCAGCTCCAGGCGGGAATGGGCCTCTGAATAATCCGGTCGCAAGCCAATGGCCTGGCGAAGAGCGTCGATGGCCTGGGTGGGTTGACCTTGTGCCATGTAGGTCAGACCTAAATCGGAAAAGGCTTCCGCATCGGCGGGATTCAGTCTTGTCGCTGTGCTGAATGCCTGCTGAGCCTCGTGAAATTTTTGTTGTGCCAACCGGGACCGTCCCAGCCAGTATTCGGTCTGACTATTCCCGCTCTCTAATTGTGCGGCTCTATCAAGGGCTACTTCGGCCTGTTTCCATTCGTGTTGATCAAGATAGACGGCTCCCAGACCTTGAAACGCCCCGGCGAGATCGGGATCAAGTTGAATCGTGGCCCGATATTCCTCAATGGCGCCGTTCGGGTCTCCCTGTTGGGTGAGTATTTCCGCCAATTTGAGATGAGTCGCGGGAGAATTGACCTGGAATGCGGGTTCCGCCCGGAGCAATTCACGCCTCCTCCGAAGACCGGCTTCGACACATTCGTTCGTGACCGGTGCGTGGGCGGTGCAGGTCTCTGAAGGTGGTGAGGATTCAGGAACAATTTGGAGGACTTCAGGCCGAAGAGAAGGAGGTGGGCTCATGATCCATCCCACCAGAAAAAGGAGGAGGATGGATTGGTAGCAGCTGGACGCCCGAAAGAGGCAACATGGATGCATGTTCAAAATCATGAGGAAATGAAAGGCAAAGGTATTGTGACACTGAGACGGAAGGTATCAAATGAGGAAAAATTGAGCTGATTGGTCGACAAATGAGCCCTCCTTCGGTCTATTCTGTCCATTCTTCTCTGTTCCTATTAATTGATAGGATAGTCTCCAAACTAAAACGTGACGCATGTAGAGGATTGCCTCCCGCCAAAACACACCTGAGATGAGGCAGAGAATTGATGTGGCTGTTAGGACATCGTCCACCAACCGTTGTGGTCTGAATTTCTCAGACTGTCGTCAGGTTGTAGGCTTTTTTAGGGCATTGTGTTAAATTTCGACGTCAATCTTTCCCAGCTCAGGAAATTGTAAAATATGCCCCGGAAAAAATCATCAAATAAAATCGTCCATTCAGAATTTCCAAAAGCGCCCACCGGCATTCAAGGCCTGGATGACATCACGGCAGGCGGGCTTCCCAGGGGACGAACCACGTTGGTTTGCGGAAGCCCGGGCTGTGGAAAAACACTATTAGGCATGGAGTTCCTGGTTCGCGGGGCCCTCCACATGGACGAACCCGGTGTGATGTTGGCGTTCGAGGAAACGGCAGAGGAATTGACCCAAAATGTCAGGTCCATGGGGTTTGATCTGGACCAATTGATCAAAGATAAGAAATTGATTTTGGATACGATCCCCATTGAAGCCACCGAATTCGAGGAAAGCGGAGAGTATGATCTCGAAGGATTGTTTGTGCGACTGGGTGAGTCTATTGACGCTATCGGCGCCAAACGTATTGTGTTGGACACCATCGAGGTCTTGTTCGGCGGGTTATCCAATCAAGGTATTATCCGCTCCGAGTTGCGGCGTTTGTTTCAGTGGCTGAAAGACAAAAATATGACCTCCATTGTCACCGGCGAACGGGGAGAGGGGTCCCTCACCCGTCAGGGACTTGAGGAATATGTGTCAGACTGTGTGATTCTGCTGGATCATCGAGTGAATGAACAGATGTCCACGCGCCGGCTGCGGGTGGTCAAATACCGGGGAAGTATGCATGGAACCAATGAATTCCCCTTTCTCATCGGACAACATGGATTGTCCGTGTTGCCCATCACGTCTTTACAACTCGAACATACCGTTTCCAAAGAAAAAATCTCGACCGGAGTTCCGCCATTGGATGAGATGTTCGGGGGGGAAGGGGTGTTCTGTGGATCGACGGTTTTGGTGACAGGAGGAGTCGGGACCGGCAAAACGAGTCTGGTCGCGCATTTTGCTGAAGCCGCCTGTCGCCGTGGGGAGCATGTTTTGTATTTTGCCTTTGAGGAGTCGAGTCCTCAGATCATTCGGAACATGAAATCCATCGGACTTAATCTGGAAAAATGGGTGCAAAAAGGATTGCTGCACATTGAAGCGTCACGTCCGACCTTATACGGATTGGAATCCCATCTTGTGAATTTCTACAATGCCGTGAATACCCATCACCCGAGTCTCGTGATCATGGACCCGATCAACGATTTTCTTTCCATCGGGTCAACCCGGGAGATCAAGTCCTTATTTTTGAGAATGGTGGATTTCCTCAAGTCTCATCAGATAACGTTGATTTGCACAGGCCTCGTCTCTCATGCGGATTTCGTTCAGGAGACGGAGATCGGAGTGTCCTCCCTCGCCGATACCTGGATACTTCTGTCAAATCTGGAATTCGAAGGCGAACACCATCGCCAATTGTATATTCTCAAATCCCGTGGCATGGCTCATTCTAATCAGGTTCGGAAATATACGATGAGTCATCGGGGGTTTTCATTTTAGATAGAGGTCGCTGTGGCCGCCGCCGAAACCAGGACGGAATCGCTTCAACCATTCTTAAATGAAAAAATCGTCAAGGACCATAACACCGGGATGTCACACAATGTCAGATGACTCTTGAAGGGTCTTCCAACCATGAACAAAGTGTCTCAGAGGCCTAAGCGGCAATCTCCCAAAAATTCTCCCTACCACTTAACACTCTATGTCGCGGGCTATTCGCCCAAATCGCGACTGGCCATGAGTAATCTCAAGCAATTGTGTGACACTCGTCTTTCCTCGAAGTATACGGTGGAAATTGTCGATCTTCTCCGGGAGCCCCACAGGGCCAGATTGGACCAGATTGTGGCCATTCCGACATTGGTCAAAAAATTACCGCCTCCCTTAAAAAAGATTATTGGAGATTTATCGAACACAGAAAAAGTGTTGGTAGGGCTCGATCTGTATGATGAGTCAGGTGATGTGATTCTTTCAAGCTCAATGGAGCCGGCATCATGAGCGCGCGCAGGACATCAATCACCGGAAAGAACGTTCCTGCCGAGACAGATGCCGGTATTCGGCTTCGGCTGTATGTAACCGGCGCGACCAGCCTATCGCTTCGGGCTATGGCTAATATCAAATCCATTTGCGGGGACTATCTCAAAGACCTGAATCCTGATTTACAAATCATCGATTTGTATCGCAATCCCTCTTCCGCCCGTGCCAACCAAATATTCGCCGCTCCGACGCTCATCAAAGAATTTCCTCTTCCCAGTTGCAGAATCATCGGGGATCTTTCAAAAAAGGACCGTGTGCTGAATTCTCTGGGATTGACTCCGTCTCCTCCTCTGCCCTCTTAAGGATAAACGGAATTTATCCATGGCTTCCAAGCATAAACCGTCTCCAGCCAAATACGTTCCTCCCAGTCAGGAGGAAATGCTACAGCAGCGGTTGAAGGAAGCGGAGGACACGCTCCAGGCAATCCGGGAAGGAGGGGTGGATGCCCTCATCGTCGAGACGGGTGAGGGAGATCAAGTCTTTACCCTTAAGAGCGCCGACTATCCGTATCGACTCATCATCGATAATATGATCCAAGGGGCGGTCATTTTTGATGATGCCGGGATTATTTTTTATGCGAATGCCACATTTGCCAGAATGGTCAATCACTCTCATCAGGAGCTGTTCGGCTATTCGCTCGACTCATTTATTGATGAAGAAGATCTGGAGTTTTTTAGAACTCTGTCTTCTTCCCATTCCCACCCAGCCGGGGGAACAGGGACTATTCGATTGGTGGCCCAAGATCATCATGATTTGGCCGTTTTTGTCGGTCTGGTTTCCCTGAAGATTGATAACCAGTATTTACATTGTGCGATTTTGACCGACCTGACGGAACAGAAGAAATATGATCGGGCCCTGGTGGAGGAAAAATTTTCCAGAATGATTCTGGAACAAACGGGGGAAGCGGTGGTTGTGTGTGAACCGTCCGGCCGAATTATTCGCAGTAGTCGTGCGACCGATAGACTCGTCCAGCAATCCACACTTCATACCTGGTTTCATGAAAAATTCCAATTTATGTCCTCAATCACCGGAATACCTGCCTGCGGAAGTGAACCATGGAATGCAGGGAGGAATGTGATTGAGGACGTGATTGGAGGAAGGACGCTCCATGGTTTGGAAGTGACGTTGCAAGTTGCCAACAGGACCGTGCCGTTGCTCCTCAGTGGCAGACCCCTGCTGGATGAAGACGAGAATACGATCGGGGCCATCATTACGATGGTGGATATTACCGAGCAAAAACAGGCTGAACAGGCTTTGAAGCATTTAAACGATACCCTTGAACAACGTATCGTGGATCGCACGCGTGACTTGTTGAGTTATCAAAAACATCTCCGGAAAATGACGTCGGAGCTTGTCGTGACGGAACAACGGGAACGTCGACGTCTGGCTAATGAACTTCACGATTATCTTGCCCAATTAATAGTTGTCTGCCGCATGAAACTTGCCCAACTGAATCGGGCAGGGTGGACTCCGGAATTGAAAACGAACATCGAGGACATCGATAAAATCCTGACGGATTCCCTTGAGTACACCAGGACCCTCATTGCGGAGCTCAGTCCCAGTATTTTGTATGAACTGGGGATTGTGCCTGCCCTGTTCTGGCTTGGAGGGCAATTTGAACGACATGATCTTCATGTGGATGTCCAGGAAGAAGATAAAGATATTTCACTCCCGGAAGATCATGCCATATTTGTGTTTCAGGCTGTCCGGGAACTTCTCTTTAATATCCTGAAGCATGCCGACACGAAATACGCCACGATTTCACTCAAGAAGACAGCACCTCACGAACTGCGAGTGAAGGTGGAGGATGCCGGAAGAGGGTTTCATCTCTCAAGCGAATCGCATGATTTTGCCAGGCCCGGAAAATTCGGACTTTTCAGTATCCGTGAGCGTGTCGAAGCCCTGGGGGGGGAAATTCAGATCGAGTCAAAACCGGGGGAGGGGACCTGCATCACACTTCATGTTCCTTATGATTCTCTCCCTCCATCAGAACTTTCTGATAGCCGGTCGGGTCCCTCGACCTTCATGGGATCTCAGTCTTCCATCACGACACGGGATAAGAGAATCCGAATTCTCCTCGTTGACGATCATGCCCTTGTGAGGCAAGGCATGCGGGGATTATTGGAGGTTCAACCGGATTTTCTTGTCGTGGGAGAGGCACAAAATGGCCTCGAAGCCATTGAAAGCACACGAACGCTTCACCCAGATATTATTGTGATGGACGTGAATATGCCAAAGATGAATGGCATTGAGGCGACTCGAAACATTGTGCGGGAGTTCTCCTTGATGCCTATTATCGGCCTGTCTGTCCAGGAAGATAAACACGTACAAGGACTTATGCTGGAAGCAGGAGCGACCCTGTATTTGACTAAAAATGGCATTGCCAGCCAACTCGTCGACGGCATTCGTCGTCTGGTTCTCCGTTCCTCTTAGGCTCCTAGGCGAATGCTACGCATCGGCTTCATCTGGCCGTACAAACTGCCATCATCACGAATCAGAAAATAGAAACCCCGGTTTTGGTGGTAAACAATTCGAGTGCGTATTGTCCCGCGAATGAATTGCCATTTTCGTTTAACCCGGGGGACCAGACGGCAATCGTGAGCCGGTTTGGGATCACCCCGACAATTCCACCACCCACCCCACTTTTCCCCGGCAATCCGACATTGAAGGCGAAGTCACCTGCCGCATCGTAGGTTCCGCAGGTGAGCATGAGGGCGTTCACTCTCTTTGTCTGGCTCTGGGTGAGGACCTGCTGATTGGTCCAAACACAGTGACCCTTGTTGGCGAGAAAGAGAAATCCTTTCGCCAGGTCGACACAGCTCATCGACAGTGAGCAGTGAAAGTAATAAAACTCTAACACCTCCTCCACCTCGTTCGTGAGGTTGGAAAAACTTTTGAGGAAATTGGCCATGGCCGCATTTCGAAAGCCGCTTTGTCGTTCGGAGCGGGCTACCTGGGGATCATTTTGAATGCCGGCATTATTGGCCCGTTGCCGGACATAATCGAGAAAAGCGGGTTTGGCATCTTTTAAATGAGATAAGAGGATATCGGAAATCACCAGGGCTCCAGCGTTGATAAACGGATTTCTGGGTTTGCCATGTTCATACTCGAGCTGCACAAGAGAGTTGAAAGTCGATCCGGATGGTTCGAGTCCCACTCGTGTCCAAATTTTGTCGCCTTCAAAGGTAAATCCGAGGGTCAGGGTAAACACCTTTGAAATGCTTTGAATCGAGAAGGGCTCTAAGGCCTGCCCCACCTGGAATACTTCCCCGCCAACGGTCTGTACGGCCATTCCAAACATTTGAGGGGACACCGACGCCAGTTGGGGTATGTAGGTGGCGACGGCTCCGCATGGTAACAGGGGCAGAATTTCTTGATGAATTTCATCCAATATGGCTTGATAGTTCATACAGGTTCCCTTCTTTACAGGGGGGGATGTATGGGTTTTGGGTTAAATGCCATGACACCAAGTATGGAGGGGAATTACGGGCCTTCATCCTATTCAATCATTGCAAAGAAACTGATCACGGGATCCTTGATGGATTTGGGATAGACAAACCATTTTATGAAATGGCGCACAAAGGAGACAGGGTAGCCTGGAGTGCATAGCTTTGGGGCAAAGTCATTCCAACTCGAAATAGTTGAGGAGTGTACCCCCATATGACCCAGGAACCACCGTTCCAGATTTTGGTCCGTACGAGTTTCTATGTCGTCATTGCGAAATTGACGAAAAGACAGCCTGAAGTGTCGAAGGAAATAGCCGTCAATTCCAATCGGGCTGCCCAAAGACAATCGATAGAGAACTGGGAAGTTCTCCTGTTGAGATGCCCGCACTTTATCTGCCATACGGGCGAGCCAACAGCAACTCGCTAAATTCTCTTGTGGGCGACGAAGGTTCATTATAAGTTGGGTGAAAGGACCCGCACGAAATCCCACCTCATTTCGTTGGGGAGGCATATTTTCGCAGACTATGTCATGGAGGATTTTCAAGAATTTAGCGGAATGCTGGAAAAGATGCTAGAGGTTTTTCTCATAGTTCTGGTCGTGGCCTTTTTCTCAGGGAACTTTCCCTCTTCACTGTGCCCTGTTTCCCCAAAATGCGGCGCTTTACTTTTATTAAAAAAAAGCGCATGGTAGAAAAAATCAAAAAAATCGAGGTCGTTATGGGGTAAATGGTTCTTTCTTCACCCTATCGAAAGTGATCCATACGAAGGCCTTCCGGGGATGCATATGTCCGGAAGGCCTTCTTGCTTTTATGATGCGGAAAACATGAAAAATTTTAAGGATCAACATGGAATTCTCTGAGTGACGGGTGGTCGAGAATCGGAAGGAGGTGAGTCCATGAGAAAAGAGTTTCCGGGCTGGATGATGGTGAAACTGTGGTTATTCAGCCCCCGTTTGGTAGCTTGGGGGGAAGGAATGGTCGAAGGTCTTATTTTTAGCCTCATCGCCTTGGGAATGTGGAGAGTGGTTTTAGAGTGATAGACCTGTGGTGCCGGGTTGTCCTTTCAACACATACGCTCACACGATTTCCCTTTATGAAGGAAGGTGGATTATGCGACGCGTTGATTACATAGTTGGTTCTCGTGACTTCAAAGGGCTGATTGCCGAGCAATTCATGCAAGATGCCGTGTATGCCTATCATCCTGAGGATTCAGCAGAAGCATTAGCGCAGACGATGACCGAGGAGGGGTTTGGGAGCGTACCGATTGTTGACCGGGACCAGCATTTGCTTGGGATTGTGAGCGAGTTCGATCTTCTCCATGCGATTAAGGAGGAGCGGTCTTTGGCAGGTGTCCCGGCGAGTGACTTGATGACTCCTGCCCCGGTGACCGTAAAACGGGAAACGCCGGCTATGGAGATTATTGATCGATTGGAAGGGAAACATCTGATCCGAATGCCGGTAGTCGATGAGGATGGAAAACTTCTCGGTGTTGTCGCAAGGCGGGATATCCTCTTAGGGTATCTGAACGCGACACGAAAGACAAAAATGTTTTAGAAGAGAAGTCTGAGCATATCAGTTATGCCTTAGGAATTTCGGATTTGGAATGGGACAGGATGTGGGTTAACGTCTGGCTCAGTTGATCCAGTAAGATGGGCTTGTAGAGGAATGCGGTAATCCCCTGCTCCAAAGCATTTTCCTTGTCAATCGTATGACTGAACCCCGTACAAAGGATGATTGGCATATCGGGGTGTATTTTGAGGATTTCTCGAGATAACTGGTCTCCTCCAAGTCTGGGCATCGTTTGATCGGTGATGAGACAGTCGAATTCGTGGGGTTTCATACGAAATTCTTCAAGGGCCTCCAAGGGATTAGTCCGGACCGTGACGGTATAGCCGAGGTGCTCCAGAAATTCTTTCAAGACTTCGGTAATTGATATTTCATCATCAACAATAAGCACGTGTCCACTTCCGGGACTGATGTTGGAAGGCATTGAATGAAGGGAGGAGTCGGTGGGGACCTGGTACTCGGGGATGGAAATGAGAAAGGTGGTTCCGTCCTTTTTGGAAGATTTTACCGAAATGTGTCCTCGGAGATTTTCTACAATGCCATGTACCACGGACAATCCCATTCCGGTTCCTTCTCCCACGGGTTTGGTGGTGAAGAACGGGTCGAAAATTTTTGGAAGGATATGATCGGGAATCCCAGGACCGGAATCACTGACGACGATTTGCGCATACCTTCCCGGAATCAGTATCGGTGGAAATTGAAAGTCGCCTTTTTCAATGATGATGGCATGAAGGTCGATGTTCAGGATTCCGCCATGGGGGCGAAGGGCATGTTCCGCATTTGAACAGAGGTTCATGATGATTCGTTGAATTTGAACGGGGTCGGCAAACACCATATTCATTTTGTGATGAATACCAAACTGCAGCTCAATGTTTGAGGGAAAGGTGGCCCGAAGAAGAGCAAGCGATTCTTCGATAACCGGGCCCAGATCCACCGGACGAGGATGGTGTTCGGTTTGCCGGCTGAAGGTAAGGATCTGCTGGATGAGATCCCGCCCGCGTTTCCCCGCGATTCCGATTTGCTCAAAATATTTGTATGCTGGATCGCCTTTGGGATGCTTCCATGTCCCCATTTCTGCCCACCCGAGTATCGCCATCAGGATATTATTGAAATCGTGGGCGATTCCTCCTGCCAGGGTTCCGATGGATTCCATTTTTTGTGTCTGTCTTACATGCTGTTCCAGACGTTTTTGCTCCGTGAGATCTCTCCATATGGCGGTCACGCCTGAAATCGTTCCGTCCGACTCAACATAGGGATTCAGCTTCACCTCCATGAAACGCACATTTTCTTCAGGAAAGGTCACATGCTGATGAAAGCAGACGACCCGCCCTTTTCGACAGTCATCTAAATGACTGTTGAGTTGAGATTCAAATAGTTCCGTCCCTACAAAATCCCGAATGTGACGACCGGTGATTTCCCGGGAAGGAAGATTGAAATATTCACAAAATCCATGATTCACGGCTTGCAAGCAATTCTTCTCATCTAAAAAGCAGAGAAAGTCGGAACTGGTTGACACAATTTGTTCATACCGACGGAGCGCTTTGGTTGCGTGATACCGCTGGGTGATATCCCGCGCAACGGCATAGATGGTTTTTTCCTGAAGCTGGGGAGTGGCACGCCATTCCAGCCAGAGGTAATTGCCACGGATATCACGGATGCGGTTCTGGAAATCCACCACATCCTTTTCTTCGGCGAGTTGATGGAACGCTGCCTGGGTGGATGTCCGATCATCCGGATGAGTGAAAAAGATCAATGGTTGCGATAGCAGTTCCTCCTGGGTGTACCCAAGAAGTTTTTCGAAGGCAGGATTGGTTTTTTTGAGATATCCGTCGATGCCGATGCTACACATGAGATCCAGGGAGAGGGAAAAAATGTGATCCCGTTGGATTTCTGCCTTGAATTGGCCTGTGACATCGATTGAAACACCTCCCAGTAACGGTGGACGATCATGTTGTAGAATTGGAAATTTGCAGGTTAGATACTGATGGAGGCCGTCATGGAGTGGGATGTCCTCGATTATTTCCAGAGATTGACCATGAGAAAGCACCCAGTCATCATCGTATTGAAGCTTTGCCGCCGTGTCGGGAGGTAAGACGTCGTGAACGGTTTTGCCTATCCAGTTTTTGAGATCAATATTGAACACCTGCTCAAATTCCGGATTCAGATACATCAAACGAGACTGTTCGTCTTTCATATAGGCCAAACCCGGAAGATGGGCCATGAACTGTGCAAAGCGTTCCTCGCTCGCCTGAAGGGCTTCTGACATCGTGGTGCGGTCGGTAATATCTTCTGCCAGCCGGGTGATCCGATATGGATGCCCCTCCTGATGATGAAAGATGAACCCGCGTTCATGGATCCAGCGAGTCGACCCGTCTGTTTTAATGATTCGATAAATCTCGTTATAGCCTCCGGTGCTATTCAACTTCAGATAGGCGTTCCTGATACGGTCCTGATCTTTAGGATGAAGGGCTTCAAGCCAATCCAAGGGGTTTCCGGCGAGCTGAAGAGCCGGGCGGTCCCAAATCCTTTCATAGGTCGGGCTGATATACAATAATCTTCTTGGTTCTTGAAAGTCGGTTAGCCAAAAAATCCCCTGATAGTGCTCCATGAATTGGTGAAACCGTTCCTGAGCTTCTTTGAGCGACAATTCGAGTAATTCATTTTTAATTTTCAAGCGATGATGCTGGATGACTTCCGTCACGAGCGCCGGCAATAAATCCAAGTAGTCGCTCTCGGACGCTTTGACCAAATAGTCATTCACTCCGGCTTTGAAGGCTTCAATGGCAATCTGTTCGGATCCATTGCCTGTTAAGAGAATAAACGGCGATACGCATTTCATCTGACGCAGGGTGCGAAACAGCGTGAGGCCATCCATGCCTGGGAGCTTGAAGTCGGCGATGATGATGTCAAATTCCGAAGGAGAGTGTTCCATATGGCGAATGGCTTCCTCCGCACTTTCACATTCAAGAAGGGTGTGAACATCCTTCTTAAGGGAACGGCGGATCGCGATTCGCTCATGGAAATTGTCTTCGATGAGGAGTGCTGATAATCCGGAATCCTGGACTAGGGACATGGGTTACCCGTTCGTTTAAGCTGTTAATGGCTTGGCATAGGGTTCCACGCAACTCCAGAACGTCCGTAGAGATTTTAAGAGGTTGGCGAAGTTGGCGTACCCGACCGGTTTTTTGAGGAACGCCGTACATCCGTATTCATATCCTTTGTTCCGGTCGGTCTCGAGGGTTGAATTCGTGAGAATGATGACCGGTAAAAACCGGAACTGATCGTTCGCCCGAATCGTTCTGAGAACCTGATGGCCATCCAGCTTTGGAAGTTTAAGGTCCAGAAGGATGAGGTCAGGATCAGGAAAGATGTTCGATTCCAGATATTTTCCTTGATGAAACAGGTATTCCAGACATTCTTCGCCATCTGACACGATATGCAGATGATTCCCAAAGCCGAATTGTTCCCAGGCACGTTTGGTGGCCAGGACATCGTGGGGATTATCTTCCGCCATTAAAATCGTTAAATTCCTGGTTTCATGCATCATCATAATTTTCTCCAATCGGTACCGTAAATGAAAAAATGCTGCCTTTGCCCAATTCGGACTTCACGCGGATTTCTCCGCCAAGCCTGCTCACCGCATTTTTGACAATGGCCAAGCCGATCCCGGTTCCCTCATATTCCCTGTTCGTATGCAATCGTTCAAAAACCTGGAAAATTTTATCCTGATAGGGTTCAGAGATCCCAATGCCATTGTCCTCGACGGTGAAGGTGATCACGCCATGAGGTTCCAACCTCCAATTCATGTTCAGAACTTTTGGGGAGGAGTGGTTGAATTTGACTCCATTGGCGAGGAGGTTCTGGAAAATCTGTTTCAGAAGGTGTTCATGGCCAAGGACAGTTGGCCATTCAGCTGGTTGATGGATTTCCACGTCTTTATCGAAATTCAGCAGGAAAAGCGTTTTGGCAATGATGTTCCCGACGTGACAGATCTGCGGAACAAAATCTTTGATATTTAACCGGGAGAGTTCAAGGAGATCGGAGACGAGCTCTTCCGCCTCGTATACGGCGGTGGTAATGCCGGTCAAGTACTCGCTTTGTTCGGAGGAAACCTTTGTAGACAAGTCTTCCAGCAGAAAATCCGCATAATTATGAATCGCTCTCAAGGGTGTTCGTAAATCGTGGGAAACGGCATAGTTATAGGCTTCCAGTTCCTGATTCTGGTTGGCTAGTCGTTGATTTAAGCGTTTGAGCTCAGCTTCGTGTTGTTTTCTGGCTGAAATGTCTACGACTGAACTGAGCACCATGAAGCCGTCCGGCGTGCTGATGGGGTTCAGGCCGATTTCTACGGGAAATTCACTTCCGTCTTTACGTCGGGCAAAGAGATCCCGTCCGGCTCCCATGGCCCGGGTGCTTGGGTTTTCCAGAAATGCCACGCGATGTCGGGCATGATCCTGCTGAAATCTTTTGGGAACGAGAGTGTCGATGGATTGTCCGATTAATTCATGTTGTGAATACCCAAAGAGAGTTTCAATTAATTTGTTGGCCAAGACCACGTTTCCGAGATGGTTAACAATCAACATGCCACTTGGAAAGGCATCAACAAACACGCGTAGCCGATGCTCCCTGTCTTCCAAATCATTTTTGGTCAGCTTCAAATCCTCGAGGAGAACAGACATCGTTTGGTTTTGCTCTTTGAGTTCCTTGGTCTGCAAGCCATATTTGACTTCGAGATCTTCCTTGACCGTCTGAAGGTCCTGTCGGGAAGCGATATTTTTTAAGGTCATATATCCAGTTACCAAAACGCAAAGAGTCGATAGGGAGCGATTAATAACCGCTGTTTCATATCCTAGCTTTGAAATAGAGCCCCAATAGCCGAGAAAAATAAAAAATATTGCGCCGATTATCGCGATTTTTGTGGTCCAGGGATGATTGAGGGGGAAAGTGGCCACGACAACCAGAATGTACAGACTGCCCATACCGATCCCAAGAGGGGTCAGGCAATCCACCACAAAGATCCCCAGTGCCAACCCCACAATGAGAGCCCTCTGAAGGTTTGGCTGTGGCTGTTCGGCTGTTAGGATGGGAACCCCCATGGTCAGAGATTTGAATGACATGTTATCGACTCGCTTTTTCCATTGGTCCATACAATGAATGAGTCATAACAGGAAGCCCGGGAAGATTCGATGCACGGGGGAAATTGATTTCAGGGGATCGCGTTATCCGGACTGCCGGAGCTGGATCTGATGGCAGCCTGAACCCTCCGAATTTTATCGGTGGAGGTAGTCTATGGCACAGAAATTGGACGAAACGGTTCATGCTCCGGCGCACCACATGGCCATAATGTGGAGTCCTCACGCAGGACTCGTTTTGGTCAAAAGATGAACACCAATATCCTTCGACCTTTGGTTAATGATGACTTAAGGAAATGCCGAATGCGCACCTGAGAAAAATGATTGTTCTATCAAGCCGACTTTTGAGTAGAATGTTGAATTTGCCGTTCCATTGGCAAATCCTCGATCATGATGCTCCTTCCCGTGAACATTGGGATCGAACTTGTGCCATCTCTCGACATGATAAAAATAAGGCAGGATGAATGGGAATGAAGAATAATTTAAAATAATGCGAAATAGTAACGATTTTTTTTATTATTCGCAAGGAAAATGCTTTCAATTTAAGAAGGTTAACTTCAAAAAATTTTCTTATGGAAGTTCCTTAAAACAGGAGTCGTGAACGGTGCTAAGCCCTCTGGGTTTGATCCTTCCGAAATCGGTACGGACGTGTTTACGAAGAGTGAATTGAGAGATCAACATCACTGGTCCGGGTGGGTTCTTCCAATAAATCACCCTCTGCCAAAAGGCCTGATTGTTTTTGTGGTGCCATTTCGTGGCGAAAAGGGCGAGTAGCAGCAGAGCCTGCCAGGATCGAAAGGGGATTCTCCCGGCAGGGGTTGAATTCCATAATGGTTTAACAATATTTGAACGAAGGCCGTATTGGACCAGAAACGCGTATCGCCGACGTTATGCCCCATGTCATTGCCACGATTTGAATTGTTGGTAAGAGACATTCGCTAAACCGGCCACACAGGCGATTCCGCATCCTGTGAGATCCTCCTGAAGAACCGCTTTCATGTGGATTGATCCAAAAGGCATGGAAGGATACAGTCCCCTCATCTAAAATGATGAGCGAGATAGACTTTCAGGGCGACCGCATGATTGTATTTCTCGTTCTTGGCCCCAAAAAGAATAGTCACCGGACTATATCGGGCTCGTTGCCAAAGGTCCTCAACGGCATTGATATTCTGATCAAGCTCGGTGAAATACCGTGTCTGAAATTCTTGCCATCGGGCCGGGTCATGCCTGAACCAGCTACGCAGTCTTGTTGACGGGGCAAGATCTTTTTGCCACAGATTGACGCAAGCCGCTTCTTTTGAAAGTCCACGTGGCCACAGCCGATCAATGAGAATCCGACATCCGTCATCCGGGGCAGGGGCGTCGTATACTCGTTTGATCCTGATGGTGGAGGGGGCTGCTGTTCGGGAATGGCTTGTTTCTTGAAAAGTGGTCTGCGCGGAATGGTTTGAGGGATGTCGAAAGCAATCCGTGGTATGGTCATTGACCAATCCGGCCGCTTGCATGTGTGCGTAGATCACGGTACTCCCCACAAATTTAAACCCTCGCTTCTTGAGATCTTTTGAGAGGGCCTCGCTCTGAGAAGTGGTGGCTGGAACTTGTGCCATTTCATTCCAGTAATTGATGATTGGGGCCCCTCCCACAAAGTCCCAGATGTACTGATCAAAAGATCCGAACGCTTCCTGAATTGTGAGAAACGCTTTGGCGTTTGTGATGGCCGATTCAATTTTAAGACGATTCCGAATGATCCCTGTATCTTGAAGAAGCGCCGCTTTTTTTCTGGAATCGAAGCGTGCGACCTTTTCGGGATCGAATCCGGCAAAGGCGCGACGATACCCTTCACGACGAAGGAGAATCGTAGACCAGGATAAGCCGGCCTGTGCTCCTTCCAATGTCAGCATTTCAAAGTGGCGGTGGTCTTCGTGGACAGGGATTCCCCATTCTTCATCATGATAGGGAATGAAGTGTGGTTTGGTGCCTACCCATCCGCAGCGGGTAGGCTCCTTCCCTAGGATGGTGGTTGTGCGTCCCATGTAAAATCACTGGCTTTCTGCGGAAGAACCTATTTGTGTGCCCTGGTCTTAAACCATGAAAACCTCTGTGCAAGGGGAACCAGGTGAAGGCTACGAATTCCTGAACAGGGTGTCAATGGATCTTTCGTGACTTCATTGCGCTTCAGTTCATCAGTGTGAAGGTCTCTCGTTTGTAGGGCTACGTGAAGCCATGATAAAATACGGCATGCCTTCAATTGGAGGGGGATATGAATACGTTTATGATGCAGTTCCCGCCAAAGTCCTTCCGGTTAATCCGTTGGATCATATGCCTGCTAATCTCTGGAGTAGGGGTAGGTGTGACTATGAGCAATCCTCATGCCTTTGCAGAAGCCACCAATGTTCCCTGGGAATGTTCCGGATATTCTGGAGATGCTCAAGCCCGATGCGTGACCACGTTGATGGAGCTTCAGCAAGAAAAGATCGATACCTTGGCAAAACAATTGAAGGCCCAGGAGGGGATAGTCAACCAGCTCAAAGAGAAAGTGGATCGTCAGGAAGCGTTAGCCCTGAGCCAAGTTCAGACCTCTAAGCAGAATTCCCGGTATCGGCCGCCTTATGTTTTCCCCTACGCGTACTCCTATGGTTCTCACTCTGGCTATGCCCGGTTGCCACCTAAGGGCTTTTACCTCAATTCTCCATGGGGATATTCACGCTATTACGGCCATAGTCCCGGATATTGGGGATATGGGCCTCCTGCAATAGGGTTTGGGTTCAGGTTTGGAGGAGGCCATCGTCATAACAACCGATAAGCATTGCACTAACATCTTTAGCCTCTTTTGGATATCTCCAATTGCCACGCCCGTGGACGGATTATTAGCCGGCGGTTAGGACTGGCTCTCTGTTGGGTGCTTTCATGGAAACCTGTTTCAATCCAAATCGCGATGCACGGTCTCCGGGGAAAAGGCCTGGGTACACACCGCGATATACTCAGCTCCCTCCGGGCCCGGGGTGCTGTATCGCACCCATTCATTGCGATAGGCGATGACCGCCTGACCGGCATTTACCTCAATCACCCCTTCTTTCGTTTCCACCCGCAATTGACCTGACAGGACCAGGGTATATTCATCGAACTCCGGCGTCTGGCCGGGCTCTTCCCATCCGGAAGGACTGTTCATCCGCGCAATGCTGATCTGATCTGTGCCGGAATTGACCCGTCCGATAAATTCATCGATGAGTTTGGGTTTATTCCCTGCAGGTTTAATTCTTGTGGGTTGCTCGATCAGTTTAGCCATCCTGTTTCATTGACCTCCTGTTGGTGTTTTGAAGGGCGCATCGACCGGGGACTTCGCTCGTCAAATTTTATCCCAAGCTTAATGGCCTGTCATCGTAATTGCTATTGAAGTTTCCATATGGCGACCGAAAATCTAAATCAGGCCGGAACAATAAAATGATGGGTGCCGCGGGGTTGAGGAAATTAACGTAAAGCCGTCACATCTCTCTCTCCCATAGTGGAAACGGTAAACCACGATAGAATGCTTACGACAATCTCTCAAGAAAAATTTTTGAAGTCATTTTATAAGTGATAACAAATAGTCCGGCCGGTTCCAAATTTAGAATAGCCTCAGATACCATCTGGCAGCAAGGAAAAGGTCGGGGTCGCATTCGGAATTGCCTAATTTAGACAATTGGAATCTGTCTTGGACGAAAGGAATTTGTTGGAGTGGGTGTGCCGCGTGGGGGGCGGGGCAGGAATAAAAATACTAATGGGGGATTGCCGGGTTTTTTCAAGTGAGGGGAGTAATTTTTTTGAGCGACATTCAGTGTGCGGTGGCCGTTTGGATGTCTAACTAAATTATTGCCTACCATCGGTGCAGAGACATTCGGTTCTTAACCCCGGTTAAAGTCCCTTCTGGCATTCCGGGTCGGACACCTCAATTTTGAATTCCCCGGAATGCTCCTCGGCTACGGTCAACAGTCTTGTTTCGTGTCACCCCCAAATATCTCGGATAATTTTTACTCATGCACGCCATCCAGGGAATGGAGAAGCGTGTGAGTTATCTCGTTCGTCTTTGTCTTTTCACATTTCTAAAGTCTTTACCAGAGCTGACCCTAGAACCCTTTGTGAAATTAGCCTGAACGGTCCTGTTTCCCGTTAATGTTAATGAACATGTCGCAGTCCCGGTACAGCTGCCGGACCATCCCGAAAATGTCCAACCATTTCTTGGGTTAGGGGTCAAGGTCACCACGGTTTGATTTGGGTAGTTGGTTGAGCACTTTCGTCTTGGGCAATTAATTCCGCCAGGAGTCGAAAGGACGGATCCACTCCCGCTGACGAACACCTCCAGTTGAGCCATTACTTGGGGAGTAGTGAGCTGCAGGGGGGGCGACCATGCGGATCCATTGCCGTTGGCATCCCGCGCCTTCACGGTATAGTAATAGGAATTGCCCGGACTGATCGTTTTATCCACAAAGGCATTGGTGGTGGGTTGCCCGATGACTACATTATTTCGGGCCACATCATATCCGGTCACGCCGACATTATCGGTTGAGGCTGTCCATGAAAAGGCCACTTGGGTGCCTGATATTGAAGTCAACGTGAGATTTTGGGGCACGGACGGCGAGATCATATCTTGTGGTGGGACGAGTGGGATCGATACGGAAAGTGGACTAGACGATGCGGATACATTCCCGCCGGCATCCCGGGCTTTGACGGTATAGAGGTAAGTCATGCCCGGACTGATTGTTTTATCCACAAAGGCATTGGTGGTAGATTGCCCGATGGCCACATTGTTCCGGGCCACATCATATCCGGTTACGCCGACATTGTCGGTTGAAGCTGTCCATGAAAAGACCACTTGGGTGCCTGATGTTGAAGTCAATGTGAGATTTCCAGGTGTTGTCGGCATGATGATATCGGGAATTTTCACACTCACCTCTTCCGAGGGTAGACTTTCGTTGTTCGTCTGATCATATGCCGTGACTGTAAAATAATAGGTGATTCCCTGCGACAAGTTCTGGAACACATATGAAGGGTTGAGTCCGATATTTTTTGTGGTGTTATAGGTCCCCTGGGATGTTCCCATGTACACATTGTATCCCTTTAAATCCGGTTCCGGACTTGCGTCCCAGCTTAGTTGGACTGAAGATGCTGAGAATGCGGGGCTGGCGAATAATCCGATGAACAGGAATGCAAGACCTGCAACCGTTCTGTTGGCGAAATTCCAGGGGATCATAGGGGGGACCATAGTCGACTCCTTGTGGTATTCGGACCGAAGTCCTCATCCTCTCCTCCCCCTGCCAATGATGCTTCCTTTGGTAGCCGGACGATCAGGCGTGGGGACCTGACTCCTGGCTTTGCGACCCTACTTCACAATAGGTGTGCCGTTTCGGGAAGAGGATTTCATGAATTGGCGGACTTTCTTTTGCCGTCTGTTGCTCTGGTTTGTACCTCAGACCTCCAAACGGTCTGCCGAACTATATCGGGTCTGTAAAGAAAAACTTTAGGGATAGCAGCGATATGGATGTTCAAAAAACTTATGAAAGAAAAATCTATAAACCAACGGCAGGAAAACGTGATTGATGCAAAGAAATGAACTCGTTACTGAGCTTTTTGTATCTCTTTGGCATGAAAATTTGATGATAAGAATGCGAGCATTGGGAACAAGAACACGACAAATGCTAAGTAGGATTCTGGTCTGTGAATGTGGTGTGATCTCTATTTGGAAAGAAATGACCTCATTTTTCCTTTCGACTAATAGCGAAATGTGGAATCGCCCAGGGAGAGGATTTCTCCTTCATACTTTCTGGTTGCCATCAGGTATCTCTATTGGCAAAACGAGGAAATACATTCACATCAATATTTGCATCCTGGCATCCTATCAAAGAAATAGGCATGCCTTGCTGATCGCTTTCTGCTAAAGGCTGGAATGAATGACACGGTTGAGGGAGGATTAGTTTCCAGTTTTCCATGTCGTGTTTCATAAAATGGAAGAGACTTTCCGTTTGTTGGTTGTATGAGGGCCTAACATGATGGTTTGTCCGTATGGCAGTTGCCTTTACATTTTGATTGACGGGTCAGCTGAGGTTAAGGTCTCGCCTCGTCCTCCGGATGGCAAATTTTCAGACATCCATTCATCAGGTTGTGCCCGAGGTCTTATGTCGTTACCATTCTTGTGTTTGTAATATTAGTGCTACTGAATTTCCCAGTCTGTGGAAGTGGCTCCGGGAAAGCCGGTGGATGTGATGGCCAAACCGTTCATCAGCCAAACTGCCACTCCTCCATTGCTGCGGTTGCGCCAAATGATATCGGCTTTTCCGTCACCATCCACATCGTTTGCTCCCGACATCTGCCATGCCACCGACACTGTCCCAGGAAAGCCGGAAGAGGCTATCGCCGTTCCATTCATGAGCCATATGGCGGTATTGCCGTCTGTAGTGTTACGCCAGACGAGGTCGGCTTTGCCATCGCCATTGGCATCTCCAATGGCTTGAATTCCCCAAACCGTCGGGGCGCTCCCTGGAAATCCGGTGGAAGTGATGGTCAAGCCGTTCATCAGCCAGATGGCCACTGTGCTGCTGGTGTCATGACGCCAAATGACATCGGCTTTACCATCCCCATTCACATCTCCCACTCCGGCAATCTGCCACCCTAACGAGACACCTGCCGGAAATCCTGTCGAAGCAATCGCCGTCCCATTCATGAGCCATATGGCGGTGTTGCCATCAGTGGTGTTGCGCCAGAGGAGGTCGGCTTTGCCATCACCATCCATATCCTTGATGGCTTGAATGTCCCAATTCGTGGGGACAGTGCGGAGAAAGCCCGTGGAATTGATGGTCAAGCCGTCCATCAGCCAGATGGCTACTGCGCCGTTGACGCTATTGCGCCAGACAAGGTCGGCTTTGCCGTCCCTATTCAGATCACCCACTCCACTCAGGGCCCATTCCCTGGACAACTGACCCAGAAAGCCCGTGGCTGCGATGTTTGTACCATTGAGCAGCCATCCGGCTACGTCGCCGGTTTTTGTGTTTCGCCAGACGAGGTCGGCTTTGCCGTCCCCATTCAGATCGTGATTTTGGGGTGAGGTTGGCGGCGTGCTGGAATTACTCACAATGACCGTGCGGGGGGCAGCGGTGGTCGTATTGCCCGCAGCATCGCGAGCGATGGCCGTGAGGGTATACGCGCCATTGGGCACGGTGGTGGTATTCCAGCTGGTGCTGTAGGGACTGCTCGGATCTTCGGGGCCGAGGTTGGCGCCCTGGAGGCGGAATTGGACGCCCGTGACGCCGACATTATCATCGGCGGTGGCGCTGACCGTGACCGTGCCGGAGACAGTGCCCGCGCTGGGGGCGGTCAGCGTGACCGTGGGGGCAGTGGTGTCACCAGGAGTACCCCCCTCTGATTTCACGATGACAGAATACATGCTTAATCCATCACCACCATTGCCCCCGAGGGTAATGGTACCAGCCGGGAAGGACCGCACAAACAGGCGGAGGGTCGTATCCGTGGTCACCAGATTCGTGCCGGTATCCGTAAAGGTGCTCAACCACGAAGGTTTCGGGGTGATGCGCACGTCATGGGCGACCGACACGGAGACGGGTTGATTGACGCTAAAGCTGAGGAAAGCGCTCGTGGTGGCAGCTTTGTCATCATTTGCAGTTCGAATATATGCCGCTCCCTGCAGGCTGGCGGGGATGGTCGTAAAGGTAAAGGCGCGGTCTATATACACCGTGCCCCCGGGTTGGAGCCCGGAGGTGGGCACGACATACGCTTGCCCACTGGCGACGGCCAGATTCGAAATGCTGAATGCTGAGGGTGGGGGCGGCGTACTGTTATTGCTTACGGTGACCACAATTGCCCCTGAGGTTTTCGTATTGCCCGCAGCATCGCGGGCGATGGCCGTGAGGGTGTACGCACCATTGGCCACGGTGGTGGTATTCCAGCTGGTGCTGTAGGGACTGCTCGGATCTTCGGAGCCGAGGTTTGCGCCCTGGAGGCGGAATTGGACGCCGGTGACGCCGACATTATCGCTGGCGCTGGCGCCGACGTTCACCGTGCCGGAGACGGTGCCCGCGCTGGGGGCTGTCAGCGTGACCGTCGGGGCGGTCGTATCTGCGGGCGGTGTACTTGTGGTTATAGTAATTGTTGCTTCTGTAGAGGGGGTACTTTCATTTCCTGCCGTATCAAATGCGGTCGCAATAAATCCATAGGTTGTGCCTCCACTGAGCCCGGAAACGGTTGTTGAGGGGGAGGATGGATTATTGGGAAATCCTGAAAATATGGGTTGTCCAAAATCTTGAGAAGGTAACGTCCGTTTATAAATTTTATATCCTGCTAAATCCGATTCGGTATTTGCGTCCCAGATTAGCTGGATAGAGGAAGCCGAATAGGCGGGGCTAATAAGTAAACCGGAGAGGAGCAGGGTCAGGACTGCCGTATGTGTGATGTTGAAACCCAAGGGGGTGGTTCGTCGGATCATACTCTACTCCTTGTGGTATTCGGACCGAAGCCCTCATCCTCTCTTCCCCCCTGCAAATGATGCCTTCCTTCGGTAGCCGGACGGTCAGGCGTGGGGACCTGACTCCTGGCTTTGCGACCCTACTTCACAGTAGGTGTGCCGTTTCGGGAAGAAGATTTCATGAATTGGTCAACTTTTTTTCTAATCCTCTGTCTCCCTGTATTGTAATCTATACCCCCAATCGGTCTGCCGAACATTTCGGAGAACTAAGGAAAAACTTTAGAGACGAAAATATTGGAGTGTGAAAAAACTATGCAGAGAAAATTCGGAGAATATAAAAAAATCGAACTGAATGATCATGGAAGAAGAAAAGGAAATTAAACAAGGTTAGCAAAGGGGGGAGGCAAGGACACGCTTATCAGTGAATTGTCTGGAGACCATGTCCAATGCCTACTGTAATGAACTTTTGCCTTATCTATTAACAATTTGATTCGTTCAATACGGCAATGGTGAACGTTTCGCAATGACCGAATGAAGGACAATGCTGGCAGCTGCGACTAAGAAAAATTAAGGAACGACACGTATCGGCATGACTCCAGGCTATGTACTCCAGGGATTGATGTGTTGGCAACCATTCTGTTTGCCGATTTCAATACGCTCACAACAGTGTGGTGACTCCGGCGTACATTTTCCGTGTGATGAAAAAACTGTGTGCCATCTTTCATGGGAAGGCTACGCTAGGTGGGTGAGGTGCTTCCAACAGCCAGAAGGGGTAACTGGCTGAACGGCCGAATCACGATAATCATGATTATGCAGGATGGAGGAGCGATGGGAATCTCTCATGGTGCTTGAAATCATTGGGTGCCCAGGAAGTGATAGATTGATGAATCTTGTTTATGCGGAAAACATGCTGGAGACGAGAGAATTTTACCAGATTGGGGAGAGATTTATTTGGCCTAGGTAAACGGAGGAGGAGAATTTTTTGAATGGGATTATTGATATCGGCCCATGAGACCATTCAGAAGAGTGGTCCAGGGAATTTTTGTTCCGCCTACTGGATTTCCCAGTCTGGGGAAGCCGCACCGGGAAAGGTCGTGAAGCCTATGCTGACGCCGTTCATCAGCCATACCGCCACGGCTCCATTGCTGTTGTTGCGCCAGATGACGTCTGTTTTGCCATCCCCATTCACATCATCTGCTCCCGCTATCTGCCATGTTGCCAGCACAGTCGCCGGGAAGCCTGAGGAGGCAATTGCGGTTCCATTCATGAGCCAAATCGCAGTGTTGCCATCAAGGGTATTTCGCCAGACGAGGTCGGCTTTGCCATCGCCGTTGAGATCCCCGCTGGCTTGAATATCCCAAGCCGCCGGTGCACTACCGGGGAAACTCGTGGACGTGATGGTGAAGCCATTCATCAACCAAACGGCCACCGCACCGTTCGTGTCATTGCGCCAAATAATATCGGCCTTCCCGTCCCCATTCACATCGCCCATCGCAGCGATCTGCCATCTTAACGAGACCCCCCCCGGAAAACCAGTGGAAGCAATTGTGGTTTCATTCATGAGCCAAATTGCTGTGTTGCCATCAAGGGTGTTGCGCCAGACGAGGTCGGCTTTGCCATCGCCGTTGAGATCCCCGACGGCCTGAATATCCCAAGCCGTCGGCGCGCTGCCGAGAAAGCTCGTGGACGTGATGGTCAAGCCATTCATCAACCAGATGGCCACCGCGCCGCTCGTGTCATTGCGCCAAATGAGATCGGCCTTCCCGTCCCCATTCACATCGCCCGCTCCCCTCAAAGCCCATTCGGTGGGTAATTGGCCCAGAATGCCGGAGGCAGTGCCGCTGGAGCCATTGAGCATCCACAGGACTACCTCTCCGGTTTTCGTGTTTCGAAAGACCAGGTCGGCCTTCCCGTCCCCATTCATGTCCTGATTCTCATGTGGATTCGGGTTTGTGTTTTGTGCGAGAAGTTCAATAGCCACTTCCTCTGCGGTTTCACTGATGTTTCCGGATTGATCATAGGCTGTGACCGTAAAATAGTAGGTGAGCCCATCCGGCAGGTTTTGGAAAACATATGATGGGTTGAGTCCTGCATTTTTCGTGATGTGGTAAGACCTTTGCGATGTGCCCATGTATACATAGTATCCCATCAGGTCCGACTCCGGACTCGCGATCCAGGATAGTTGGATGGAAGAGGCAGAGAAGGCGGGGCTAGCGATTATTCCGAGTAGAAAAAAGGCGAGGGTGGCTGTAATTCTGGCTGCAAAACTCAGGGAGGATATTTGTCGGGTCATACCCTGTTCCTTGTGGTATTCGGATTGGTATCCAAATCCCTTTCATAGGTATTACCCCCTCCTTAGGGTAGCTGGACGAGATCAAATATGCACACCTAACTATTGGCTTTGTGATCAAATGCCACGGTAGGTATGCAGGTTCGGAAAAAAATCTATGAAAAAATGGGTCTTCCCGGTGAATGGGCCCTGTATTTTCCTTCAATCATCTAAATTGGCTGCGTTATTTTCTGAGAAAGTTTAGCGAAATTTGTTGTGCAATTTTTCGTTCAAAAAAATTATTGATGAGTAAAGTGGTAAATCTTAGAGCAAGATGTCATACAGAGGATATAGGGTAAAACATGTAGTTAGGTGCTAATGTATAACTATTTTCATGCAGACCATCGCAAACGTTGAGTAGAGAAAAGACTGTAAAACGGGCTTCTCAGGATAACCTTCTGGTAGTCGTCAGGAGATCTATTGGACACCATTGTGCTCCTCCCACCTTACTTAAATTGCCGTGGCAATTGATACAGATTGATGAAGAGCGGCAGAAGAAGAATATGGGTAGCCTGATTGTCCAGACTCCGAAGGGCTGTATGGGCTAACCACATGTTCCAGTTTTATCCGTGAATCACAGACGATGGAAACAAAAATTTTTAATCAGCCTCAGGCCACTACCATGACTGCCAAAAAGGAGTAAAATAGAAAAGAAGGCAAGATTTTCTGAGAAAGGGATGTCTATGGGTAAAATGTGTATTCTTGGTGGGGGCAAAATCGGATCGCTGATTGCCACATTACTGGTGGAGTGTGGAGACTTTGAAGTGGTGCTGGGAGACGTCGATCCGGAAGTGGTTGCCAGGATGAAGGAGGAAATCGCCCATGACCATTTCCAGGTGTCATCTGTCGATGTCCAGGATGCTAAGGCCCTGGGTCGGTTTATCGATAATGTCGGGCCGGAAGGCATTATTTCCTGTCTCCCGTATTTTTGCAACCAGTCGGTCGGAGAGCAAGCTCGCGCGTGTGGGGCGCATTATTTTGATTTAACCGAGGATGTGGAAGTTACAAGGAAGATTCGTGAGGTGAGTGAGGGAGCGTCCTCGGCATTTGTGCCGCAATGCGGGTTGGCGCCGGGATTTATCAGCATTGTCGCGCATGAACTCATGACCCGGTTTGAGACTGTGGATATTGTGAAAATGCGGGTTGGGGCGTTGCCGGTGAATCCCAGCAATGTGTTGAAATATTCGCTGACGTGGTCGACGGACGGCTTGATTAATGAATACGGCAATACGTGCTATGGGATTGAGAATAGCCAGGAAGTGCCGTTGTTGCCTCTCGAAGGATACGAAACCATTTCCATTGATGGATTGTTATATGAGGCCTTTAATACCTCGGGTGGGCTGGGTACGTTGGCGGATACGTATGCGGGCAAGGTCAGGACAATGAATTATAAGACTCTGCGCTATCCCGGCCATTGTGAAAAAATTCATCTGTTGATGAATGACCTTAAACTCAATGATGATCGTGAGACCTTGAAGCGTATTTTGGAAAAGGCCGTGCCGAAGACCTTGCAGGATGTAGTCCTGATCTATACGTCGGTGACGGGTCTTCGAAAAGGAGAGCTCTATGAGGAAAATTTTGTACAGAAAATCTATCCGCAGACGATTGCCGGTAAATTGTGGTCTGCGATTCAGGTGACGACGGCAGCCGGGATGTGCAGTGTGGTCGACCTGGTCTGTAATCGTTCAGGGACGTATCGGGGATTTGTGACCCAAGAGACGTTTGATCTGCCCTCAATCCTGGATAACCGGTTCGGGCGGTATTTTCAACCGGATGATTCGTGTTCGTGATGGTCCTATGGTGTGTCAAAGGAAATGGAGCGCGTGATGGATGTCTTCCATGAACTGGGGTTAAAAGCGGTAAATGCCGGCGCGTGTTCCGGCCAGGGGCGTTGGATGTCGACGACCACCGAGGGCCTTCTGGATTCGGTGAATCCCGCGACGGGACAGGTTCTAGCTCAAGTGAACCGGTGCTCCGGGGAGGATTACGATGCCCTCCTTCAGGAATCGCAACGTGCTTATCGGGAGTGGCGGCAGGTTCCCGCTCCGAAGCGCGGGGAGGTGGTGCGGTTGATCGGTGACGCCCTACGCGCAAAAAAAGATGCGCTGGGGTCCCTGGTGTCGATGGAGGTAGGAAAGATTAAGGCTGAGGGTGACGGGGAAGTGCAGGAGATGATCGATATGGCGGATTTTGCGGTGGGGCAATCCCGCATGTTGTATGGTCTGTCCATGCACTCCGAACGGCCACAACACCGGATGTACGAACAGTGGCATCCCCTCGGAGTGGTGGGGGTGATCACAGCCTTTAATTTTCCTGTTGCCGTATGGGCGTGGAATGCCTTTCTGGCCGCCATCGCCGGCGATACGGTGGTGTGGAAACCTTCCCCCAAGGCCGCACTCTGTGCTTTAGCCGTTCAGCATGTCTGTAACCAGGTGATGGAGGAACAAGGTGTTCCGGGGATTTTTTCCGTGTTCATTACGGACCAGGTTGAATTGGCGCAGACGATGGTGGCTGACGAACGCTTGCCATTGATTTCATTTACCGGTTCTGTGCCCGTGGGGAAAAAGGTTGCGAAAGTCGTGGGACAACGACTAGGGCGTAGCCTGTTGGAGCTTAGCGGGAACAATGCCGTGATTGTCGATGAAACGGCGGACTTGGATCTGACCATACCTGCCATTGTTTTTGGAGCTGTTGGCACTGCCGGGCAGCGATGCACGACCACCCGCCGGTTGTTTGTGCAGGAGACACGGTATGAGGAGGTCGTGGAACGTCTGCTCCGGGCCTATCAACAAATCCGGGTGGGTAATCCGTTGGATGAAGGGGTGTTGATGGGGCCGCTGATTGATGAGCGGGCTTTGGAGGAATTTCGAATTGCTCTTGAGGAAGTGGTACAGGATGGTGGACAGATTCTCTGTGGTGGGGGTGTGATTGAGGGTCCCGGGTTTTTTGTCGAGCCGACGATCGTACGTGCTGAGAATCAATGGAAGGTGGTGCAACGGGAGACATTTGGGCCGATTTTGTATGTCATGCCGTATGCCACCCTGGACGACGCGATTGCCCTTCAAAATCAAGCGCCACAAGGGTTGTCGTCCTCATTGTTTACCTTACATGTGCGGCATGCCGAGCAGTTTTTGTCGGGGCAAGGGAGCGACTGTGGGATTGCGAATGTGAATATCGGCACCTCGGGGGCGGAAATTGGAGGCGCCTTTGGCGGAGAGAAAGAAACAGGCGGGGGGCGAGAGGCCGGTTCTGATGCCTGGAAAGCGTATATGCGTCGGCAAACCAATACGATTAATTGGGGAACGGAGCTGCCGCTGGCGCAAGGAATCACATTTTCTGTGGACTAACCAGGGAGGAGAGCAATGAATCAGGGTTCCGAACTCGAACAGGTGATTACGCGATACATTCACGAATATGCTGCCAAAAACCATGCGGCGGCGATTGTCAAAGATGCGTTGGAGGAGATTGGAATCGGGCTGTTCCCGCTTGTGGATCATATCACCGTGCGCACGTCGTCGATTGATCCACGGGCCGAGGAATTTCTGTTATTGGGATATGCCTATTCTGAAACGTTGGAGTATGACGACTGGTGGGCCAAGGTCTACCGGGCACCCGGATGTCCCGCCTTATTTATTGATCAGGCGTATGCGGATGAACGGGGAAAGACGAGTATTATTCCCGGATGGGTCAAGCAATTCGGGGATCGCACCCTGCATCATATTGCCGTGCGCGTGGCGGAGATTGAAACCAGTATGGAACGGTTGACCGCCAAAGGGGTGCAGTTTGCGGGACAGATTGTGGGGGAACGGGGAGGAGATCTTCGGCAGATTTTTACCGTGCCCGAGCAAGTGAACGGTCATGCGTTTTCAGTCTTAGAACTGACTGAGCGTCATCGGGGGTTTCAAGGATTTTCTCCGCCGCAAGCCAATAGTCTCATGCAATCGACTGTGGCCCGGTGACGGCTGCATATGAAGACGGGAAAGACCGGGCGACCTACACGTCGGCAGCTTCCAGGACAAGTTTGGCGTTTTTAGCAATGGCGCCTGGGTCTTTAGCCACGATTGCTGCAGCAAGGCCGACCGTGGCGGTAGCAACTTTGATTACTTCACCGACTTTTTCTAATTTCTTGATCGCCCGCTTAGCTTTGCCTACCGACCTTTTAATGCTTTGGGCATTGATTTCTGATTCTTCCAAAGCCAACCCCACGGCTTTCGTGGTCATGTCCGAAGAGGAGTTCAACAGCGACCATTCCTCGTCTTCCAAGTCACGTCGTTGTGTCGGGGTCAGATTGTTCCAATTGGCAAACCGGTAATTTCCAAGGTTAATGCCAAGATCACGGAATTGTTTGGATAATTCAAAAGCGTCTTCAGCGCTCAAAGGCATCACAGTCCTCGCTTACAGTTTTTTAATGGTTTCCAGTAATGACCGGAGGTCTTTGACGGATTTCCCAACCTGTTGTAGTACCTCTTTCTTTGTCAAATTCTGACGTTGGTCAAAAAGTCGTTGGTGCCCATCAGAAATTTGGTCCAAAACTTTCCCGTATATCTGAACGGCTTCAGAACGTTCGTGTACCTGGGACATTCTGAGGTCTTTCCATTCGGCTAACGCGGCTTTCCCTGCGGGATCTTGGGATTCCATGGTCAGAGTCATGTAATAATTTTGGATGGCGGCTTCCTCAGTTTGAAAATCTCCGCCAAATCCGTCTGACACGATGTGGTGTAAGGATTCGAGTACCTCTTGAATAGGCGTGTTGGCTTGTTCGATAAGACTCTGAAGTTGATCTTGTCGCCATCGTTTCACCGCCACAGTGGTCACGATGCCGGCTATTTTCTTAAACGCTTCTGCCTCTTTTGGAGTGGTGGGGCCCTGAGACTCTAAGGCAGCCGAGAGTTGCGCCAGTTCTTCGGTGTTATCAACCACTTCATCAGCCGCGAGACGCCCCAGGGATTTCATGTATGTCTCGATAATTGATTGGCGGAGGAGTAAAGACGTTTTCTGTGTGGCACGGTCCTGCGCTATGGCATCAAGATGGGCATGGCGACTTGGGGGTTGATAGCGTTTTTGCCGCTGGGGAAAACCCAGGTAGTCATCAACCAGGGTCGTGTACTGAGCAGATTCTGCGGACAGACTGGCAAAATCTTGAATGGCTTTGAGGTTCGTCGTACAGCCTTGCGTGAAGGCGAGCAGGACCATCGTACTGAAAACAATTGTAATGGAACGCAAGCGGGAGAGCGAAGTGTAGCCTGTCATCATCCTTCCTGTAGTGGATTGATCCCGAGAAGAGGCTCCATAGGTAATCGGAAGATGTATGCGTTGAGGGCCACCATAGGTGATTGGGAAAAAAGTGTCAAGAGAAATTCACCTTTCTCCTCAGGGCGAAAATATGTTGGAGGGCTGGAGGCTATAGAATATGGTTCTGATTATGTTTCGAACCGAATTTCTTGGGACAATCCCTTCATATGCACAGTCGCAACCGACCCGCAGATAAGGAAAAGGGAGCAGGAGGTCTCTGGGAGTGATGTGGTGATTGATTGGTAGTACCTTATCCACTGGATTTCAGCTACAGGGTATCCTGAGACCATGATGTCTTTATAGTATGGAAGGATCCTGACATATCCGTTCGGATATTAATTGGGCAGCTAAATCGTGACCTTGTTCATTCCAATGCCCAGCCCCAAGTTTCGTATTCGGGAATCCGTGAAGATGTACGTGATATTGGTTCGCATGCCGCTGAAAATCATACAGCAGATTGAGCACGGGAAAGCCTTCGGATTGGCCAAGTGCTCGAAGTCGTTGCTCCGGATAATCTAGTTTTTGGGTAGCAAGGCGCTCCTGCAACAATAGCCTACCTTCCTGGTCGATTTGATCAGGGCTTGTAGCAGTGACCAGAAAAAAATTGGCTCCATGCTCAAGCACTTCCTGATGCATTAATTTCAGAATGGCTTCGGTAATGTCCCATGCCTCACGATGGATCGGTGTCTGGGGTGGGGCATACACAAAGTCTGCCAATCCTCCATGGCTAGATCCCTGTTCCTGACTCTCCCCGATTTGCCGTGCCGCCAGCACCCGCTTGGCTTGGTTGAGTAATTCCAAAGTACGAAAGTGATGTACTCCCCAAAGAAGAAGTTGATATTTGAGAAGCGGTGGAGACCACTCTTGGAAATTGTACACCAGCTTCAATTCTCCCTGATCAAGATGAAAGTATGGACGAGGGATGTACTCTGGTTCGCGCAGCTCCGCGCGGGGAAAATTGTCGATGAGATCATTCCCGCTGAAAAACATGGTGAGCACAAGGTCCGGGTCATAGTCCCAACCACGGGAGCGTAGGGTGATTAATTCTTCAGCATTTCCATACCCTGGAACACCAAAATTAATAATTTCCACATTGTGGGGGAGTAATCGCTCACATGATCGGAGCTGTTGTTCGACTTTTCTCCCGAAGGTGTCTTCCAGCATGACCTGCCTTGCCTCCGTATAGGAGTCTCCCAGGAGCAAAATCCGGTATGTGTTTTTTGGCTTTTGAAGTGGATGTTCGACATCCCGAAATCCGGCTGAGTTAATTTTGATGTAGGCGTTTCCCTCACCATGAAACCACCCTTCCATTCCCGGTTCAAGAACTCGTCCTCTTTCAGGGTCAAACCCGTGAAAGACCGGATAGGATATGTCCAATAGACGAAGACCGGCTTCCGCAATCAGGAAACCTCCAAAGACACCTATCAGAATTAACAGGCCAATTTTCCCGAAGTAATTGAAATTTTTATTGCTCACCGTAAGTCATCCTCCTCTATCACGTCATCGGCCTTCTTCATTTGTTCCTTGCAGCGGGAAAACATCCCCCGTACTAAATGATAAGTCCTCCGGGTATTGATCACGGGCATATTCCAAAGTGATCCAAACTCCACGGAAACCGTTACAACGGTTTTCGTTTCTGACGAATGGGAGAAGAAACATTTTTCATGAAATGTCGGATGATCGATTTTGACCAAAGCGACGACTTCCACCCCATTAACCGGCAATGCCAGGGAAAGTGATTGACCTATTCATATTGAATAATAAGCAGAATCAAATTTTCTCAAGTGCCATGGACGTCCTCGACTACGGCAAGTTTGTCCTCTCTAGGTTCAGATCGGTTTTTTACACGTTCAGCTTAAATGAAATAATGTTGAGCGATCCTCCTCTTTCACAAGCAATGGGAAGTGAATTTCCGGACAATCTTGTAATTGAGTGAAAGAAGAGGATCTTGTGAAATGAGATTGAGTTTCAAGATATCTTCGTATGCTGGTGATCACATTTCCGCAGCAAATAGAGTATTCCAGGACTTGGGATGTGGCGTTGAAAAAGGATGACGGATCTACCCCTTTATGGCGAATGTGGACAGTGAGCCTCTCTGATTAAGCCTACGAACTCGAATTGGTTTCAAAGGGGTAGGTGGTGTCTCATGAAGGAGGGAGGACCGATGGAAAGTTAGTCATGAATTTAAAAGCGAAGCGGTTTAACTGGTTATTCAAGGGATCTTGATGGCGGGATGTCTTGGCGGCAGCCATGCGGGGGTAACCGGGTTTCAAGGTATGAGATGCTAATAGGCTCAAGCGAGTATCCGGCCTATAGGCCAGACAGAGGATGGTAAACGAGATAATGGTAGAGGGAATGATCCTGTTCTAGCAGAATTGGGCCTTGTGTCAGGAGAATGAGAACGTGTGTCCCGAGATCTCAATGCGACCTGGGCCACAACATTATGAAGGTTGCCTAAGCGAGGACCGGAGTCCGTGATGTGAGAACATGCCTTCCACGGATGTATCGACGATAGCTCCTACCCCGGAGAAGATGTCAGTGTAGGATTATTTTTTTCGTGAATGGCATTGGCCCTCGTTTCCTGCGTGACGGCGTCCTCGGTTCGACCTATTTTTCGCAAAAGGGTGGCGTAATTTCTAAGCGCTCGTTCCACACGAAAATGATCTTTCCCCATGGTCTGTTCCGTGAGAGTGATGGTCCGTTGAAACAAGGGATCGGCTTTATCATATTGTCCTGTGGTGACATACAGTAACGCTAAATTATTGAGAGGGCCGCTCAAGCTTGAATGTTCGGGCCCTTCAGCCTGTTCAATAATGACAATGGCGCGTTGGATTAAGGGGATGGCTTGCTCAGGTTGGTCCTGTAGTCTATGGATTTCTCCTAATTGATTGAGGATGATGGCAACCCGGGGGTGGTCCTTGCCAAATCCCTCTTCGCTAATAGTCAGCATTCGTTCCAACACAGGCGTCGCTTGTGAAAATTGCTTAGCAGAACTATAGAGAAGCGCGAGATTATTCAAGCTGCCGAGGAGATGGGGATTGGTGGGGCCAATTTGCTTTTCTTTGATGGCTAAAGCCCGGAGTAATAACGACTCTGCCTGGTCATACTGTTCCTGGGCTCGATGGAGGAGCGCAAGATTATTGAGTGGTTCAATAAGTTCAGGTGCCTCCGGTCCTGTGGTTCTTTCCCGGCTGGCGAGAACCCGTTTCAGATAGGGTTCCGCCTGGGCATAGTGGGCTTGCCGGACAAACAGTGCTGCGAGATTTTCCAGGTCACGGATAACTTCAGGGTTATCAGGACCTAGCGCCTGTTCCCGAACCGCCAAGGCTCGTTCAAATGAGGCTTGAGCCTGGTCGAACTTCTGTTGGGTGACATACAGCGCGCCAAGATTACTGAGGCTTGCTGCTAACTCGGCTGTCTGAGGATTTGGCCCTTCTTCATGAATGGCTACAGCTTTCAGAAGGAGGGTTTCAGCCTGTTCGGGCTCTCCTTTCGCATTGTGCAGAATCGCCAGATTGGTGATGGACTGGATGTGACGAGGGTCCTGGCCTTCGAACTGTTCTGCCAGTTCAAGCGCAGCCTTCAGTTCCTGTTCAGCTTCCGGGAACTTTCCCTGTTCCATCAAGGTCGTGCCTTGGTCAGTGTGGAGTTGCCAAGGCGATTTGTCTTCGCTGCACCCGATGAGGGTAATGATGAGCAGGGTAAGGGTCAGATACCGCAAGATATGTGAGGGCCGAAAAGAAAGAATCATGAGATAGGGTGTGTCCTTTGGTTCTGAATGAGCAAGATGAATTGTCAGAGGTGGATTGTACTGAAGGACTCAGGGTCTTGCCAAACTGTCTGTTTCCCGTTGGGGTTATGAGGGAGGATCCTCTACGGAGAGTCTGTGTAAACATTGAAATAGGTCCTATTTACACCCACATGCGGGTGATCTAAAGCCATTTGAAAAAAATCGAAAATATTCAAAAAGGCTTATCCAGCAAGGCCGCAGCTCCTTGGTTTGGCGGAACGTACGGAGGAGTACGAGAGCCAGGCCGAGGGGCGAGAACGCCGCTGGTGGCCTTTTTCAAAACTCCCACAGAGAGAGTTGCGTGGGTCCTGGCCGTCGAAACGTAGCAGGAATAGGTGTGTCGGGAATATCCTGAAATCCAAGTTTCCTTGATGAAGTGTCGAATAGTTGCTCGATGACATTCCATGTTTTCCCCTCCCCAACATGGCGTTTGAAAAACGTTCGATCCCCAACTTGTCCTCCTCGAACTTCTTTGAGGTGGGCGAGGATTTTCTGGATTCGATCGGGAAAATGATGCGTCATTCGTTCAATAAATACCTGTTCCACGTTATCGTTGAGACGCAGCAGGATATAGGCAGCATGTTGGGCTCCGGCATCGCGCGCTCGCGATAAAATCTGTGGAATGTCGTGTTCATTTAATCCGGGAATGACGGGGGCAATCGAGACCGCGGTTGAAATGCCGGCTTTGGACAACTGTTCTAAGGTCTCAAACCGTTTTGTAATTGAGGGGGCTTGCGGTTCAACTTTCCGGGCAATGTCATCTGAGGCAAACGGAATACTCAAAAAGACGCGCACCCATGCTTTGTTTCGCAGTTCTTGCAATACATCAATGTCTCGCACGATTAGGGCGGATTTGGAGATGAGTCCAACCGGATTATGAAATTCTGCACAGACTTGTAAACAGGATCTGGTCAGTTTGTAGGTGGCTTCCAGGGGTTGATAGGGATCGGTATTGCCGGAAAAGACAATCAATTCCCCTTGCCAGGATCGTTTGAGCAATGATTCCTGAAGTTTCGCAGGAGCATTGACCTTGACGACCAGCTTGGATTCAAAGTCCGTTCCGGATCCAAAACCCCAGTATTCGTGGGTGGGGCGGGCATAGCAATAGGCGCAGGCATGAAAGCACCCCCGATAGGGATTCACGCTCCATCGAAAGGGGAGGTCGGGGCTGGTATTGTGGCTGAGGATGGTCTTCACCGTTTCTTCGTAGATGTCCGGGGTCACGGGTGGAGGCGTCTCCAGGCGCTCGCGGACTTCCGGAGAAAAGGGATTTTTGGGATTGGAGATCGGTTTCATGTCAAACTAAAAAATACGCTGGGTCCTCTTTGTTCTCGCTAGGTAAAGAGGGTACCCTTTCACATCTGCTGGGTACCATTTGAACATTCTGGTAAAATATAAACATTCTATCAGGATCGAAAATGAAAGCCATTGCTCGTAAAAACCAGGCTCGTTGCTCCCGTAGCTCAGTCGGATAAAACAGCATTTTCCGAAACACTCAAAGGGGGATTGTCGAAGTAATTGAAAAAAACGGCAATCCCCTTTTCCCACCTGCATAAACACTGATTACTCTTCATGTTCCACTTCACCAACGTTCATCCTGCTTCACCCACAATTGTCTCTCTTTCTAACATCTAATTAATACTTGATTCTGGGTATTAAGAATCTTGAGAGGGAATCCCCTTTTCCAGAAAACTCAGCCCCACTCCCACCCAACGCCCCTCTATAAGTGGGTCTGTCAGCGGAAGATTCCCCATATCAAAATGGAAAGGCTTCTGAAGTTTGATTACCTGAAACTGGACAAATGGATTAGACAGTAAACAATAATGCCGATGCCCGGGAAGAAGTTAGGAAGAAACTGAATCGGGGGCAGGATGATGACTGATCGCTTCAGGAATGGACGAATAGATCGAAATGAGGTCCGTCAAATGGAGAGATTCCATCGTATTGCGAACCATGGGGGACGGGGCCACGATACTGAGCCGCACCTGGTTGATTTGCAAAGCGTGGTACCACGTAAAAAGGTTGCCTACTCCGCCCAGGTCCATTGTGGCCACTTTGGAAAGATTGAGGATGACGTGGCGGCAGGTTCCTTGTTGAGCCTCCTCAATAATTGCTTCAAGTCTCAAGGTTTGAAGGGAATCCAGGTGTCCAGAAAGAGTCAATACTCTAGTGGTAGGGTGTTTGGAACTATCGAAGTCCTGCATGAGAGGTTTATCGGCAACAAAGAGAAGAGAGTGAAGAGTTTTTTGAGAAAAGACACCTCATGGATGGAAGCAGCGGGCATATTGGATATCGCCAAACTGGATGATTGCATCAAACAACAAACCGTGATGCCGATATCTGAAATACGATCTTAACAATTGTCACTTGTCGACTAACAAACTACTATGAGCAGGCTGGTCCTCGACTGAAACCCATTCTCCTTATTACCTATCATCTGGGAATGCAGTTGGGAGAGATTTTCAATCTGACTTGGGAACAGGTTGATCTGCAAAGAAGATTTTTCACCTTGTCGGAGAGGGATATCAAAAACAGGGAGTCTTGCCTGATGCGGTTGATGGTCAATGTCCGACAAGCTCTGACAGATTTATTTAAGGTGAGGAGTCTATTAAGCAACTAAGGTATTTTTGTATAATGACCGGAGCCTGGGTTCGGTTAAAAGGAATTTAAGACTGCTTTAGAGGATGCCGGGATTTAGAACTTTCGATTTCATGACCTGAGACGTTGTGCTGCTACGATTCTCAGGAGAGCAAGGGAAGTACGGTGACAGAAGATTGTGGGTCAGAAATCGGAAAAGATGTATAATCGGTACAACAACGTAAACGAAGAGGATTTGCCGAAGGCATCTGCAAAACTTAACACGCAAATAACATCTGCAGTTTACCTTTCTTGAAGGAAACTGTAACATGTTGTATATAAAGGATGCCCCCGTAGCTCAGTCGGATAGAGCAGCGGTTTCCTAAACCGCGGGCCGCACGTTCAATTCGTGTCGGGGGCACCATCTTTTCAACAACTTACGGCGATCTCTCCCTCCTTCTCCTTCCCCATTGTGCTCGAAATTGTGCTCAAGATGTTCAATTTGTCCTTAGCCTGAACCAGGTCTGCCTCACTCACAATATTGTAGCGGTCGAAGACGGATCGGGTTCGATGGCCAGAAATATCCATAGCCACTCGTTCAGAAATGCCGGACCGGATGAGGTTTCGAACGCCTGTCCTTCGTAAGTCATGAAACAGTTTCTCTGGCATATGGGCCTTGTCACAGGCCTCTTTCCATGTTCTCTTGGGTATTCTCCGTAACCAGGTTCCCCTGTAATGGCACACCCACGGGCAATAAGGGTATTTCAGGCGGGATTCTCGCCACCATTGCTTGAGACCATGGGTGACCTCATTAGCCAAGGGAATGATTCGTCCCTCTCCATTTTTGGTGGTACCGGGGTCTAATCGGATCCATCCCTTTTCGAGATCAACGTGATCCCATTGAAGACCAAGAATCTCTCCTGATCGCATTCCCGTCCAATAGGCAATGATGAAGGGAATTTTGAGGTAATCGGATAAACGGCCCCGGAGTAACTGATACTCTTCATGCGTAAAAAACCCGGTCCGAATATTGTTTTCCTTGAGTTTCGGGATGTGGGGGATGGTATATGGCTTTACGAGAGGTGGGGTTTGTTTGATTGCTAAATTAAACATGCGTTTGAGAGCGGCCAATTCACGATTTATAGTGGCAGGGGCGGCTTTTTCCTGTTGTCGTCTTTCGATATATCTCGAAAGGTGAGGGCTCGTTATATCGTGGGCTCGAAACTTGGCAAAGGATTCCTTGAGATGATTGACGAGTTGTTCGACTCGGGTGAGGGTTTTCCGGCCATTATTGCGGTAATCTTGGATCAGTAGGTTGGTCAGATCCTCAAACGTGGTTCGATCAGCCTGTAAATTTGGTAACCGGCCATCGACGACTTCACCTTCCCGTTTTTTTAAGAACGCCGTCGCAACTGATTTTTGAGGGGAACGGCTACTTTCCCTAAACAATTGTCCCTGGTGGTAATATTGTATCCACCACGTGTGCCCTCTTTGGTAGACCCTTCCCATGGTTCATCTCCCTGACTCCTTGATGGATCGCTCCATTGAGTCCAAAAGTCAAGGCCCCTCCACCTTTTTGAGTCTGGAAATGTAGGCATCCAGGTCTTGCCGATCAATGAGAATCCGGCGATGAATTTTTATGGAAGGGAGTTCTCCCCGAAACCGGAGATTGCGAATCGTCCAATAGGAGATGCCAAGATACTGAGCGGCTTCCTGTTCTGATATCAATCGGGATTCCACAGGACTATAGCTGGGTTGTTTCATGCTGGCCCTCTCGAAGACGACGGCGAATGGTGGACCGACTACACTTCAACTTTCGAGCGATGGCCGGAATAGACAGGCCTTCCCGATGCAAAAAGACAATATAAGAAATATTTTTTGCGACGGGCGGTCGGCCTAACCGAAGCCCACGGGCTCTGGCTCGGTCTAATCCGGCCTTGACGCGATCGCGAATAATATCCCGTTCAAGTTGGGCCATCGCGCCGATAATGGTAAACATGGCGTGGCCAAATGGCGTGGAGGTATCGAATTGTTCCTGGAGCGAAATAAAATGGACATTCAAAGATCGGAAATTTTCTAATGCGGAGAGCAGATGTTTAACCGAACGGGCAAACCGATCAAACCGCCAGACCAGAACCGCTTGAAACTGTCCATGCCAGGCGGTCTTATTCAGGCGATCTAAGCTGGGACGTTTTTCTTTTGCACCCGACACCCCATGATCAATAAATTCCTCCACAATCGTGAATCCCCGCTGCTCGCAATGCTGCCGAAGGGCTTCTAGTTGAACCTCAGTATCTTGGCTCCCGGTACTTACACGTGCATATAAGGCCACTTGCATCAGGTGTTCTCCTTTTGGAAGATCAACAAATATTCATGCAAGGTAGGAATAAAAGGGGTCGGGCCGTAACGAAAGAATTGCGCCCTGCGCTGATGGTCCCCTTCCTTAATAAGGACCACTTCGAGGCGCAAGAGATTCCATTGGATGATTTCGTTGTGTATGGAATAAAACTTCCCTTGTTTCCGGCCATCCCCGATAAGAAGGGCAAGATGTCCTCCTGGAGCGAGACAATCAATCAAACGGGTAAACGCGGCATGAAGGGCCAGCAAAAATTGGTTGATATTCTTAGCTGAAGAAAGATCGTTTGGATGAGTTGAATATTTGTGGCCGGGCCAATAAGGGGGATGCCAAAAGATCAAGTCAAAATCTCGGTTGGGGAGAGGAGAGCTGAGGAGATCAAATCCTAGTTGTAAATCTCCCCCGCAATAGTCCACCTCAAAATCAAAGCAGACATCTCCTGCGGTTCCCGATCCTTCCATAGGGTCGAATAGAGATTTTGGTTTTAAGTAATCCAATAAATCCACCACCAGATAACCGGGGCAGTTTCCAAAATAATTGGAAATTCCCCACGGCCCCCGCTCGGGGTAGCGCAGTACGGACGTTAACCGAGGGCGGGATTGGAGATGCTGTCGGATCAGTGCCTGCCGGGTTTTGGCTTGGATGAGATGGTGCTCGAGGTCTCTTCTGGAGAATCCAAACAGGGATTCGGCTTCTATCAGAGAATGGCCGGCTTCCACAAACCGTAGGGCTTGCCGAAGGTTTTCTTTCGGAGAAGTGTTCATAATTGGTTGATTCGGTTCCAGAGTATTCATACGCTTTTCTATTCCTTTCCTGGTCTGTATGGTCTATGTCCGGGTTACGCTGATTTCGGGTGTCACTATCCTTCCTAGATGTTTTTGGACACCCTCTGAGAGGGTTCCCTTGGATGTTTCTTTACCCTTCCACATGAGAAAGCTGAAAAGGCAGAAAATATGTTGTCGATGATTCCCTGTTTGTTTTCCTCAAGGGATTCAATGGGCTTTTTCGTCAACAACTTGATGACATTCATTCCGGTCTTTCCGGAAAAAAATCCTGTTGATGGCACGGGTTAGAGGACACGGAAACATTGCAATCATTTTGGGAAATTTTTTTTACTAATTGAATCCGGGTTTGGTCTCCTTCCCTCTTCCGTGATGAATGTATGCCATGCGCGGCCAGACTTGGACGGATTTCCTTCATTCTTCGCCAGACCCAACGGATATCCTTTGGCCAGAGTGAACTTTTCGTATCTACTCCCACCTCTGGGGCCAGGGCATTGAGTCGTTCCAACAATTGTTGGGGTGAGCCGTTCCAGACCTCATCCGACTCCATCAATTTCACGAGCACTTGGGCGATAGGGCTGGCTTCAAGGGTCTCCTGTGTTTGCATCCGTTGATTCTGTGCCCAGGCATTTCGAAACCGTTCAGGGGGAAGATTGAGAGCAACGGTAATCGCTTCTCCCCATCGTGCAAAATCAGCCATCCGGGGATACTGTCCAGGAGAAATGGTCTCCAGACACGCCATGGCATGGCTTAGGATCGTGAATAACGACCCCAGGTAGGCTGGGCGATGAAGAAAGAAATGGTCCCAGAATTCGGCTTCCGTCTGGCGGTGGGAATCCGGGATGCGCTCAAGGGAGAAAATAAGCGCCCGGTCTAATAAATCTGGTTTGTTGGCGATGAGGTTAATGCCATTAAACCCCTGACATCGTCTGAAGCTATACAGAATATCTTCATCATCCGAGAAGAGTTCTCGTTTGGAAAAACCTTCCCCGGTGACACACCGACACATGGCATCGCTCATCCATTCCGGGAGCTTCGTCAAATTATCTAGCCAAACCAACCAATGATGGCTGGCTAGTTGGATAAATTCTCGTAGGCTGTCCTGTGGACCCAGTATCGGGATGGCGCTGGGATCAACGAGTTCCCGAATTACTTTAAACAGCGTAGTCTTTCCGCTGCCTTGTTCCCCCTGAACGGCCAAAATGGGGTGTGGGATATCGGGAATGATCAATGTCACCAGATAGACAATGAAAAGCAAAGCAGTTGAGTCCATGGTTTCCGGATCCCTGGAAATATGGAGCGACGGCACCAAGTCGGCAATTGAACCGCCCAAAGTAGGAGGTACCTGAGGCCGTTGATGGGAATATCGATAAAATAAAATTGGAGGGTCGGGGACGAATTCCCAATGTCCTGACCCAATGCGGACCGCTCCTTGCCCGAGGTCATACCAAATATCCCCCTGGAATCTGGCGACGCGATTCCAGAGGGTCCGTTGTTCACCTTCATGAATGGCTCGGGCTTCCAAAATGGTGATGGTTCGTTCCATGGTGTCGGAGGAAGGGGCCGTTTTTTCAGTCTGCCAGATTTGATAGGCTAGCCAGCGACGAAATAAACGGCTCCGAAGTGGATGGGTTGCATGGTGATTCTGAGTTGGCAGGTGGGCAAAACCCGTATGAAACTGGTCATGAAAGAAAACGATTCTGCGCTCCTCGATTAGTTGAAGAACACGAGAAAGCTGAGCATTACCAGATCCCCAATTCGATTTTTCGTTAGAAGATAAATGGCTAGAATCTGTGGAATAGGGCGCTTTGGGAGAGTATCGGGAGATGCTTGATCCGATTTGTTTGACCTCTTGGTCTGATAATGGCGGAAGACATCGGGCCTGGTTTTCTTGGAGCAATGCCGCGACGATACTTTCCTTACTCATTCCCCGATGGCGCATCGCCCCCGCTAATCGCGTGAGGGAGGCATTGCGTTCTCCTTCCTTAATAATTTTTTGGGGAGCGTGAGGGGATGTTGCTGCTTGGTTTGCAGCGATTTGTTTTTCAGATAACGTCGAGCGAAAAATGTGCGGAAGGGGAGCTAAGGGGATATCGTCCGGATGCGAAGAAACCTCCCACTGGTATTCCCTGCCACTGGAATGAAGGCTTGGAGGAGCCACCACATAACCGCCATCAGCCCGGATATCGATCCCACGCCAACCAAGGAAATTCGTCGCATTTTTTAGATGGGTTTCCACATCCGGATATTGAAAGTACAGGTGACGTCCGCCACCACCGGTAAGCACTTCCACCGTTTCTGATAATTTGCCGTGTTGAGCTTCTAATTCGGTTAGATGGTCATCTCCCTCATGCCGGGGGTCGATATCGAGTACCACCAGGCCTGAAATTTTTCCGGTTCGAATTCCCACATTGGCATGAGGTTCTTGTGTCCACCATTGTTTGATGATGTTGATATCAGTGGTAGCATCGTGAAGCCCACGAGGAACAAGTTTTCCCAACGGAATTTTCCCTTGTGGGAGGAGAGGCAGAACGAGCCACCCTCGATTGGCATAGGATAAAGCAGATTTAAGAAGATGAGCCGGTGAAGAAGTAGGGGTGTTCATGATATTATTTTCTCTTCCTTGAAGTGCCTTGTGGATTGTGTGTTGGTGCGATCCATTTTGTTCGACAAAGTTTATTCAGAGCTGTTTGCGTTCCAAAGGAACGGATCTCGCAACGCCAACATCGCCAGTAGGGCCGATTCTTAACATCCATGTGCACCTCAATTCCCTTCAAGCAATAAGGGCACAGGCCCTTGAGTGATTCCGGTTTGTTCTTCTGCTGCATTTGTTTTTTCATCTGAATCTCCCTTGCTTTTTTTAAGGTTTTACCTTCTACTAAGGACTTGACTACAACGTAATCCCTGCAAAAAGGTTTTCCTATGGGAGATAAGGGGATTCCCCTTATTTTGCGGAATGGCTAGAGCGAGTAAGAAGGATGAGCAGAAATGGGCGAGGAAGTTATATCTTTTCCACCGAGAATGCGTACGGAGGAATCGAGAATACGGGCGTGAATATAAACGGTGGGTTGAATCTGGAAAACCGATTTTTTCCCTCTTTGAAGGTCTTCAGGGAAAATGGAAAGTTTATGAATTAGATCCTCCCAATCCAGAAGATATTTCAGATTTAGATGAGGTGTTAAGAAAAGGGGAATTCCCAAAGTCTGTGTGGGAAATTTGGGAGGTTCCTGAGAATGAATTAAAGGCTTATGGAGCAATTGATCATTGCTTTAAACGGGAGGATTTTACAGAAACCCAAATGAGAAATTTAAAGGGGCACCTTTTTTTGTTGTATTTTCCGGAGGAAAAGGAATTTAATTGGAATAATACCGTTGGAATCATTGATATGCGACGACCGAAGGACGAAATTAAAACGAGTATTTCTGAAAGAATTAGTTCCTGGTTAACTGAACGAACGGAAGCCGGACTCAAACAAGAAAAGGCGAAAGAGAGAATTCGTTTGTCGGAAGCCTTCCAATATCTCAAGGCCGTTGATTTACGTAAGCAGAAAATGACGTATGAAAAAATTTCTCTACAACTGAGAAAGGGAAGAGCAAGTTCTTTTGATGCCAGAGAGGCGAAAAGGTACTGCCAAAAGGGGGAGGAATTTATTGCTAATCCTCCACTTTTAAAATATTCAGAGAAAGATTATCAGGAAAAATTTCAGCGCTTTCTCCGGTAAGTTTTTAACTTTGGGGAGGGTTTAAGTATATTTAAATGGGGGGTGCGTATTTTGTAAATTCTTTGGGAAGGTATTAAAAATAATACCTCAGCTGTTAAAAGGCCACCAGGGAATGGTTTAGAATAGTTTTTGTGGAAAAAGATAAACGGAATTAGTTTTTTAAAGAATTTGGCATAATTTTTCAAATATCTTTTAGGAAAACCTTCCCTTTAAGGTTGATTTATCGGAAATTAATATCTCATTTTTTTAGGGTCAAAAAAGAATAATTGTGGGAGAAAATTCCTGAAACCTTCGGATCCTCAAAGTATGTCCAATAATAGCTCAGGCACTACGGAAACTGCATATTATCATTGCCCCCCAGTGTGGGTTGAAGCAGACCCCTTTATTGGCTGTCAGAATCCACCTGTTTCAACACAACGAGAGGAAGTGTTTAAAAAATCCCTCGCTTCAGGAATTAGAGTCGTGGTTTCGAGAGATGGATTATTTGTTTTTGACTTCAATGATTGGCTTCCTCGTGCAGAAATGCCAGATCTAAATTTTGATGACATTTTAGATAATTCTATTCCACCCATCACATCAAAAATGGTAATGCAAAACCCAAAATTTCAGAGATTTATGGAGGTCTCCCAACAAGAAGTCGCTAATGTTTACAGACGAGTGGAGGTTATGAATGCTCATTTAGCTTGTCTGAATACTGCCTTGCAAACATGCCAAAAAGAGTCTTGGCCAATCCTACAATTTATTAGCGCTGGGGAATATTTAAAGGTTGATCGGGGGCAGGATGAAATTCGTAGATTAAACCTTATTGCAAGTCATTCCCCATATCATGCATATATAGAAAAATTTAGAAGTACAACCGATACCCCAACTGAATGTCCTACCAGGCAGTTGGTAACAATTCAAACAGTTGAAAAATCTTTCGAGATTTTGGACTCGATTATAAAATCCCCAATTCCCGATTCTTTAAAGCTAGTCACAATGTTGTTGCAGAGTGCAAGAGCCTATCGGGACCATGATTTTTCCGGATCAATTATACTTTCCTGGACAGTATTGGAAAAACTGATTTCAATTATTTGGGATAAGATGCTTAAAGATAACAAAGAGCGGGAAGAGGAGGGTACAAAAATTGATTTTATAGATAGTAAAAGGGAAAAGAAATTGAAGGGTAGCCTTTATTCTGCGTCTACTAGAATAGAGATACTTTCTTTGTTAAATAGGATAAATAAGGCTTTGTATACGGAATTGAATAAAATCCGAAAAGTCAGAAACGCCTGGCTTCACAACCTTGGCCAAGTGGAAAGTGAGGATGCTTCGCATGGGTTAGTTACAAGTCTAAAGTTATTCTCGGAAATTTCCCTGGTTAAAATTTCATTAAACATTTCCCACCAGACAACATTTTAAGTTCTTATCCTCTGGCTTCAAAAACTGTTGTTTTTGAATGACTTGGAATTAAAAAAATAGGTCACTAATAACAACCTGCTTTCCCTCTCAAATTACCATAGGATTTGGAAACTTGTTTCTTTAGGAATTTACATCAGTTGAAAAGGGAATAGCTTGCAGGAATTCTACTAAATCTCTCTTCATGAAAACATAGCCATTCACAGATGCCATAGAAATTACAGAGAAATTCCCATGGATACTAAAAAAATTTATGGCGCTATCCAGATGGTTTAGCATCCGATACTAAGAAATTTTAGGTAGATTAGGAATAGGTGAAGACATTGTGAACAACGATTTTGAAATCTTCTGCAGCTATGCTCATGTTGATAACGATGACGCATGGGTGGAGAACTTCATCACAGAGGTAACAAGGACATATCGCAAACTCACTGGGGAGGAGCCAAGAATCTTCATGGATCGAGAATCATTAGTAACAGCAGACGTTTGGGATAAGAAGATTCGCACTTCACTTGAGGTTAGTAGTGTACTAATGGCAGTGATAACACCGTCTTTTATCCGCTCTGAGTGGTGTCAACGTGAGTGGGAAATGTTTTCCCTGCGGGAGGCGGAACTTCGTAAAAAGATACTTCTTGCGGATGAGCAGGGGCTCATTTTCCCTATATTGTTATATCCGCTTAACCGTGGGCGCTTCACCCAACAACAAGAGGCCTTTTCTGCTGATGTAAAAAAGCGCCAATGGCTTGATGTATCATCACAACTCGAAGGCTCCCCGATACGACCTGATCAAGTACGTGACCTCACTGAACAGCTAATCGATACGTTGGCGGAATTGGAACAACGTCGGCGCCGTTCTTCCAGTGCGGCTTCAAGCGCGATTGCAGGAGTAACCATTCGTGATCCTCAATTAGGAATTGAATGGTCAGCTGGTCTAAGCCCAACTACGATGAGTTTCGAGGATGCGTTAAAGTACGTGGCTGAGCTTAAAATCGGCGGATCAGGCGGGTGGAGGTTGCCGACGAAGGCGGAGTTAAAGGCCATCATCGATCCCATTGCGATATCAACCGACCTGACGGCTAGCCCATTCCCCTTACGAGAACCTTTCAATGTCCAGCGATTCGGACACCTTCACTCTGGAACGCTTGTACCTTCTCCACACGAAGGAAACTTCGTCATGAATGTTCGTAACGGGCATATTTTTAATGGTAAGGGGTTTAAATGCTATGTACGGGCTGTCCGGGATTTGCCTTGATTCCTGATTAGGAAGCCACCAGGATATGACCCTCACCTTATCTGAAGAAATTTTAGTTTGTGCTCATTTTGTGCTCAACGCTACCACTTTCCAGCCTATTCAGGCCCACTCCAGGAAAAGGTTTGGCCTAGCCAAACCCCTTGTTGGAATTGGTTGGAATGAGCTGAAGTAGGGTAGAGGAAGGTGAAATTTTTGCATTCCTAAACCGCGGGCCGCACGTTCAATTCGTGTCGGGGGCCCCAAAAATTCTTACATTATGCCCGTTCCTTCTTCAGCAATATGAGGGCCACGTGTGCCTCATCCTTTCTAAGTTTTCCTTCCCAGTATTCTGAATTGAGAGCCTGATTTAATCACACAGAACAGTTTTCCTCCATCGGATACGTCCTGAATCCACTTGTCCATTGGGAGAAGTCCAACCTAAGTTTTATGCTTGGAGGTCTTCATGCCCCCGGTGACTTCTTTTGTATTTTCCTAGATCAGCCTCAATGCACTATATGTGTGAATCACGCATATGAAAGATTTTCGATTATGATTTAATTTTCATCCTCTACCCACCGATTGATACTTTATTCAGCAGTTTCTGTATGCGAGCCAGTCCAGGCCGAGAAGCTGGTAAAAAGGCGTTGGCTATGAATGATTGGTGGCAAGTTTCGTCAATGAATTTGGCCCATGATGTCGTAAAGGCCATCGCGTTGATGAAGCAGGCAAAGCTTATCTAACAAATGTGCTTGGGTATCTTTCACGGGGAATGAGGTGAGTTATGAGGCAGAGTGCGTATCGTAGGAGTATTCATGTCGTGTGTCTGGTATCCGGTTTGCTCAGCCTGAGTCTTTTCGGTTCGGCATTTGGTGATTCCAATGTGGGTGCCATGTCCCAAGAGGCCCAACGAGCCGAAAAGCGGGCCTTAATTGTCATCGATGATTACATTATTGGCCCGGAAGACATTTTGGAAATCAGTGTCTGGCGCAATCCGGATTTGTCGAGAGAGGTGAGGGTTCGTCCCGATGGAAAAGTGTCCTTGCCGCTTATTGGAGATGTGAAGGCGGTGGGGCGTACGACTTCTGAACTTCGAGATGATATTACTCAGAAACTCAAGTCCTATAAGGAAAATCCGACAGTGGCCATCGTGGTTAAGGAAGTCAATAGTTATTACTTTTACGTACAGGGCGCAGTCGGCAAAATCGGGAAATTACCGTTGTTAAGCCGAACAACACTCATCCAGGCCATTACGTTAGCGGGAGGGATGGCACCAGATGCCGTACGGAGCCGGATTACTATTTTTCGGTTGGGAATGGATAGCGAGGCACCGCAAAAATTGGTGGTCAGTTACGATGATATTATTTTGCGGGGAGCTGACAATGTTGAGTTAAAGCCCGGAGATACCATTGTCGTTCCTTCCGAGACCATGGTCCTGATTCCGTAATCACTCATTTTTTCGTTTGATTGAGGTCATATGAGGAATACCATTCCATCTATATATAGCAAGTTTGGTCTCATCCTAACCCTGATGGGGTTTTTGCTCTGTTCCGGATGTCTGAAGCCGGACGTGGTGGTTTCCCCGGGCCACCCTGAAGAGGGCTTTGTCTTGGGCCCTGAAGATGTCATCGAAGTGATCGTATGGAAAAATCCCGACTTATCGAGGCAGGTCGTGATCCGGCCGGACGGAAAAATTTCTTTAGCCTTAATCGGTGATGTGGTAGCCAGTGGCTTGACTGCTGATCAAGTTGCCAAAAAAATTGCAGAAAAATTTAAGGCGGTAAAAGAAAATCCATCCGTATCGGTCAATGTGATCGAGGTCAATAGTTACTATGTCTTTGTTGTGGGAGAAGTGACAAAGCCAGGGAAATTGCCATTGAAATCCTATACGACGATTCTCCAGGCTCTGTCCTTAGCCGGTGGATTTACCCAATTCGCTTCCCGAAATGACATCATGGTCGTTCGGACGGAAAAAGATGAGAGGGGCCATGTCACAGAAACACGTATCCCGCTTCGATATTCAGATCTTATTTCGGAAGATGGGGGAGTGTATAACATCACCCTCAGGTCCGGGGATACGGTCATCGTCCCGTAAATCGAAAACGCCGTTCAAAAACCGGATTGGCCAGGTAGACCCTGGGCTCTCGCAATAGAAGGAATATCATGGGCTCCATGTCTGGTCCTACTGCAGCGTCTCACACCACAGATCCTGCTCTTGTCGTCCAAAAATATCTTAAAGATTTTTGGGATTTAGCTGTTCGACGAAAGTGGTTGATTCTGAGTTTCGTCATCCTAGGGATAGCCATTGGCGGGACTCTCGCTTGGCTGAAAGTGGATATGTATCGATCGGAGACGGTCATTCTCATCGAACAACAAAAAATACCCGAAAAATATGTTTCGTCGGTGGTCGGAGGCAGTACCGCAGACCGAGTGTCCACCATGACACAACAGGTGTTAAGCCGAACCAGTTTACTGAAGATTATTGAAGAGTTTCACTTATACTCTGACGAAATTAAAGCCCGGGGGTATGAGGGGGTAATTGAGGAGTTACGTACGAACATTAAGATTGAAACAAAGGGCAGTGGTGGGCAAATCGAAGCCTTTAACATATCGTTTGCGCATCGTGATCCGAAGATGGCCATGAAAGTGACGGCCAAGTTGGCCTCTCAGTACATCGATGAAAATATCAGAATTCGCGAACAATTTATTGAAGGGGCGATGGAGTTTTTAGACCAAGAACTGATCTCGGCGAAAGAGGCCCTAGATCAAAAAGAAAAGGCCTTGTCCGAATATAGGATGAAGTATGTCGGAGAGTTGCCCGCTCAATTGGAGGCGAATTTCAGGACGCTCGATCGCTTGCAGCTTGAAAAAACCCGTATCCAGGAATCGATGAATTCTATCAACACCCGCTTGGATCTGTTGGAAAAGACAATTCTGGATTATGAGGCAAACCCCGGTATGGTTGCAAAAACGAAGGGATCTCTCCTTTTGAGAAAAACGGATCCCCTGAGCCAGCGACTTCATGAGCTGAACCGTGAGTTGGCGAAGTTGTCGAGTGAATATAAGGAATCCTATCCGGATATCATTTCCTTGAAAAAACAAATCGAGGATGCCGAACAGGAGCTGGCCAATCGACCCATGGTGCGTGGGGGACAGGCTCCATCAGATCCCTATCTGGCCGAGCTGCTGAACACCAAGAAGGAATTAAATTCGCAACTCCCTGCGTTGAAATCCCAGTTAGCCGAAGTTTCAAAAAACATGAAAAATTTGGAGAAGCGGCTTGAAGACACGCCTCATCATGAACAGGCATTGCTGGCCCTGGAACGGGACTACAACAATATCCAGAGGCACTATCAACGCCTGCATGAAAACCGTATCAATGCCAGAATTTCTGAAAATCTTGATAAACGACAAAAGGGGGAGCGATTTCGCATTTTAGATCCGGCCAATTTGCCAACCAAGCCTGAGGGGAAACCCCGTGAATTGATTGCGGCGGCTGGGTTTATCCTTGGAACCGGATTGGGGTTTGGACTCGCCTTTCTTTTGGATTTGTTATGGCCGACGTTCCGACGTTCGGAAGAGGCGGAAATGTCGTTAGGGCTTGCCACTCTGGCTACCATCCCCAGTTTTAAAATGGCCTATGGGAAATCCATGAAGATGGTCGCAAATGAATTGGAAGCTCAGAGTAGTTCCAATGGGAAACACCTTGCCTTGTCTCAGTGCGTCGATTCCCTGTTGACCAGAAAAAGTCCTGACACCGATACGGAAGGCCACGATGGCGGGGCCTCTGGAGACCGCCAAAAAACCTCTCATGAAGCGTTTCTCCCTCAGTTGAATTTAGTGACCAAATGGCGTCCTCATTCCATTGTGGCGGAGCAGTACCGGGTCGCTGCAACTCGGCTGGATCTTCTGGATCCCGTTGCCTCTAACCAGGTTGTGTTAATTACGAGTGCCATGAAGGGAGAAGGGAAAACCAGCACAGCTGCCAATATCGCCTATACGCTGGCAAGAGATTTGGATGAGCCGACACTCATCATTGATTGTGACTTTAAATGTCCGAACTTGCACAGAGTACTCGGTCTAAATCAGGCGCCGGGTGTGGCGGAATATTTTTCTGGGGCTAAAGGGTTGTTGGAGCCCTGCCTGCAAAAAATTCCTGATGTGCCGTTGTGGTGCATGTCGGTGGGGGATGTCGGTCGGTATCCGGTTCCGCTTTCCAAATTGCAAAATCTCTCCTCTATGTTGGAGATGCTGACGTCTCGCTACCGGTTTATTATTCTTGACGGCCCGCCCGTATTGCCATTGGCGGATGTCAATGTCTTAAGCGGATTGGCCCATGTCGTGCTGGTGGTGGTTCGGTCCGGGGTCACACCCAAGGATGCCGTGCAAAAAGCGGTCGAAATGATCAAACATATAGGGCCTACAAGACTGGTATTGACCGATGCCTGGACGCAAGGCGTGCCTTACTATGTGCGGCAAAGATACATTATTCCTTACTCGTCGGACAGCAAGGGTTCATGAAACTTTTTGTGGAATGGACGTTTCACGACGCAACCTATCTGGGGTTGCGAGGGATGAAATGTGGGGACGGGTCGTGGTCATTTTGACTTCAATTAAAATTTGGGCTTATTCATTTTCCAGAATGTTGATGGAGGTGCCGAGGCATGTGCTAGAGCATGAGGTTCCGATACATACAGACCGTAGGTTGTGGGACAAGGTACGAAAGTTCGATCTAATATCCGGCCAGGGTCCTGGCCGGATATGTTGAAAATGTTGCTGATGGGGTGAGCTTGCCTCGGATGGTTAGGGTCTCTTATGCGAAGTCGGTGGAGGAGGTTTTTTTTTACATTTGCCCCAAAACGGTGGACTAAAAGGCGGGTCCTCATTTTGGGGGATGGGCCTCTGGCTCAAGCCCTGGCACGTGTCTTAGTGTTCGATCAGTCTTTCCGATATGATGTCAAAGGTTTTTTGTCGCATAATCCCGCCATGGTCGGAACGTCGTTGGTCAATTCCAATATACTTGGGACGACCAATCAGCTGTTTGAAATAGCTGAAAAAAATGAAATTGAGACGATCGCGGTCTGCGTGGAAGACCGTCGTGGGACGTTGCCCCTTGATTCTCTGTTGGATGTGAAATCCATGGGGCTTGAGATTGTGGATGGACACCGCCTCTATGAGACCGAGTGTGGGCGTCTGTCAATTGATGAGCTTAAGCCAAGTTTTCTCATTTTTTCCTCTGGATTCAGGAGAAAACCCATTATTTTGTTTCTCAAACGTATGGGGGATTTATTTGGTGCGCTTCTTGGGCTCATAGCGTTGGCCCCCTTGTTTGTCTTGATAGCCCTGTTGGTAAAACTGGATTCTCCTGGCCCCGTGTTTTATCGGCAAACTCGCGTGGGGCATCATGGATATCCCTATGTCCTGTTAAAATTTCGTTCGATGCGAAATGACGCTGAGGCCGAAGGGATTCAGTGGGCGAGCCTGCGGGATGTCCGCGTAACGAAAACAGGAGCCTGGCTTCGAAAGCTTCGATTGGATGAGTTACCCCAATTGCTTAACGTCTTGAAAGGGGACATGAGCCTGGTTGGGCCTCGACCTGAACGGCCACATTTTGTGCAGGAACTCCGAAAATCTATTCCCTACTATGATCTTCGACACACCGTTCGTCCAGGAATCTCAGGTTGGGCCCAGATCTGTTTCCAGTATGCGGGGTCGGTGGAGGACTCGCATGTCAAATTGCAATATGATCTCTACTATGTCAAAAATCTCTCGTTATGTTTGGACCTACGAATTCTCGTGAGGACCATTGGGGTTATGTTTACGGGAGAGGGTGCGCGATAAGTGCAATTGACAAGGCGTTCGTTGGACTTTGTTGGAATGACTCCGCGTAGGCAGCCTCTGGTAAAAAATCAGGAGGCAAACGAGGTGACGCCAAGGTGTTGGAGTTTTCGACCGTAGCTTTTTCTGTCAAGCTTTACCCCCAAAAGGCGCCTCTTACTCATCACTCACTACCCTCTATCTTTCCTCTCATGCTTTTAAGTTCTCACTTGTGAATCGTGGGAGATCTCACGTCCCTCTACTTGTTTTACTTCAACGGACTTCAGTGTACTCTCTGATAAACCGAAAGGGTCTAACAAACAAATTGAAGGATGTGCATGTATTATGATCCACGGGTTGAGCTTCGATATTGAGGAACATTTTCAGGTTGCAGCCTTTGATTGTGTGGCTCGCCGCCGCCATTGGGAGAGGCACGAAAGCCGGGTAGAGCGTAATACGCATCTCATCCTGGATCTTCTGGAGCAACAGGGGATTCACGCCACGATGTTTGTGCTGGGATGGGTGGCCGAGCGACACAAAGAGTTAATCAGGCGTATTGTGGAATCTGGACATGAGTTGGCCTCTCATGGCTACGCGCATGAACTTATTACGGGGCAGACTCCTGAGGCTTTTCGGGAAGATATTCGTCGGGCCAAACATATTTTGGAAGATATTGGGGGGGTGCCCATCATTGGTTACCGTGCTCCGACCTTCTCGATTACGAAGGAGTCGGAATGGGCCTTGCCGATTCTTGTAGAGGAAGGGTATCGCTATGATTCCAGTATTATGGCCGTCGTCCACGATTACTATGGAATTCCTGGGGCCATTCCAACCATTCACACGATCTCCACCGATTCAGGTCCTCTTTGGGAGGTGCCACCTTCGACCTGTAAATGGGCCGGAATCACCTTTCCTGTTGCGGGAGGGGGATATTTTCGTCTATTTCCTTATCGGTTGCTCAAGCCACTCCTGCAGCGAATCGAAGCACAGGGCCATCCTTTAATTATGTATCTCCATCCGTGGGAGCTGGATCCTTCTCAACCCCGTATGAGGGGATCCACTCTTTCAGAGTTTCGTCATTACTTGAATCTCGAAAAGGTTCATGGTCGTCTCATTCAACTCATTCAGGATTTTCCCTTCGGGCCGTATCGCAACCTCATTACCTCCTGATTTGGTAGTCGGTGTCTGTCAGGAAACGATCCTCATCCTTTATCCAAGGATTTATTGCCGTGGTTAAATATGTGTAGGTGCAATTGATAGGTGAGCTTTACCTCTATTTCTCAATTGGCGGACACTCCCATATTCCCTCTTTAATAGGCTCACGTCTTCATTTCAAATCTCCCCAAATCTTCTGAAGAGAGCGGCAAACGAAGCCACCCCATCAATTCTCGGTGGAATTCGGTTTATCTCGTCATGTTCTCCTGACAATTCAGCAACAGCGTAATCATTGAGCCTGAATTATTTTTGGACTTATGGCTTATTTTTTTATTTTTTTGACCGATAAATAACATTATGCATGGTTTTATCGGTTGATTCCCTTGTTTTCAGAAGAGGAGACGAACATGGCAGTACTTTTCAAAGCCTGCGGTAGGGTGTGCTTGATTAGTTGAGGAGGATGTGATTTAGAACATGCGAAATCAGAATATCTTTCGTTCGGCTATGGGTTTCCTTTGCTTAGCTATCGTCTATCCTTCGAGTCTTGTTTCAGCTGCTCTGACTCTGGAATCCTCTTTTAACCTCACTGAAACATATACGGACAATCTCTTTTACGATGATGAAGACAAAGAGGATGATTTTGGAACCATGGCCGGCCCGAATCTTGAACTGAAATACGACAATCCGGATATTGTTCTGGGTGCGACGTATTTCGGCAGATTTGTGGCATTCGTCAATAATCCCGATCAAAATCGCTATATTCAAAACGCCAATATTCTTTTGGATCTTCCTTTCCTAACCAAACGCTATAAGAAGTTGACCGTAACCATTGACGAGAGCATGAATTTTACCCCGCAATTAGATGCATTCTCCCTGTCCGGGGCACAGGATGCCTCCACGTCTTTTTCTGGGAGAGGGGGGCCTGAGGATGGAGAGGAGGAAGGAACAGGAAACGTCTTGGGAGGAGCTGGATTTTCACAAGGAACCGGCGGCACTCAGGGGGTCTTTACTTCCCGGGCCAGCGCGTTTTCAAATTTTTCAGGAATCACCTTGGCCTATGCTATGACGCCTTCTGTAACCCCAACTTTTACTTACAATAATCATTACCTTCATTTTTTTACGAGTGGCTTTCAAGATTCTGTGTCACATATCGGAAAAATTGCTTTGCACTTTGGGGAGTCTGAGCGAACCACGATCATCCCCTCCTATACCTATCTTCAGACAGACTATCTCGGCACACCTACTCAGGTTACCGTCTCGGATAAACTGATTTCTCATCAGCCTCGATTAACCATCTCCCATAGTTTTACTTCGTTGTTGATTGGGTCTCTTCAGGGCGGGGCAGCATTTAGCAAACAAAAAGGTGCTAAAGAAACTCTTGATAATGGAGCCACCACAAAGGAGCTTTCTGATCAGTGGCAGAGCACATTAATTGGGGGAGCGACAATCACGAAAACCTACCGAAACGGAAACATTTCTCTAAGTGCAAACCAAATGATCGGGGGTGGGGGAGGGCTGGCCTCTCAAGAGACCCGAACACAAACACTTACGGGAAGGATTCAACACACTCTGAGCGCAAAGTTGAATGGCTTTGTGTCTGTCGGGTACGCGAGGAACAAATCGACACAGGACGGTAATGCCTTTGATACTAATACTTACCGGATTCAGGGTGGGATCTCTTATGCTTTTCTGAACTGGCTTTCCGCCAATGTGAGCTACTCCCATATCAATCAAAAGTCAAGTGGCTTGGCCGTTGATGATATTAATGTTAACCAGTTCTTTTTGGGATTTACGGCCTTTGCTGATCCCTGGATTCTGATGCGATAAGGATGGGATCAGAAATTTTACAAAAATAAGGCCCCAAGAGTTTCTATTGCCAATGCCATGGAGATTGATCCTGCTCACATCATTCCGAAATCCACCATTATGTTCAATCGGGTACCCGAATACGAATTCATTGACCATGCCTCTAACCGTGCCCCTCTGTGGATTTGGTCATCTTCTTCGTGACAAATCTTCAATTCGTCTTTCGAATTAGCCGATAAAATTCTAGAAGCGTTATCTCGCTAACATCAGAATACTCTCGTTCAGCCGCCTAGAACCTGTGGCATGATCCATCGGTAAGGAAAGCATTTGTGGATAGTCGGGAATTCTCATTCCGGATTTCCTTATTAAAAATTGAAAGTTCAATATGCATATTTTGCTGCTAGCTCCCCATCCCTTTTATCAAGATCGAGGGACTCCTATCGCCGTCAATCTTGTCCTCAAGGTGTTATCAGAACGTGGGGATACCATTGATGTCCTCACATTCCATGAAGGCAGAGAGGTGGACTATCCGCAGGTCAATTTATACCGAATACCGGCCTGGCCTTTTCTTCGCAACATTCGGCCGGGGTTTTCGTGGAAGAAGCTAGTGTGCGATGGCCTTTTGTGTGCCAAGATGATCGTTCTTCTTTGTAAAAAACGGTACCACCTGATCCATGCCGTAGAAGAATCGGCCTTTCTCGCGCTTGTCGTGAATTGGATAGCACGTATTCCCTATCTCTATGATATGGACTCCTCGTTGGCGCAGCAAATGATTGAAAAATATCCTCGTCTGACTTGTCTGTCCAAGGCGTTCATGGTTTGTGAACGTCGGGCGGTGCAGGGTGCTGCTGTCGTAATGCCTGTGTGTGAAGCCTTAGTGACGCGCATTGAACCGTATCACCCGTCAAAAATTATGCTGCTTGAAGACGTCCCTCTTTTGGGCGATCCGACAGACTCTTTCTCAAAGGCGAAAGAGGACCTCAATGCACCGGGCATACGAATTTTATATGTTGGAAATCTGGAAACCTATCAAGGAATTGATTTGTTATTAGAAAGCTTTGCTCTGGCTTTGAAAGAAGCGCCACAGAGCACGCTATTCATTGTGGGTGGTGAAAAAGACAATAGGGATTTCTATCATCAGAAAGCCGAGCATTTAGGTATCGACCGGAACGTGTACTTTCTTGGTCCACGACCCCTTGATCAATTGTCCGCGTATCTGTCGCAAGCAGATATTCTGGTATCTCCAAGAATTACGGGAACTAATACTCCCATGAAATTGTATTCCTATCTTGCCAGCGGGAAGGCGGTTTTAGCCACAAATTTGGTGACCCATACCCAAGTCATCAATAATCGAGTGGCCATGTTAGCCGACCCGAACCCGGAACCATTTGCTGAAGCGATGCTTCAACTTATGAAGAACGACGATCTACGACGAACCTTGGGTCTGGCAGCCAAGAAACTGGTCGAAGATAAATTCAGCTTTCGGGCCTTTCGAATGAAATTGAACGCAGTGTATGACTATCTCGGTGAAACCATACAACAGACTTCAGAAACTTATTAGGTAGACGGGTTTTCCTATCTTAAGGCGCGATAATGACTAGAAATTTACTTCGTTTGGCAAATGGCCGGTACGATGTGATTGTCGTGGGAGGTGGAATTTATGGCGCGTGCGTGGCCTGGGATGCGAGCCTCCGTGGATTGTCGGTTGTTTTGCTTGAAAAAGGTGATATCGGTTCAGGGACTTCGGCGAACAGCTTGAAAATTATTCATGGAGGATTTCGATACCTACAACATGGGGATTTTTCGCGAATGCGGGAATCGTTATATGAACAAAAGGCGCTGATGCGGATTGCCCCGCATTTGGTCCATCCCCTCCCAGTCCTTATCCCCACGTATGGCCATGGTCTGCGAGGAAAGGAGGTCTTCGCGTGTGCCTTAGCGATTAATGATCTTGTCGGGTTCGATCGAAATCGATTGGAGGATCCCCAAAAGCATATTCCAAGAGGACGAATTCTCCCACGAAGTCAGGTTCTGGAATTGTTACCGAATATTCAGGCATACAATCTGACGGGTGGCGGGGTGTTTTATGATGCCATGGTCTACAACTCGGAACGGTTACTGCTGTCATTTCTTCACTCGGCTGTGGCGATGGGGGCGGAACTGGCTAACTACGTCAAGGCGGTTGGGTATCTCAAAGGGAAGGACAACGTTCGGGGGGTTGAAGCTGAGGATATGCTATCGGGTGAGAGATTTCAGGTTGAAGCCAAAGTGGTGGTTAATGCCTGTGGCCCGTGGTTGGATCAGACGGAAGATATGTTGTCTGATCGTCCCAGCAACCAGCGGATCCCGTGGGTCAAGGCCTTTAATATTCTCACTCGTCCGTTGTTCTCATCCTATGCCGTTGGGTTGGCGGCCAGGGGGAAATATTCCGATGACCGGGCTTTGCTCAATAAAGGGAAACGACTGCTGTTTATGGTGCCCTGGCGTGGGTGTTCCCTCGTTGGGACCGCCTATCGCTCATATGAAGGAAAGCCGGATGAATTCAGCATTTCCGAAAAAGATATTCATGAATTTTTACAGGAAATCAATCAGGTCTATCCCCAAGCTGCTCTTCAAATGAACGATGTAAAATTTGTCAATGGCGGCCTGCTTCCAGGGGCGAGGGTCGAGTCGCGTGGTGGAGATATTCAGCTTGAAAGCGAAGCTTCCATACGGACCAGGGGAGACGTTGGAGCCAGAAATGTTTTATCGCTTGTAGGCGTCAAATTTACAACGGCTCGACGGGTGGGAGAACGAGTGGTTGATCAAGTGTTTCAGGTTTTGGGTAAGACTCCACCACGATCTCGAACGTCTCATACCCCTCTTCGCGGGGGGGCCATCTCTAAATTTCAGGAATATTTGAGTCAGGAAATGAAGAGCCCTCCCCAGGGTTTAAGTGCTAAGGCTGTGCAACGGTTAGTTTACAATTATGGCTCTTCCTATGGCGACGTTCTGCAATATTGCCCTGATACCGGTGGTAGGGAGCCCCATTCTGAGTCAGAATCTATCAGGCTTTTACAAGCAGAAGTGCAGTATGCCTTGCGGGAAGAAATGCCTCAACGATTAAGTGACGTGGTTTTTCGCCGAACAGAGTTAGGGACGGCTGGATATCCCGGCGATAAACCCCTGGAGGTCTGCGCCGATATTCTCTCGAAAGGGTTGGGATGGAATAAGACCCAAACCCAACAAGAATTGGCAATGGTTCGAGGTATGTACCCGAGGGGAACATGGCGGAATTAGAGAAGCCCCTGTGGCCCATTCGACTTTTTAATAAATCCGTCTTAAAACAACGGAAATACAAAGAAATCACTGAGGCCCTTGGCCAAACGACGCAGTTACAGTGTCTGGACATCGGGGCAGATAATGGAGTGCTCAGCTACCTGCTCCGTCAACGGGGTGGACATTGGAAGAGTGCGGATCTTGACCAAACGACTGTGGACGCGATTCAAAGCTTGATTCATGAACGGGTGTTTCAGATTGATGATCAAGGCACACCATTTGCCGACGATGAATTCGACCGTGTGGCTGTGATCGATTTCCTTGAGCATATTCCCAATGATGAGGCGTTTATCCGTGAGTTGCATCGAATCGTCAAACCTGGAGGACAAGTGATTTTGAATGTGCCACATATCAAAACGAGCATGCTCAGGAAAATTCGACTGGCAATCGGCCAGACGGATGAGAAGCATGGGCATCTCCGCCCCGGTTATACACGCGGTGACATTACCCGAATGTTGGGAACCCAATTTACCGTGCTATCGGAAAAGACCTATTCCAAATTTTTCTCAGAATGTATTGATACGCTCATTACCTTCGCCTTTGATGTGCTCAAAAGTGGGAAGCGCAATTCTGCCAAAGGCCTTGTGGTAACCGGGAATGATCTCCAACGCTATCAAAAAATGTTCACTATGTATTCGCTGCTTTATCCATTTATCTGGATAATCTCGAAGCTGGATCATTTGTTGTTTTTTACGAGTGGATACATGCTGTTAGTGGTTGCTCAAAACAAGAAGGATGCAAACGCATAATGGGACGAGTCTTGGTCACCGGCGGAAAGGGATTTCTGGGTAGCCACCTGGTGAGGCGCTTGCTTGCTGAGGGTGAAGAGGTTCGTGTATTTGGGCACCGGGGAAGCAAGCAGGGTGAAGCCGCACGTGACAATGGGAGTGAAGTCATATGGGGAGACATCCGCAATCTCCCGGATGTGGAGCAGGCCGTTCAAGGAGTGGAGAAAGTGTTTCATTTGGTCTCCAACTTTCGGAAAGGGGGTTCGGATAAGGCCGACGCGTATGCCGTGAATGTGGAAGGGACAAAGAATGTCCTTAATGCCGCCAGGAAGTATGGGGTGGCCCGCGTGGTTCATTGCAGTACGATTGGCGTCCATGGTGATGTTCAGGCGATCCCGGCTCATGAGGGAACGCCATTCAACCCCACCGATTTATATCAGGAAACGAAGCTCAAGGCGGAACAATATGTCTGGCAATTTCATCAGGAAACAGGGTTGCCCATTAGTGTTGTCCGGCCAATTTCGCTGTACGGCCCTGAAGATCTGCGCATGCTGAAATTGTTTCGTACCATCAAAAAGCGACAGTTTATCTATATAGGCAAAGGCAATGTCTTGTTTCATCCGGCCTACATTGACGATGTCATTGAAGGGTTCCTTCTCTGTGCCACCCATGAAAAGGCTGTGGGAGAAGCCTTCATCATCGGAGGAGATGGATACCTTCCGTTACATGACCTCGTAGATCGGATTTCCGCTCGTCTTCAGGTTCCACCCCCACGTTTGCATATTCCGTTGAGACCGGTGGAATGGCTTGCCGCCTTGTGTGAGTCCCTGTGTACGCCCTTGGGCATTGAACCTCCTCTGCACAAACGTCGTGTGAGTTTTTTTAAAAATAATCGGGCCTTCTCAATTGAAAAGGTTAAACGTGTTCTTGGTTATGCTCCACGGGTTTCCTTGGATGAGGGGCTGAAACGAACTATCCGCTGGTATGAAGAACATGGATATCTCTAGTCATGGAAAACGTTTTGGGGTTTGTACGAGTAAGGGTTGAATCGTAAAAAATGGGAGAACGCTCAGCTTCATCTTTTTTTTGAAGTCTCAGGTAGCGCCATGATAACCATTTCTTCAAACAACGGGATGGCGGGCGAGTTTATGCCAACGATGACGCGAGTCTTGATGCACCCAGGGATGTCCTGAAATCTAGGGATTCAATGCCTATGTTATATGTTGGCAAGGAGCACCGGCATGAATGAGCGACCGCTAGTTGAATCGCTTGGGGATGCCACTCTTTCCCCCTATCGGCGATATCTTAATATCTTTGTTGGCAAGGAATCCCTTGTTGCTTTGGCCAAATACGAGCTCTACACGGGTTTGCTTGGTCGATTGCCGGGTGCCATCGGTTATTTTATGAGGGGGAAGTGCTATCCCGGCCTTCTGGGAGCCGTCGGTCGAGGAACGGTCTTCGGAGCGGGGGGCGTGCTGCGTTGTCCTAAGCGAATCCGGTTGGGGCGGGGAGTGATGATTGATGACTCTGTCGTACTCGATGCGAAAGGACCAAGCTCATCCATCGTTCTTGGTGATCAGATTCTATTGGGGCGGAATAGCATCCTCAGTTGTAATGACTCTGCGATATCGATCGGCAATTTCGTCTCCATTGGGCCCTTCTGTTTTTTGGTCTCCCGCAGTCATCTGACAATTGGTTCCAATGTCGCGATCGGAGCAGGCACGTACATGCTCGGTGGCGGTCACGCCTATGACGATCCCGATACGCCTGTGATTCATCAGGCTCGGGTGTCGAAGGGAATCGTGATTGAGGACGGGGCCTGGATTGGAATCGGCGCGAAAATTCTTGATGGGGTGACCATTGGCCAAAACAGCATTGTCGGTGCGGGGGCCGTCGTTTCCAAAGATGTGCTGCCTTGGACCGTGGTATTGGGTAACCCCGCTCGTGTGGTCGAAAAACGCAAGCAGGTTAAAGAAGGATGAACACACTTCCTAAGGTTTGGTCTGAGGCGGAACGTCTGTGGCCTGAAAAGATCGGGCTCGTCACGGAGAGGGAGCAACTGACGTATGCTGAACTCGCCAGGCGTATCCGTCGCCTATCCTGCCAGTTGATTCGGCAATGGGAAGTTCGACCCGGGGAGGTCGTGGGAATATTGGCCCCAAATGGCGTTGAGTTCGTGCTCACCTATTTTGCGGTGACAGCAATTGGGGGAATCGTTCATCCTATCGATGAACGTCTTAAGCCTGAGGAAATCCGATTTCTCCTTGAGGATTCAGGTGCACGGTTTGCTATCGTCCACCAGGCGCTTTGGGAAAAATTTGCGAACGTGTGGAATGTTCTCTCCGCGTTAGAACGTGTCATAGCTGTTGGGGATGTTGAGGCTAATGTCGAAAGTTTTCATACGTGGGTGCAAGGGTCAGCCGTTCATGACATTGCGGGGGCAGTAGAATTGTCTCCTGCTTCTGATGATATCGCGGAACTCATGTATACCTCAGGAACGATAGGCCATCCGAAAGGTGCCATGCGCTCGCATGCCAATGCCAGAGCCGCGTCCAGAAATGCACGACGAGCGTTCGGATATCGGCACGACGATGTTATTGCGATTGTTATGCCACTCAGTCATTCAAGCGCCCTCGTCAGCCAGATGCTACCCATGGTTGAGGTGGGCGGCAGGATTGTGCTGGTGGAGCGATTCGATGCTGCGGACCTCGTGGCGAGAATTCGTGGGCAGGCTGTGACCTGCTTTCGTGCGGTTCCTGCTACGTTTAAAATGCTGATGGTATATCCAGAGTTTAATGCCGATCACCTGCCATCTTTGCGGTTGTTGATGAATTCCAGCGCTGCAATCGACCCCAAAACCCATTGGGATATCAAAGCGCGTTTCCCGGAGGTGGATTTGGTCAATTCCTATGGCCTGACGGAGGCCTCCACTTGCACGATCCTAACCGACGCCATGGCTCGGGAGCATCCAGATTCCATTGGCGTTCCGATACCCGGTGTTGAAATGTCCGTTGTTGACGATGCCGGATGCGTTGTCGATGACGGGATTGAGGGCGAGTTTTTTGTGCGCGGTCCGCACGTGTGTCACGGCTACCATAACCTCCCCAATGAATCAGAAGCGTTATTTGCTGCAGGAGGCTGGATGAGAACCGGAGACATGGGCCACAAAGACTCCGAAGGCCTTTTTTACTTTCACGGTCGCAAGGCCGACGTCATTAACTGTGGCGGGAGAAAGTATGCACCGGTGGAAGTGGAAAACTGCATACGGCAACTCACAGAAGTTGCCGAGGTAGCTGTACTTGGTGTGCCCCATCGTGTCCTCGGCCAGGTCGCCAAGGCCTTTGTGGTCTTTCGGGATCGGGCGTCTGCGGATCTTAAGGCCGTGACCCGGCATTGTACCCGATATCTTCCGAGCCACAAAGTCCCATTTTATGTCGAGTCCGTCGACGCGTTGCCGAAAAACAGCCTCGGCAAGATGCTGCATCGCGAACTCAAGGCGGAGTCACACGCAGCGTGTCACAAAAAATAATGAAAAAAAAGGACTGACATCATGTCAAACACACATGCGAGGGTGATCGAGTTTCTGTCAGGTGTCCTACAGGTGGATATCCCGACGGATATTGAGGATCTGCAACGTCGGGAATTCTCCGAATGGGATTCCATTAATCATCTGCGCCTGATCATGGAGCTTGAAGAAATGTTAGGTGTGACCCTTGAAGATGAACAAGCCGCAGACCTGTCGTCATCCAGGCAAATTGAGGCGCTGTTCATCAAACATGGGGTGACGTTACCTGACGAGGCATCCGCGTGAGGATAGGTATATGTGCCAGAACCTGGGGGGAGAACGGCGGTATCGGTGTGTATACCCGAAGCGTCATTCCTTCGATGTTGGATCTAGATGCACGACACGAGTATCACATTCTTTATTCAAACAAGGCGCATCTTGGATCGCTTACGGGCAGGGCTCGCGTTCGTGAAGTGTACCTGCCTGCTAAAGGCAAATGGATGTGGGATCAATGGGCGGTGCCGAGGTATGCCCACCGGGAAGGATTGGATGTGATCTTTCACACGAAATTCGCCATCCCGTTCCTGGCGAGGTGTAAGACGGCCATGGTGCTTCATGGGACCGAGCGGTTTGTTTATCCAGAATTTCATCAGTCTGCGGATCTCTGGTTCTTTAAAACAGTTTACCCGCAGTACCTAAAGCGGGCCTCACTTATCATTGCGGTATCGAAGCGAGCAAAAGAGGATATCATTTCGTACATGGGTATTGATCCGGATAAAGTAAAAGTGGCCTATCTCGCCACTGATCCCATATTCCGATCCATCAGTGATCCAGAACAGTTGGAGGTTGTTAGGGCAAAATATAATCTTCCGCGGCGATTTATTCTGTTCGCCGGGCATATTTATCCGGGAAAGAATTTTGGCCGGTTATTGGAAGCGTTTTCCACCGTGAGAAAGGATATGAACATTCACCTCGTCGTAGCAGGAGGGATGCGCTGGAAGTACCAGAATGACCTGAATGCGATAGAGACCCTGGGACTAAAGGAAAGTGTGCATTTTGCCGGCTATGTCCCCCAAAATGAGTTGGTGGCATTTTACAACCTCGCTGCCGCAACAGTGTTTCCTTCACACTATGAAAGTTTTGGACTTCCAAATATCGAGTCAAATGCTTGCGGTTGCCCTTTAATCACCAGCCGTACAGGAGGAATGCCCGAAGCAGCAGGCAATGCCGCCATGTATGTCGATCCACTGGACGTGGCTGATATTGCGAATGCCATTGTCCGAGTGTTGACCGATGAGGACCTTCGACAAACCCTTATTGCCAAGGGGTATGAAAATGTGTGGCGTTTCTCCTGGGAAAAGACGGCAAGGGCCACATTGGACGCGTTGGAGTGGGTTGTGACCCCTTCGTAAGATGCAACATTAATGATACGACGTTTAAAGAGAAGCTTTGAGAAAAATCGAAACGAATTGCTTGGATTGGGATTCAGACGGTATCCGGTATTTGTGCGTTGGGATGTGCAACCGGAACACATACCTGTCTTCCAGTTCCACGACGTCTCACCCGCCACACTCGAACCGGTCTTGGAGTTCTTGGCCCGTAATGACTATGAAACATTAACGGGAGATGCGTATTACGAAAGGGTAGTCGGCGCCTCTTCAGGACGGAACCGGGAAGTGATGTTGACCTTTGACGATGGTGAAGCCAGCCTATACACCGTCGCGTTTCCCTTACTCGGGAAATTCAAGCAAAGGGCAGTGGCCTATATTGTTCCTGGTCGCGTTCCAGAGGGAATAGAGGCTTTGCAGGAAAACCACATGGATCCAGCACTTTGTAGCTGGCCACAAATAGTCGAGATGCATACAAGTGGTGTCATCGATTTCCAGTCGCACTCTCTGTACCACCACAGTATCGCCATCTCTCCGACTGTTGTCGATTTCATAAGGCCAGGCCTTTCTACCTCATTTCTGGAATCTGATCTCGCCCCGATTCGTCAACAAAATATAAATGGTCTTGGCCCGGCACTTCATAACTCCTTGGGCTTGCCGATATATCAATGGAACGCTCGCTTATGTGCACATCCAGCGTATATCGAAAACACTCGAATCGAAGAACTTTGCATCAAGTACGTAGCAGCAAATGGTGGTGAGGCCTTTTTTCACTCTCGAAACTGGCGGCGTCAACTCAGCGAAATTATGAAGAAAGCACATGAGAAATACGCTCCTATTCAATTTGAAACTGCTGGGGAACAGCGAAACGCCATCCTCACGGATCTACGTGAGTCGAAGACGGTCATCGAATCCAGGCTGCCAGGGAGCCGGGTGCGGCATTTCTGTTTTCCATGGTACAGGGGTTCTGCCCTGGCAGTTGAGCTTTCCCACGATGCCGGATACGTCACCAACGCTTGGGCTAGTCTCCTGCCAAGATTTGTTAATCCTGCCGAGACCCAACCTGTCCCCATTGCTCGGCTTCGACCGAAATATATCTACAGACTTCCAGGTGTTGGACGCAGACCATGGTGGAGGTTATTCGGCGGAGCGATGTAATGGATGTTTGTGATGTTGAAGGGGGTAACGGGCAAGGCCGAGATGTTATTTTCCCTCATTTTATTCGGGAGAGCATTTTGCTTCCCATGAGAGAATCGCTTTCTTATGAATGATGATGTGTCCTTTCTCTGGTTTACGGACACCTCGAAAAAACCTTCAATAAGGCAAGGAGATAAGTAATGTGGGCAATGATAAAAGTACAGTCAGGAATTTAAGCAGTAAGCGATCCAGCTGATCAAACAGGCTGGGTACGCCAATATCCATATGGGGAAGGACTCGGACAACAATGCCGCGATAATGGGGCGGTGGTGGGGGAGAGGCAATCCACCGAAGGAGCAATGCTTTTCCAGCAACGGAGGTGCCTCAGGATCAAGAACTGGGGAGGCCCAAACGAGAAATAACCCTCGTGGATCGAGAGCGGAGTTTCTCAAATGAATCTGCACTTTCTTCTCTAAAACCTCGCGATAAGAGATGTAATGATCCAATGTTGTCGACCTATGGTTCCCCTGCTGTTGATGGATCGGCAGCTTCACGTCTCTTCAAGTGGTTTGTAGATGTGGCAGCTCCGTTCTTAGAGCTCTTGGGCGCAAGACTAGCAATGTCTACCGCCGCCAATACGGACTCTTCTATACGGCGAGGGATGGGGTCCATGGGAGCCCACAAATCTGACAAAGAATCGCGCCAAGAAGCAAAGGATTGGAAAGCTCACATTGCGCGGTTAATGCGATGATACTGGGGCAGGGGTGTAGATTTTCCGGAATTTTAGGAGCTTAACCATTGGTAAAGTTCTGATCTTCAAATATCTGTTCCCAGGCAGAGGTTGATAGTGTGGAGAAAACCACTGAAAAAACTATAAGAAATATTTTTCCAATCAATTGGATCTAATTCCCATTTCAAAGGATGACGCCCTTGAACATACAGGTATTGAAATCCAGTCAGGATTTGGACCGCTTGCGTCCGGTCTGGGAAGAGTTAGCGAACGCAAGCGCTGCCATTCCCCCTTGGGCAACATATGAATGGTTTAGTTCATGGTATCATGCGTCCTCCGACACGATTTTTCCTTACATCATCCTATTTTTTGAAAATGGAAAGGTTATTGGGTTAGCGCCGCTTATAAGGACTGTAGTCAGATACTATGGTGTATCTTTTAGGCAAATCGGCTTTGTATCCGATACTACACCTAATGAAGTTCTTATCAGTAATTCTGATACGGCACGTTGTATAGCGGCACTCATCGGCCACCTTTCTAAGATTGAACAAGACTGGGACGTAATAAAACTACGGGGACTTAAGAAGCAATCACAGGTTACTGAGCAACTAATCTCTTCCATAGAAGAAAATGGTTATAAGTGGCATTTGGATTCCAGCATTGAATCTCCATATTTACCCATTAGAAATTCGTGGGAGGACTTCTATAAAACATTGTCTCGAAAGATGAGAGCTTCCCTCCGTAAAGACATCAAAGCTATTGAATCCGAGGGGGGGGCAATCAATGTAATAGACTATTCGACGCCCGGCGCTGTTGATGGTGGACTTGAATTGGTTAGATCTATCTCAAAGGCAAGTTGGCAGAGTAAAGAGGGGACCGACTTGTTTTCGGGTCGGGATGGCAGTTTTTATCAACGCTTCGCAAAAATTGCTGCTTCGCGTGGATGGCTCCAATTACGGATTCTCTTTCTAAGGTCTCAGCCAATAGCCTTTACCTATGACGTTTGTTTTGGAAAGACTGTTTATGGGTTAAAGACCGGGTTTGATCGAAACTATCAGAAATTTTCACCTGGCAAGGTACTCCTTCGGCATATCCTTGAAGATTATTTTTCGAGACAATTTCAAGAAATGAATTTTATGGGTGCCGCTGACGCATATAAATTGAACTGGACATCGCTTGTTTGTCCTTATTCGAATCTCTGGATATATCCGGACAAGGTTAAGTCCACGGTTCACTCTTTTCTTAGAAGAGAGATCGTGTCACGATTCAGAAATTTTAAAGCTCTTAGGACAGTGGCACGAAAAATCAGGCGTTTGAAAAGCGGGGCAGGTTCAACTGAATAGCTTAAAGGGTCGATGCTTGCATCGACCCATATTCTTATCTCGGAAGGTACATTTTTTATGGCACTGAAGATCCGTACAATTCGGGATTTAAAAGAACTCGACGACATCAAGCCCATTTGGGAAAACCTCCAGAACTCCATAAAAGGCCCTTCCGTATTTCAATCATGGTTCTGGAACCGTACATGGTGTGATGAGGTACTTCGACACCAAAAGCATGCCCACCTCGATGTCCGTATTGCAGAGGAAGCAAATGGAAATGTAGTCGCCATCATACCCACATTCATTGATAGATTAGCCGTTCCCGGAATAGCAACCTTACAGTTCCTAGGCCATCGCATGTCGATCTATAACGGAATTCTCTTATCCGAGCCTGATAATCTTGAGCTTGCCGTACATGTCACTGAATCGCTTATACGGTCTCTGGGGCACGCGACCATAATTCACTTACGTCATATGGGGCAGGAAGCAACTTTCACCAAGGCTCTCCTTCAAAAGAATTGGGCCTCCCTTCAGTGTCCACGCCTAATATTGCAACGCGATCCCAAAATTACGGATCAAAGTATGCGTCTCGGTCCGTCCCGGCGAAAGGCTTTTCGGACTGCTCAGAATAGGCTTAAAAAGGAGTATGTTTTAGAGTATGGCATCGTTAATCCCGCTCATCCCGGTTCTGCCGTGGATGAGTTAATTTCTCTACATTTACGTCGCTTTCAATCGAAGGAACAGGCAAGTTTACTGCAAGGTGCAAATCAGTCGTTCCTCCGGCGCGCCATCCAGTGTAACTCCGCTGGAGACCAGTTCGAGATCGTTCAGCTTCGTGCTAATGGCAGCACCATTGCCGCAGTGCTTATGCTAAGGAATGCAAAGACCTACATATTTCTTCAGGCAGGCTTTGATCCTGCCTTTTCGCGTTACTCGCCTATGCGTCTGCTTCTAACGGAAACAATGCGGAGAGCGTTCGATGATCTTGGATGTGAATACTATGACCTGGGGGATGGCTATGCCATGTACAAATACGATTGGTCACCAACTGCTGAACTGAATTATTTCTGCTGTCATGGAAATAGTCCCTTTTACGCAAATATTGTTGCTTTAGCCGCAAGATACGCATTTCAACGTAAAACCCTATGGCGCTTGCCGCAAAAAGGGTTAGAACTCATTCCCAGTCTACAATCTTAGCCCAGGATTGATAACTTTCAAGGCAGCAATTATGGCTTTTGACAGATCACTAGTCCTTAATACGGCAAAATACAGCCTGTCAACAGTCAGCCATGTTTTTCTCTTTGTTCTTTTTCTTCTCGCTGCCAGAACACTTGGTCCATCGGATTTTGGAATCTTTTCTTTCGCATTAGCCTTCATCGTTTTTTTTGAACCTATCATTGACCCAGGCTTTCATACATTAATAATCCGCGATGTCGCAAGACAGCGACTTCAAGCCAGCAACTATCTTTCGCACATCCTCGCCTGGAAATTATCTCTTGCCCTTCCCTATCTCCTCCTTCCCACCCTAATTGCGTATTTTCTGCACGAATCCATTACTGTCGTCCATGCCGTATTTGCTATGGCTGTGGCTGGATTATTTAAGTCGGTTAAAGAATCTTTTATGAGTATATTGAAGGCGTATGAGTATTTTGGTCTCGCAGCCACTAGCATCACAGTCGAAAGACTTTCACTACTAGTGTTTGGCGCATTTACCATATTAACAGAACAAGGGCTAATCTTTCTTTGCTGGACGTTTGTTATTGTACGCTTTGCTGACCTTGTTGTCGCTGCAGGTATAGTTGGATGGAAGACTTCTCCCTTTCGTCTTGGTCGGAATATCTCCTTTTGCTTTTCCCTCGTTAGAAAGGCCCTGCCTCTAGGAGTGATTGCCTTTCTCTGGCGGCTTTACGCTGAGGTGGATACGGTCATGCTTTCTGCTATGACTACGGATGAAGAGGTTGGTTGGTACAATGCGAGTTATAAATTGTTTGAAGGATTGTGTGTGTTTGCCATAGTTCTGACTACCGTCCTACAACCACGGCTATCTCGCCTCTTTTATGAGGACTCTGCAGCATTTGATCAGCTCCAAACAACATCGCTCAAATGGGTTGCATTGAGTGCATCTCTCATTTCCGCTAACGGATGGTTAATGGCAGACAGGCTAATTCACACCCTCTATGGGGTGGCCTATGAAAAATCCATCATTAGCTTCGAAATTATGCTCATTGCCATTTTTTTTCTTTACTGCTCCGCGCTACTTCAGGCTGTCACCATTGCAATGAATTGTGACAAAATCTTACTCTCCATTGCTGTAATCGGTCTCTTGACAAATTTTTTTCTCAACCTTCTCCTAATCTCTCTGTATGGATACATCGGTGCCTCAATCGCCACGGTCATCGCAAATTTCATTGTATTTCTTTGTCTTCTGCTTTTTATACATTCAAGAACCCACGAAATTGGCATTTTGGGTACGATCAGTAAGTGTGTTTCGATAGTCGTTCTATGCTTTGCCCTGGTCAAATTCTTTGTTCCTTCCCATTCACTGATATTATCCCTCGTACTCATGAACAGTGGAATTCTTTGTTTATTATATTTAAGTCATTTTGTGACGAAACATGAGATTCACTTGGCCGCCAATCTTTTAAAGCTGGGCAATAATGCATAGTGAAGCATTACTAACACACACCCTTATTTGTTTGCACAACGACCTAGATCGTCCCGGATGGATTTGTGAGGGGAAGTCGACAGTCTTTTCGTTTACTCGGCAATTTTATCTGAGCACGTGAGCGATCAGGGAAGATTCAAAAAAGAATTTTCCGAGGAACAAGTTCGGCGTTAAATGAGAGGGCGTTAGCATTAAGTATTGATGCTGATGGATATAGAAGGAGTGCTGTGTGGCACCGATGAGATAATTGTGGCCAAAGCTTGGTTGTAGGTTCTGGTCAGGTCGAACAGCCAACACGGTGAACGCATACTTACCTATGGCTAAGAGTGGACATTTCCGATCAAAGAATTGACACCAATTATCAACCCATAGAAAAGAATAAGGAGTAAATAGACATGGAAAAATCCTCTCCTGTTTCGTTGACAAAAATGGCGTTCCACGAGAAGGGTTTTCGTGGGGTCCTAGGACTTTACGTTCGTGGGTTTATCAGGCGCATCGACGGACTCACAGATCGCCTATTTGACAGGGCTCATGGAATAGAAACCTCAGGAAAGTTCTTTCTTTCCAGCCTTGATTTGATTGGGTCAAATCCGGAGCAAAGCGAAGGATTTGAATCGACCCCTGTTTTAGAGTGGCGGCAAATTATCGACCCATTGTTTCAAGCTCTGCCCAAGGACTTATCCGATTTCGTATTTGTGGATTTCGGATCTGGGAAAGGAAAAGCGCTATTTCTTGCATCCTATTATAACTTTAAAAAAATAATAGGAGTAGAATTTGCTAGGGATTTACATGAAGTTGCCAGAAGGAATATCTCAAATTACAAAGCCAGCGGGCAAAGATGTTTTGCTATTGAAGCAATGTGTATTGATGCCCTTAAGTTTGAAGTACCAACGGACAAATGCGTTTTCTTTTTTTCAAACCCTTTTAAGTATGAGCTTTTTTCAATGGTGCTACAAAAGCTTTTGGAATCCTACGAGTCACAGCCACGGAAAATGTATTTCATATACAGCAATCCAATTTGTAAGGAAGTATTCGAATGCCAAGAACGACTCAAAGAGCTTGATCGACACTGGTACAAGAAGCGATACTTCTTGCCCACGATTCGCGGGGTAAGGGTTTATGAATCAAAGTGATTGAGCCCATCGATTAAGGGACCCTCTTGCCATTGATCTTTAGCACTTGGTGATTTCCACTGGATAAGGGAAGGGGGGGGAATATGGTTGAAGCCTCATCTGGTCTAGTGGGATGGAACCATCTCTAGTATAACAGTGGACGCAATTTTCGTAAAAGGCCAGTTCTTGCCTCAATACTATATCTTTCAAGCAGTATGGAATATTTCTTTTGCACAGAAATCGTGATGTGGTGCAGTTCCTACCACATATTTGTTTTTTTTCTGTCCATAATGTAAATCGGCCAAAGTTGATTATACATTGATGTGTGTCTGTTTTATTCCTGAAGGAGTTAGTTAGATGGATAAGAATCAGTATGTCGATGGAAGGTATTTGGGAAAAGTTCAAGACTGGCATGCGGGCGATTCGGTATGGAAGGCTTCGAAAGTGTTCGAAATGATCCGGAAGCACCGGCTCGAGCCAAGAACGATTTGCGATGTTGGTTGCGGCGCGGGAGAGATTTTGTTGGAACTTCAAAAAAAAATGTGTAATAACGTGAAACTGGTTGGATTTGATATTTCGCCACAGGCCATTTCCCTTTCCAAACAAAACGAAAATTCGTTCCTTAAATTTTACAATCAAGATTTTTTACAAAATTCCGTAACGCCTTCTGATTTAATACTTTTACTAGATGTATTTGAGCATGTTCCAGATTATTTAGGATTTCTTGAAAATTTGAGGACAAAATCCGACTGGATTATCTTCCATATCCCCCTAGATATTTGTGCTCGCGGAGTATTGGAGAAGTCGAATTATATGATGGAAATGCGCAAAAAATATGGGCATTTACATTATTTTACAAAGCAAACGGCATTGGCTACTTTGACAGAAACCGGCTATCAAATTGCCGACTACTTTTACACGGATGATTTAGAGATTGCAGGTCCCAAAGGGCTGTCTGGACACGTTTTTCGAATTTTCCGAAAGCTTCTGTATCGCTACTATCCTAATTTTACCGCTTCCTCGTTTACTCATTTTAACCTTTTGGTGTTGGCGCGTGGAGCGAAAGCTGACCGACCTGCCGAGGTGAGTGATGAAGAGAAAACAGGCATTTAAAATCGAACTAGAGTAAGGCTGCACTGCCGGCGGGACCTCTCAGACATGTTAGTAATTTCATGAATTCCGAAGTTTTGCTGATTTATGTTCTAGCATCCATTTTGTGAAAAACCGTCTAATGGAATTTTGGGTCTATGCAATGTTTTCTCTACGGAAGCGTGGAAACTTATATTCCTGTCGAGCAGGGGGAATTCTTATCATTGTGCAGAATTGAGATCTGGGTAAGTAAGGATGAGATGGAGTGTCGCAGGTCTCGTGTACTATGCGATACGAATTGATATCCAGGGCAAAAAGTGAAAATCACCAAATCATATGCTTGGATACTCAGAATTGATTAGGCGGCATTGGATTGGCTCCTTCCAGTTCAAGAGCCTTTCAACCAATTGAGATTTATGCGGTTAGGGTAGCGGGAACTCTCCATCTGAAAACAAAGGGATGGGAATGCAAGGTCGAAGTATCCCTGCGTTAGAAATCCGAAGCTGAGAAAGCTGCAAAAAACCGCTCTTACCGAACAGATCGCGTTGATCACCTGTCCTAATTTGACGGGTTATCCAGATTTGGGATCAGTTGTTTCGCTCAGGGGGTTCTTGGACGAGTGCAAAAAATTATAAGGGAAATCAAACGCTTGGGTCGTATTCATTGGCTTTCCATCCTAATTTCGGCGCCGACGGTCCAGAATTTTGATGAATAATCAAGTGGTTTTAAACCTGGTTCTTCGTAATTACGTATTATTGATGAATGCTTTTGACTGCGTTTAAGCATTTATTTTGATGCACTTGTCTATTATGGGTTCAGTTTTCTTATTCTCTATTTTTATGGGAATTAACTTTTTTCATTACCGTCGACTTCAACTCACTTCCTGCCGCCTGCCTTAAGGTTTGGCTTTTTCTCCCGAATGGAAGAAAAAGGATTCCTGGGGGTAAAAACCCATTCCTTTGAATCGTACCCAGCATGATCCTATTGTGATGGCGTAGATTTTGCTTTGCCTTATTGTCAGTTTTTAGTGAACCACAAATCTTACCACCGGTTTAATAAAATAAACGGGGACGAAATGAAAATGAGAAATTGCAAAGCAGGAAAAGTGTCCATTTTGGAAATTGAAGGAGGGCATGCATATGTTTAGGATGCGAATCTTATTTCTAGGAATCATAACTTTTGCATTGATAGGGCAGGCATATGCCCTTGATACAATTCCGGAAAAGCTGTCCGATTGGACCGAAAAAGGTGTTGTTCTCCAAAACAGTTCCGGCGTTGCTTGGGAAAATAAACCTGGAATTGCTGTCAGTGGTGTTTCAAAAGTGGGCGGAATCTATTATCTGCATTATCTCGCTGGTTTTAACGGGTGTTGGGATGCGGATGGTGATGTCAATCATCAATCTCTCGGTCTTGCCACCAGTACGGACGGAGTGAACTTTACGAAATACCCAGGTAATCCTGTGTTGAAACCGCATAATTTTGTATCTGTGAGCTCTCAGGAAGAAGGAATCCGAACCGCGTATATTCAGTACATTCCTTCCAAGGGGAAATTTTACGGATACTTTGGGGTCGAATCGCCTGGGGGTTCTCAGACCTGTAATTTTGGTGGAGGAGGAACCTGTGGGTGTAATATTAGCGTTGATTCTCGGGTGTATGGAGCGACGTCGGTTGACGGGAAAAGTTGGACGGTGGAAGGGGCAGTTGGTGGCGCATATTCCTCAGGCGGGAGTGAAGTCTATGCTGCAGGCTGGGTGTACGATGGTAGCCAATTCGGTCTGTACGTGACTACTGCCGAAGGCGGACAGCTAAAATCTGCATCTAGAGGATCAAATGCTTGGAGCCTTACTGAGTTGGGGGGTATAAGTGCCCTCAATTGGGGCTGGTCAGGGCTCGACGCGTATTTACACGATGATAATAATACTCTCACCTTAATTTACAATCCTCAGGGTGGGAGTCATCCTGGGAGCAACAATGACAGACTTTATTTTGCAACCACCCATCTCGACGACATGCGGAACATACAAAACGAACGGGTCATCACTACATCGGGAGAACTACAAAATAAAATCATGCGAGATGGAAACGAGTGGAAATGGTATTACAGTGATGATCCGAGTTGGAATAATACTGTCATTAAACTTCGCACATACCCTATTGCCAATGTGGACAATGTGCCTCCGCAACCTCCCAAAAATCTGAATGTCACACCCTTTCCTTAATTTCACTTGTTGGTGAATCTTTGGCTCTTGATTGAATGATGGGCTCGACAGCTTCGAGGAATTTTCTAAGCGATCAACACCGGCGCAGGCCATACAGGGCAACGACAGGTTGCTGATCTTTGGGCAATGCTCTCTCTTTCAGGCCCAATTGTGAAGGGTTCAGAGCCGATTTTGTCTCGGTCTTGGTGATGGGATGACCAATTCCACGATCAGTCGTGAACTTCCATGAAACCAAGGTCTTTGCCTGCATCAGCTTCAATAAGTCCCTTCTCCTCCCTTCTTTGCCATTTTAGGTTTTTAATTGTCTGGCGGATGTCGTTTCGCCAAGAACGAATCATGCCCTCTGGCATCCTTCCTTGATGAGCCGCACACGCACCTGATAATGCCCGGCCTGGATACTATTTTTATCTTACGAGACAACTTCATGGCATTTATTAGTGGACGCCGCCAGGAATTTACACGCCGAATGTCATTGGAATGGTCTTGGCGGAAGTGGCCGGGAGTTTTTGGTCCCCCTGTGACATGAGGAAGGCGCGTATCTAAACGGTGGTGTGGCATTAGGAATGCGATGGCACCACGTCTTCCATATCTCCTGGAGAATAGGGCCGATTTGAAGTTGACAGGTTCTTCATGCCGACTCAGGTTTTTCCCTCTGTGCGGGTACCTGTCTAAGTACCTTTAGTTTCCTCTTTCCGTATCCGAAACATACCTACATATTCTTTTTTGCCGGTTCTCAGAAAAATTATGATTTCTGTGTTGTTTGTATTCCAGCCTACATGGCTCAGGATTCCTGGTTCCTAAGGAACATCTGGTCAAGGTCAGAGGGCCTCATGAATCCACCGCGAGATAGATTCCGTTGCGAAAATATTTCATGAATGAGAATACAAGGGTAGGTACACGTGACACGGCTGAGGGTCATTTTCCCATAGTTTCTTCAAAAACTCGGACTTTCATTTGGTCCTACTTGAATGAAAGGCTTTGATGATTATGCGACCTCTCCTTTCCATTGTGGTTCCCATTTACAATGAGGAGGAATCCGTCCAGCCTCTCTATGAGGCTATTCGAACCGCATGTGAGCGGAATGGGCAATCTTATGAAATCGTTTTCGCGGATGACGGAAGCCAAGATCGGACATTCGAGTTACTTCAAGCACTCCATCAACAGAACTCTGGGGTCACCGTGATTCGTTTTCGAAAAAATTTTGGACAAACCGCAGCTATGGCCGCCGGATTCAGGGCGGCACGAGGACAGGTCATCATCAGTATGGATGGAGATCTGCAAAATGATCCCACTGATATTCCCCGATTGTTAGAAAAAATACAAGAGGGTTTTGATGTCGTCTGTGGATGGAGAAAGGAAAGAAAGGATAAGTTTTTATCTCGCCGATTTCCTTCTCTCATTGCGAACTGGCTGATCGGCAAGATCACCGGCGTGGCTATTCACGATAACGGTTGTTCCCTGAAAGCTTACCGTGCCTCAATTATTAAACGCGTGGCTTTATATTCTGAACTTCATCGATTTATTCCCGCTATGGCAACCTTGTCCGGAGCGAGAATTGCTGAATTAATTGTGACGCATCATCCAAGGAAATTTGGGACAAGCAAGTATGGAATTTCAAGGGCTTGGCGGGTGTTTTTGGATTTGTTCCTGGTGAAAATGGTGACAGGGTTTGCTGCCAGGCCGGCCTTATGGTTTGGGATCTTAGCCATTCCCGGAGTATTTTTAGGCAGCCTGAGCTTGCTCGGCATGCTATTTTCAGAGGGTATTGGCATTGTATATCCGGCAACAGCATTTTTGCTATTCGCGCTTTCGGGCCATTTACTCACAATGGGAATTCTAGGCGAAATGATCCTCTATGCCGGAGATTACCGTCCGGAACAAATGATATGGAATATTTAACGGGCCGGTATTTCTCGTGGGGATTTCATGATGCCCAGGAAATGATCGCACCAACTCATCAAAAATTGTATGGACCACTGGTCAGGAATAGAACTTGAGCGGGAGTCACCAAAAACCTGTCTGTATTCGTTTGGTAGTTGCCCGTATCGGCATCACGGGTTCAATGTAAGAATCAAAATTTTATGAACGTAATCAAATCACGTTGTATTCCCGGGGGCCTTTTCCCATGACTATTCATAGTCTTGAGACAGAATGTGTTTCTACAGATTCAAAGCCTGTGGCTGTTTCCGTTGTGGTGCCAGTCACTGAACGATGTGATGCCTTAGACCAGATTTATTGTGTGCATGCTGACATTTTACGCAGCCTGGTGCCCTCATTTGAATTTATTTTTGTTTTAGACGAAGGGTTTGAGAAAGCCGCTCAACCTCTTCATGGCCTGGTAGACAAGGGAGAGCCCATTCGAATCGTTCCACTTCAACGACATTTCGGAGAAGCCACTGTCCTTATGGTGGGATTTCAGGAGGCCCGGGCTGACGTCATTATAACTCTGTCGGCGTACTTTCAGACGCTTCCCGAAGGTTTGCATACGGTTATGAGTTACCTCAATAAGGGCTATGATCTGGTTGTGACCCGTCGCTACCCTCGGCAAGATCCCTGGATCAATCGTCTTCAAAATCGAGTCTTCCATTTTGCCATGCGATTGCTAACTGGCGTGCAGTTTTATGATATGAGTTGTAGTCTTCGCGGGATTCGAAAGCATGTGGTCCGCGAAGTGAATCTCTATGGAGATCTGCATCGTTTTCTCCCTCTACTGGCCTATCAACGGGGGTTCCGAGTGGTGGAGCGAGATGTCGCCCAGCATCCAGCGGATCTTCATTCCCGAATGCTACGGCCGGGGGTGTATCTTCGCAGGATCCTCGATATCATTTCCGTTGTGTTTCTATTCAAATTCACCAAAAAACCATTGCGGTTTTTCGGCTTGGTTGGGGCAGGGTTGTTTTCCGGTGGTCTGATTATTTCTCTGGTTTTGGCCATTCAAAAACTTTTTGGTCTCACTGGGCTCACCGATCGCCCACTGTTGATCCTGGGTGTCCTGTTGATGGTACTCGGGGTCCAAACCGCCTCCGTCGGCCTTCTTGGTGAAATGATTGTTTTCACTCATGCCAGGAAGATGAAAGACTACACCATTAAAGATCTCTTAAAGGCAAAACCTTAAGAAGGGTACCCGAATCAATATCGAGTAAGAAAGCGATGGTCTGAAGTTAGGTAAGTCTAACACGATTTCCTGTCACTGGGTTCTTATGAATTTCTCACTGGCTTCCTCTCCAGGTGTATCCATTTCAAAAAGTGAGTTAGGTTGTGCCATTTTTTGTCTTGTCGGTTTTTTAATCGGGATCCTGGCCAGGTTCGATGCGTTAGGCAACTGGTGTCTGGCTGTAGATGAATTTTATATCGCCAAATCGGTGGAACTGATTCAGCAAAAGGGGATCCCGTTATATCCCAGTGGTGGCCTGTACTGGCGAGGGTTGCTCTTTCAGTACTTTGAAGCAGCCAGTACCGGCCTATTCGGGCTAAATGAATATGCGCTTCGATTGCCAGCAGTCCTGTTTAATCTGTTAACGATCCCCCCCCTCTTTTTATTGGGTAGAAAGCGAATTGGAAACGTAGGAGCATTTCTCCTAGTAAGCTTTTTTTGTGTTTCAATTTGGGAAGTGGAATTTGCTCGATTTGCACGAATGTATTCTATGTTTCAATGTGCATTTCTTTGGTTTCTGTATTATTTTCATGAAGGATTTTTTCTTGGCCGGAAGCGGGCGATTCTTTGGTCCTACGCCATTGCTTCCATTAGCACCCTCATCCATGAAGGTGCGATTTTCATGGCTTGTTTATTGTTCCTGCCCCTATTGTTTCGAGGGGTAAGCCTTGTCAATCAGTTGTGGTATGGGATTTGGGCTAGTGCCATTATGCTTTTGAATGTTGTTTCTCCGAAGATGTGGTCGTGGCTTTTTCCAGGAAGTTCGGGAAATCCATACCCACAGGGATTCGCGCTTCCTCAGGAGGGGGGAGGCCCTCTTCTACTTCCAGATCTGTCATTGTGGGAGTCTGTCCTCCTGCGAGGAGATTTTTGGGGTGTGGGATATATGGTACTTGTCCTGATGGGAATAAGCCTCGCCTATATGGGAATGAAAAATTCTTTATGGGATTGGCGGCAAAAAACCCTTGCATTAGCGTTACTCGGAGCTGGCCTAATGCAGTTGTTTGGAGTCATGGTGGGCATTCTGCTGGTTTCCTATTTCACCCAAATCCTTGATCCTCGGATGGTTTTTCGCAAGTCTCTTGAAAGGGGTTTTGCCATATTCCTGGTCTCATGCCTTGGATTCTGGCTTACCGTAGGACTTTTTATAACAACCGGGCATATGGTTATAGAAGGAGGAGAAAGTCTATCTTTGCATAAAATATTTGCCATTGTCTTTCATTATCCAAGGGTCATGGAGGAGTTTGGCTTTCTCTGGTTTAATGTGATGCCCTATTTAATGACGCTTTCATGTCTTTTCGGTTTCCTGGTGTTGTGGGGCCGAAGGAATTCCCAACAATTTGTGACTGAACACTTTCTCCTACTGGTGTTAGTTAGTTGCATCCTCATCTTGGGCGTGATCAATACGATGTACAACTCAACAAGATATTCATTTTTCCTTTATCCATTGATTCTTCTCTTGTGGTTCGAAGGCGCGCTGGCCGGTAAATCGTGGCTGGATCATACGCTATCTCCAAATGCCATTTTGGGAAAAGTCCCTAAGTTTGCGGTAGTACTTTTGGCATTTGGATTATTGCTCTGCTCGGAAGACTTCTCCTTCGCCCATATTATGAATATCGGAAAAGCGGAAGTGAATTTTCGGATGAACGTTTCCGAAGAAGTTTCGGTTCACTACTATCAGCGATCCGATGTTAGAGGTCCAGCCGACTATATTAATGAAGCTTGGAAGCCTGGCGATCTGATTGTAAATGCCGTCCCTTCTTCCTCCTTTTATCTTACTCATGAGAACTACATATTTTATGACGATCAGTCTTCCTTATTTAGGGAGAATTCCCAGGCTCAAGGAACGAAAGACCGATGGGGAAATTTGATTCTGCATAATAAGGACACCGTCCAAAAGGCTGTGCAGGGTAGGAAAGGAGCCGTGTGGATTTTGGCCACACCAAGATACCAAATGATGCTGACTGAATGGGTACAAGAGGCACTAGGTAATAATGTTTCCGGAATTTATAGCACGAACCCAGGTCGGGATAAGCGAATACAGGTGATCACCGTGGTCCGGAATCCGCCTTAATCCTAAGCAAAAGAATGAATTCCTATTCATATTCATTGGTAAGTTTACCCTTAGTGTCGGTTATTGTCCCTGTCTATAATGCTGCCCAATTTTTGCGTGAAACTCTTGAATCGATCTTAGAGCAAACCTATAGGCCATTCGAAATTATTGCCGTGAATGATGGGTCTACAGATTCATCCCTGGAAATCCTGGAGGAATATGCCGATCGAATTCAATGCATTCACCAGGAGAATCAGGGTGTAGCCATTGCTCGGAATGTGGGAGTCGAATGCAGTCTGGGGAGCTATGTTGCCTTTTGTGATGCAGATGATATTTGGTTTCCCCGGAAACTTGAGTGGCAAATGGATATTGTGAAACGACATCCTTGTGTCGGGGTTGTGGCTGGTTTCATGGAGAAAATTGATGAACTGGGTCGAACGCTTGATTCTGATCAAAAACCCTCAGACTTGCATGATCAGCCCATGAATCTCAAGCAGGTCTTACTCATGGAAGGGAATTTGATAGGTATGTCGACCTCTCTAATCAGGAAAGAAATTTTCCAGGAAATTGGGGGATTTCAGCCTGGGAATAAAGACCTCAAAGCAGAAGACTATGATTTGTGGATACGGGCTGCAGGAAAAACAAAAATTTACTTATCTTCTAAATTTGTTGGTCAGTATCGGGTCCTTAAAAATTCAAGAAGCCATGGAAGTCTGAGGAAGGAATATGGAGCACAATTTCAATTATTGCGAATGTACCGAAGTGAATATTCCACTGATTGCTACAAAATACGCAAGGCAAAAATTTATGCCGAATGGGCTGATAGTAGCTTTTTTCAAGGAGAAAGTCATGCCTTAAAGTTGCAAAAAAAGGCCATAACGTTACATCCAACGCACCTATCTTACTATTTTCGGTTCGGCGGAGAACTAGTCAAAATGAAATTGAAGCGCAGTCTGCGCAATTTTCAAGAGAAGATTTCCTTTCGTAAGGACATGAGGTGATTGCATCAACGACATATGACCGTTTGTCCGATTTAGTAGAAGAGCATGGGTGGCGGGATGGTGTCCGAATCACCCTGAATGAGTTGGGTCCGAACGAGCGAACGGCTTTGTTTTGGGAAATCCATCTTGGTGCCCAGACCGCTTGGATGCTGTGGGTGGGAAGGACAAATCAAGATACGGTGTTGAATCTTGATGATTCGATTGGAACCACGACGGTAGCTCTCTCCTATTTGTTTTCACATGTGACAGGAGTATTTCAAGACGAGCCCACGAAACGATGCGCCGTTGCCCGTGCCCGGCAGGATGGCCGCAGTGTTGCGGCGATTTCCATAAATGAGATTAAAGATCAATCCCCTTTTCAGGAAGGCCAGTTTGATTTGATCTGTCTTTCCAATTCCCGTTTTTGGCTTAAGTCCGATGGAGTGGTCTCCCACACGGGAATGATCTATTTATCCAACCTTCTGAAATTTTTAAATCCGAGGGGGATGATCTATTTGGGAATGCGGGAAGATCCATTTTCTCTTCGGTTTGGTATTGGTTCCCAGGAATTATGCCATCAGGGACTTGTCTCCTCATTGGAAGGAAGTCCGTGGAGAGTAGTGACTAGGCTTCAGTTCTATCCTGCTTTTGGTCCTATTGAAACAGTGACTCAGGAGGGGAGTAAGAGATCTTCGGTCAAAGGATGGCGATCCACCCTGAGTAAAATTGTGAAAGGGGAATCATATGGTTTGATTTTAGGGAACTCTTGGTCAAATTCGTCTTCAGGGGTAATCGGGAATATTGCCAGCCAACATGGGATGGAGCCGTCAGATGAAGCTGATATTAGCGTTTTTGTGGGAACGGCCAGTTCGCTTGTAGGGAAACTTCCAGATCGGATTGTCCGATTCCCCTTAGGCAAAGGGGCTACGTCACGTTGTCGTAATAATTATGAGACCCTGCAAGCTTTGCAGGGTCTAAGCCCGGTGGCCATTCCAGCTCCTTCCTGCTCTGGCCGTTTTGGTGATCTGATGTACTTCGAAGAATCCAGGCTGCCGGGGTCTGAGCCAACAGGAGAACAAAAAAGAGCTTGGAGATCTGACAAGATCACGGCACAAGCTTCTCGCTATCTTCTCCAACTTCATGCAAAAACGTTACAGAGGGTGATCCTTGACGACCTGCTCTTTGAAGAGCTGGTGAGCGTTCCTTTTGCAGATTTCATGACCTATTGCAAAGGAACCGATAAAGATGTCTTTGCGAATGTGAAAGCCTTGCTAAAGAAACGGTTGATGGGAAAAGAGACGCTTCTTGTCCAAACCCATGGCGACTTTAAGCGTACGAATTTACTTGTCAATAAAGCCGGAAAGGTGATGGGTTTAATTGATTGGGATTTATCCAGAAAAATGGGATTTCCGTTGATGGATTTGTTGTGGTTTTTAGGGTACGAAATGTATTTGAATGCGCGAATACCATTTTATCAGGCTATTGTACGAGTGGCTTTTGAGGAAGATCTCTTAAAAAATGATTGCGTGCAATCATATTGGCATGCACTCTGTGTTGGAGATGAAAGTTTACAAAAGGTTTATGCGGCCATTCTCCTTCTTTATCAATTCCATGAGCATTTAGATTTTTGGCATAAAGCAGATGAACATTGGTTTTCTCATACCATGACGCCAATTTTGCGTTCTGCTTTCGAGAAAGCTTTAGGTTCGGTTGTCGAGCCACACTACTCCCTTCCGTAAATTTACGAATAGAATTTGTGCAGGCAGAAGTTGGCAGGTTCTCGTCTATGTTCGTTCTTTTGAAATGGATTTATGAATATTCAGTCAGACATGAAACGGTTATTCAAGCATTCTTCCATTTATGCATTAGGAGGGATCATTAATCGTGCCGGAGCGTTTCTTCTTCTTCCGCTGTATACCAGTTATTTGACCCCTTCAGAATATGGGACGCTGGAATTAGTGTATGGCGTCTCTGCGTTAGTTTCTTCTTTGTTGGGTGTTGGTTTGGCACATGCCACCCTCCGATTTTATTTTGAGTTCCAGGATGAGCTGGAACGAAAACATTTGGTGAGTACGACGTTGGTCGGTTCCGGTGTCGTGGCCTGTACTGGGGTAGCCCTGTTGTGGTTTGCGACTCCGATCTTGTCCAGGGTCCTATTTGGGTCATCACAAGAGGCAAGCCTTCTCCAACTTGGCCTTTTGATTCTCATCCTACAATTGTCATCGGAAATTGGCCTTGCCTACTTTCGGGCCAGAGAGTATTCGACCCGGTTTGTTGTCTCTTCCTTTCTGCGGTTGCTCTTACAAGTAGGGTGCAATTATTACTCCGTGGCTATTTTGGGTTGGGGGGTGTGGGGGATCCTTCTGGGAAATCTCATGAGTGTCGGGATATCATGGGGCTATGTCGTTGGCACCACGGTGTATGAATGTGGCCTTCGTTTCCATCAAACGAAATTTCGTCAGGTTCTCGAGTATAGTTTTCCCTTTCTCTTAAGCACCATCGTTAGTGTTGCTGTTCTTTATTCGGATCGTTTTCTCTTAAAGGCTTTATATGGACTTGAAGCGGTTGGGCTTTATGCCTTGGCGTTGAAATTCGTGGAATTGGGCAATGTCCTGGTTCTTGAGCCGTTTAGAAACAGTTATGGATCCTTCCGGTTTTCCATTATGAAAAATGAAAATGTCAAAGATGTACAAGCCAAAATCGTCATCTATATGGCTGCAATGGTTGGGTTATTGGTACTGGGAATTGCAGCATTTTCACCGAGTGTTTTGCGGATCATGACGACTCAGGAATATTGGCCTGCGGAACTCCTTATCCCGATCCTGGCCGCGGGTCTGTTGGTGTCCAGTTTGGGGTACCCGTTTCAAACCGGAATTCTGTATATGAAAAAGACCAAATACCTGTTTTATGTGACCGTTATGGCGGGGATTGTCAAAATCATTTTAAGTATTGCCATGATCCCTAGCATGGGCGCAATAGGGGCAGGTATTGCATTTCTTTTGGCGGAAGTAGTGAGTGTGAGTAGTATGCTGTTCTATTCGCAGCAGCTTTTTCCTGTTCAATATGATTATCAGGTCCTGGGAAAGATTGGCGGGATTTGTGCATTACTATTGGGGTTGATTTGGGGAATCCTTTTCATGAAATACGGCGGATTTTTGGGAGCCGGGGTAGCTATAGTGTTTTGTTACCCTGTTTTGCTCTTATCTGTCGGGTGCTTTAAGCGGGAAGAAGTAGAGGCGGGGTGGCAGTTCGCTCTTCACCGGATAAAGCGGATGATGGGAAAAGCTTAATTAATCCTGTGGTTATGATTTTTCGATTTCTTATATGGCAAGAGGAAAATCGGGCCGAGGAAAAGTTGTGATCGCTCAACCAAAAGTTGCTCACGTGGTCCTGAGTCTTCAACCTGGGGGACTTGAACGGTTGGTCTGTACTCTTGTGAGTTCTCCTGTGCTGTCCTCTTTGCCCACCATCGTCGTCTGTTTGGACGAGCCAGGTGTTCTGGCTCCCGTAGTTGAAAAAGCCGGTTGCCGTATTGTGATGGTTAAGCGCAGGGCAGGCCTTGACGTGGGATTGATAGGTCGTTTGGCCTGGGTGTTTAAGCAGGAGGGAGTGACCGTGGTCCACACCCATAGTCTTGATCCCATGCTGTATGCCGGGTGGGCAGCATGGTTCACTTCTGTTTCAGTCCGCATTCATACACAACATGATACGTGGCTCAGAACTTACAATTGGAAAGAACGCTTGAAGTTTCGTGTGGCTTCAAGGGTCTTTCATAAAATAGTGGGCGTTTCTCAAGAAACCACTCGGGCCTTTGGTCTGTATGGAATCTCCTCTCAGAAGGCGGTAACGATTTTAAACGGCATCGAAGAGAAGAAATTTTCCAGAACACACAAGGAAGCGAAGCACATTACTATTGAGTCAACCCAGGGCTGCACACAAAAGGAATGGGTGGTGGGGAGCGTTGCTCGACTTTCTCCGGAAAAAGGGATTCATCATCTTTTGCACGCCCATGCAATTCTTCGATTACGGGGTCTGCCTATTCGGCTTGTGTTGGTGGGAGACGGGCCACAGCGGAATGATTTGGAAATGCTTGCTCGGACTCTAGGAATTTCTAGAACCGTAGAGTTTATGGGCTATCAAGAACACGTAGAAACGTTCCTTTCCACATTTGACTTTTTTGCTCTTCCGTCTATTACGGAAGGAATTCCCCTTTCATTGTTGGAGGCGATGGCTAATGGCCTTCCCGTCGTGGCGACGAATGTGGGAGGAATTCCCGAGATTGTTGTGCATCAGGAGTCAGGTCTCTTGGTTCCTCCCGGCCAGCCAGAGGCATTAGCGCAAGCTTTAGAACAACTCTTTCGGGATCCCGGTGAAGCCGACCGAATCGCCAAAAATGCTGTGGACCGAATCCGAGCGCGTTTCGGAATGACTGCCATGTCTGAGGCCTATCGATATCTCTATGGGGCAGAACCACCAGCTCAATTTATAAAGAACATCATGAAAGCCAGTCTCCGGATGTTACCACGGAGATGGCTATTATGGCAGGGTGAAGTAACCAATCGTCACATTGCCATAACCTTCGACGATGGCCCGGATCCAATTTACACCCCTCAAATTTTGGAGTTACTCAAAGCCTATGGAGTCACAGCCACCTTTTTTCTTGTTGGTGAAAAGATTGTACAGCACAAAGAGATGGTTGAAAGAATTTTTAAAGAAGGGCATGAAATAGGCAATCATTCCTATACCCATCCTTCTTTCGATTCACTGTCATGGAAGGAATCCGCAGGAGAAATTGAGAAGACGCAGTCTCTTCTTCAAACCATTACTGGACGTCCATGCCAATCATTCCGTCCCCCATTCGGGAAATTATGCTTGGGTTCTCTTGTTGGAGCATGGATAGCAAACATGACCTGTGTCATGTGGAATGTTGATCTCAAAGATTTTCAGGCCACGAGCTCGGGAGAAATTCTTGCTGCACTACAATGCCAACCTCTTCAGCCTGGGGATGTTCTCTTATATCATGGGACTAATCCTCATGCGGTTCAGGCGCTTCCAGTTATATTGGATGCCATCGTTCGCCAGAAATTTGAAACGGTTTCAATTTCTGGGATGATCAGGATTTGATGGAGTGGGACCGATGAAATTTCTCTATCATCACAGAACGCTGGGTCGTGGGGGGGAAGGGGTCCATATTGCCAGTATGGTTCGGGCTCTTGAAACTCTGGGGCACACGACGAAAATGGCTTCCCCCTCTGGTGTGGACCCTCTGGCAATGGCTGGAGATTCGCCAATCGATAAAGGTCAGTCCAAGGTCCAAGGGATAAACCGAATCTGGAGGTTTGTCAGTTGTTGGGTTCCGGATATTGTTTTTGAAATTCTGGAAATCAGTTATAACCTGGTTGTGTTGTTTCGATTGGGGCCTAAATTAAAGCGACGTGGTCAAGATGTGTACTATGAACGATATGCATTTTTCATGTTTATGGGAGTCTTTTTAGCCAAATATTTTGGTTGGCCTGTTTTGCTCGAAGTGAATGAGGTGGTGGGAGTTCAAAGAGCTCGGAACCAGTTGCTTATTCCTGTTTCTAAATGGTTTGAAAAAATGGTATTCAAAAAAGCTGATGTGATTTTCACAGTCTCCAGTTTTTTGAAAGAAGAAGTCTTAAGTCGGAGCGGAAAAGTTGAAGGGGTTTATGTGATTCCCAACGCGATTGATTCCCGAATTCTCGAAAGCCAGGTTACCGGAGAACACATTCGAACGCGTTATACATTCAATGGAAGTATTGTGGTTGGTTTTGCCGGGTGGTTTGATACCTGGGACCGGTTAGATCTGCTGATTGATGTGGTCAGAGAGCTTCATAAGGAATATCCTTTTGTTCGGCTAATGCTGGTGGGTGACGGCCCGATAGCTGATAGGCTCAGGGACCAGGTTCGGCATCATAAATTGGAAGAGGTTGTTTTTTTGACAGGTCCTGTTCCCAGATCTCAAGTTTTATCCTATATCGCTGCAATGGATATCTGTGTCCTGCCAGATTCAAATGTCTTTGGGTCTCCCATTGTCCTGTTTGAGTTTATGGGAATGGGGAAAGCCGTAATTGCGCCGGATCTTCTGCCAATTCGGGATATTATTGAAGATCGAAGGGATGGGTTGATCGTACCACGTGGAGATGCTCTTTCGCTCCGGCAGGCCCTCTCCCTGCTATTGAGCGATAGTGCTCTTCGGATAGAATTAGGTGAGCGGGCCCGCCAAAAAGTTTTGGACAAGCACACCTGGTTTGAGAACGGAAAACGTGTAGAAGGGTTTGCCTCTGCACTCATGGAAAAAAGGTGAGGCGCCTGGTTTCTCCCACCCCGCTATTGCTGTCCACTTAGGATTGTCGGAAGAATTACCGACATAAATATCATACACTTATCTTCAATCAAGTTTAATCTCTCCTTTTCCTTCTTGAGAAAGAGGCTGTCTGGTCACAGGCTCGGCTTGAAGAAAATTGGAGGTGTGGATAAATCTCTACCCCCTGAGAAGGAATCGGGATGAAAATACTATTTTGGGTGGCATTTGGGGCGGTGCTGTATACCTATTTTGGTTATCCCTTTCTTGTTTGGGTCTTCGCACGTCTGAGACCGAGGCCCATTAAGCAAAATGTAATCTTTCCCTCTGTTTCTATGGTTATTGCCGCTTATAACGAAGAAAAAGTCATTGATGCCAAAATGACCAACACGATGGCGTTGGCGTATCCAGAAGATCAGTTAGAGATTATTGTTGTTGCAGATGGGTCGACCGACCAGACGGTGAGTATTGCTCAGTCATATAAAACACAAGGAGTCACTGTCTTGTATCGGCCACTTCGGCAAGGAAAAACGGCTGCCTTGAATCATGCTGTTTCATCGGCAAAGGGGGAGATTATATTTTTTTCTGATGCAAACACAATGTATGAACCAACAGTCATTCAAAAGATCGTACGAAATTTTCATGACCCCTCTGTGGGAGGTGTTTCAGGGCGAAAGGTGATATTGGAGGACACCGCCAGGCAAACCAGTCAAGGGGAAACAGCCTTTTGGAATTATGAAGGCTGGCTCAAATCTGAAGAAAGTCATTTAGGATCGATTGTAGGTGCAGATGGTGAGATCTTTGCCATCCGCAAAAGTCTTTTTTCATCTATGCCGCCAAGCATCGTTCATGACGATATGTTTCTTTCTCTCAAGATCGTTGAAGCGGGCTTTCGAGTCATCTATGAAGAGGAAGCCACTTCAGCAGAATATTCCTCAAAAACTCTTCACGATGAATTTTTCCTCAAGGTTCGCTATGCCTCGGCGGGATATCAAATTCTTTCCGAATTCCGGAGAATGTTTCTTCCCCCAAAGACGACCTTTGCCTTTCAGTTTATTTCTCACAAACTATTTCGTTGGTTGATTCCCTTTTTTCTTTTGGGCATGTTGCTCACTAGTGCAGTAATTCCTTCCCTTTGGTATCAAAGTCTTTTCTGGGGGCAAATCTTCTTTTATCTTGCTGCGGTCTTAGGATGGGTCCTGATGGAAAAACTAGGCCGCACGAATATTTTTTATGTGCCCTTGTATTTCTGTATGGGGAATGCGGCCGCTTTGTATGGATTTTTTCGCCATTTCTTCAGCGCCGGACAGACGAGCCTCTGGCGTAAAGCTGAACGATAGGGATGAAATAACATTGGAGAAATTCTGAGTGTATTTCGTATATGGAGTGTTTACCAGCATTTTGATCCTCCTGGGATTATTCGGAATTGTGTTATATAAAAAGCAGATGCATCAATGGATTGCCAGCTATGTGGCTCGTCAGTTTCGTTCGCGTCCAAGCTTGTCTCAGGAGCCCATTCATATATTTTTTTGTGTTGCGGACCATTATGAACCCGCTGTTGGTGGGGTCCCGTATGAACAGGAATGCGCCAGGGTGGAGAAATGGATGAAACTCTACCCGGCTCTTGCGTCCAAGCATCGGGATGGAAGTGGGCGTTGCCCCCAGCATAGCTTCTTTTTTCCTGCAGAAGAGTATCGCCCCGAACATCTTGACCATCTCGCAGATTTATCCCGAATGGGGTTTGGAGATGTTGAGGTTCACCTCCATCACGATAATGATACAGCCGAAAACCTGCGAAACACACTTCTAGAATTTAAGACGCTCCTCTATGAGAAACACCATCTTCTCCGCAAAAATCCTGAATCAGGAAATATCGAATATGGCTTTATCCATGGAAACTGGGCCTTAGATAATAGTGGTTGGGCAGGAAAATGGTGTGGCGTGAATAATGAGATTACCATTCTTCGTGAGACGGGATGTTATGCGGACTTCACTTTTCCTTCCGCCCCCGATGAAACACAGGTTCAAACGATTAATTCGCTGTATTATGCCACAGATGATCCTTTGCAACCGAAATCCCATAATGCGGGTATCTCGGTTGAAGTTGGCAAAAAAGCCTGCGGAGATTTAATGCTGATCCAGGGTCCATTAGGATTGAATTGGAAGGCTCGAAAATTAGGATTTCTTCCCAGGATTGAAAATGGTGAACTGTCGGGTGATAACCCCCCCTCCAACGATCGCGTCGATCTTTGGATCAAGACTCATATTCATGTGCAAGGACAACCCAATTGGATCTTTGTGAAGCTTCATACACATGGCGCCTCTGAACCAAACATGGACGTTCTCCTTGGAGAGCCTATGGATCGTATGTGGACGTATCTGGAGACCACCTATAATGATGGAAGGAGATATTGTCTTCATTATGTCACTGCCTATGAGTTATTTCAGATGGTGAAGGCTGCGGAAAGCAGAGCCATGAGTGATCCGACTCACTATTTGGAAAAAATTCGTGAGTTTCAGGCAACACAACATGCTGAATAACGTCAATTAAATAACCAACGTATTCAATCCTGAAAAGCCACAAAGGATTTCATTCATACTTTATGGTCAAAGAAGAAACCGCAGCGATAGACCCTGTGGACTCCATTGAGCCCAATCGAATTTCTGGGACCGGGCCTATACCCTCACCCCTGTCTTTCCTTCTTTATATTTACTTTATCACTCTCTATCTACGGCCCCAAGACTGGGTTCCGTTTATGCTGAATTGGCCTGTTGATTATATTATTTTTGCCTTTTTGCTCGGTGGCTCTGTTTTCCAATTGGATGGATGGCAGCGTTTGGGCAAATTGCCATTATTGTATGTGTTGATGGTCTGGCTTGTTGTGATCATCTTGTCAAACCTCGCGCAAGGTGGGGAAGGATCCTGGTATGCCAGGGCGGCTTTCACTGAATATTCAAAATCCTTTCTTATTTTTATGTGTTTGTTTATTTTTCTGACCTCAACTGGACAAATCCGCCGCCTGATCTGGTTTCAAATTATCTTATCAGGGCTTCTCGCCTACCAGTGCATTGATCAAGTGGCTACCGGCGTCGGGTGGGCCGGGCAACTTCTTGGTTGGGATGATGGACATGGCGGGCGTGCAAAATGGGTTGGACTTTGGGATGGAATGAATGTCCTGGCGTTGCTGTTTGTTATTTCCTTCCCTTTTCTCATCCAATTTATGTTCTCTCCCTGGAACATCTTCGTTCGGATTATTTCCTTCCTTTTTGCCATACTTATTTTTCAAGGCCTTCTTTTGACCCAATCACGGGGAGGGTTGCTGGCGTCCGTGGTTTCGTTATTTGCTTCCCTGGTATTACGGTTTAAGCCGCGTACTGCGTTGATCCTCGGTGCTATTGTTCTGGTTTTGGCTGCCCCGTTGGTTGGGTTTCTCACAACACGTGGGCTTGATGATAGTGATGGGAGTAAGTCTGCGGCTCATCGTGTAGACCTATGGGCGGCGGGGCTGGAGATGGCTAAGGAAAATCCGGTCTTTGGAGTAGGCAAAATGCGGTTTAAAGGCTCTGCCAGACATAAAACGGGTCTTAGCCTGATCGCCCATAATTCATATGTCGAAAATCTTGGAGAAACAGGCTTTCCTGGCCTATTTGTCTATATCGCCTTATCTTATCTTTCCATAAAAGGTCTGTGGCATGTTTCGAAGCAAGTCTCCGATCCTAAGGATCGCTCACTCGCTCTGGCCCTTTTAGCGAGTATTTGTTCGTATGCGGCCACCTCCATGTTTGTGACGACGGATTTTATACTTTTTTATGTACAGCTTGGGATTGCTGCAGCTTTTTGTTCATTAAATGGATTTAATCCCACGTTGACTCTTAAAGATTTCTTTTTGATTGCCCTTTTAGAAGTTGGATTTGTACTGTTTCTTCGATTATTTACTGCACTGTTTTTTGCCGGCGCGATGTCATAAATTTTTCTTTGGAGTCAATCGCTATGTGTGCCATATGTGGTGTGGTGAAGATTGGGGATGGTGAACCCGTCGAACAAGGTCTTCTTGTGCAGATGAGGGATTCCATGGTTCATCGGGGCCCTGATTCCGCGGGATTATTCTTGAATAAGCATGTGGGATTTGGACACCGACGACTAAAAATTATTGATTTACATGCTGGCGCACAGCCTATGTTTAATGAGGATGGGACGATTGCGGTTGTCTACAATGGCGAAATTTACAACTTTCTTGAATTGCGGGACCGCCTAATAGCTAAGGGGCATACCTTTCAAACGCGGTGTGATACTGAAGTCATCGTTCATGCCTATGAGGAATACGGAATTGACTGTCCCAAATGGTTTGACGGGATGTTTGCCTTTGCACTATATGATGCCAACAACAATTCGGTCTTTCTTGCCCGGGATCGGGTTGGAATAAAACCACTCTATTTCTACGTGGATCAGCATCAGTTTCTTTTTGCTTCTGAAGTTCGGGCTATTCTCAATGTGCTGGACCATCAACCATCGGCCAATATTGCCGCTTTGGACTTTTACGTGTCGGTGGGGTATGTCCCCGGGCAAACAACACTATTTCAAGGTATCCAAAAACTTCTTCCAGGGTATGGTTTACATCTTCAAGATGGGCAAGTGACTCTTTCTCAGTATTGGGATCTCAGGGATGGCCCTCCCAGAGCCGTTTCATTGGAGAAAGCTCAAGAGCAATACGCGGAATTACTTCAAAAAAGTATAAAAATGAGCCTGATGAGCGATGTCCCGTTGGGTGTCTTTTTGAGTGGAGGTATTGATTCCAGTGCGGTTGTTGCAGGAATGAGCCAATTTATCACCGAACCGGTCAAGACATTTTCTGTTGGATATCGTGATGATCGGGGTGCCAGCGAACTTCCCTATGCCAAACTTATTGCGAACAAATTTCATACGGATCACCACGAGTATATCCTTGAGTCAGAGGAATTTTTTACCTCATTGGACCTGTTACTTGAGTATACGGAAGAACCCATTGTGGAAAGTGCGGCTATTGCACTTTTTCACCTCTCCCGGTTGGCCAAAGAGCATGTGACCGTTATTCTCTCAGGAGAAGGGAGTGACGAGATTTTGGCCGGCTATCCCTTGTACCCCATTATGGGAATGCTTGATCGAATTCATCGAGTTTTTGGATATGTTCCAATCTGGATTCTTGATTGTCTGTCGACGCTCGCCAAGGGAAATGAAAAATACACAAAATATGTTGATTGGATGCGAATGCCTCTCCCCAAACGCTATCGAGGAATCTCTAACGATGTGACACCGAGTATAAAGGGAGCAATGTATCAACCTGACTTTGCCTCTCGTTTAGGCCACAATTCCGATGTGTTTTTTGAGCATCTCTTTGGCACCCTAACCCACAGTTCATCATTGAGGAAAATGGGTTATGTGGACATCAAGTCGTGGTTGCCGGATGACCTTTTGGTCAAAGCGGATAAAATGACGATGGCCAATTCCCTTGAACTCCGTGTTCCATTTTTGGATCACCATCTGCTTGAGTTTGCCATGTCGTTGCCTGATGAGTATCGTTTGAAAGGGTGGGATGGGAAGTTTCTCCTAAAAAAAATTATGGAGAAATCCCTACCTCATGAGATCATTTATCGGAAGAAGAAAGGATTTCCCGTGCCGGTGGCAAAGTGGTTTAGGGAAAATCTTTATCACCAGGTTCGTCATGTCTTGCTGGACAGCAAAAGTCTCACACGAAATTACTTTCAAGAGTCGTATATTGATAATGCCTTGAGGCGACATCGGGAGGGAAAGGAAGATTTGAGCCGAAGGCTGTTTTCCCTTGTCGCTTTGGAAATGTGGCACAAGAAATACATTGATTGATCTCTCTCTTTATTGATAGTTGCTCTGCTTGATATGCCACCGTCTTTAAAAGTTCTGTTTATTTCCCAGATTTTTCCGACTCCCGTGAATCCAACAAAGGGAGTCTTCAGCCAACAACTTGTTCAAGGTTTAATGGACTATTGCGATGTCCGCGTCGTTTGCCCACAACCCTGGTTTCCCAGGCTCCCTCGATGGAAATTTTTGGAGAGATGGCATGGATATTCCTTAATCCCAACTCAATATGATGTCGATCGTATACCCGTCTTGAGTCCGAAATATCCGTTTATTCCTAAACTAGGTGACCGGTACCATAGTTTCCTGTTCTTCCTAGGGCTTGTTCGATACGCGTACGCCCTGAGACGGCGTTTTCGATTTGATGTGATCAATGCTCATTGGCTTTATCCTGATGGAGTGGCTGCTGCCCGGCTTGCCAGAATCGTGGGGGTACCCTTGGTACTATCAGGTCTCGGGTGTGATGTGAATATGTTTTTGTTTGAAAAACGGAAGAGAGGGTCGATTCTTCGGGCCCTGAAACAAGCTTCTCAGGTCACAGTCGTTTCAGAAGAATTGAAAGCTCACCTGTTGGGCGTAGGGATAAATCATGAGCATGTCACGGTTATTCGTAATGGCGTCAATAAACAATTATTCTATCCAAGGGATCAGACTGAATGTGTGAGCATGCTTGGACTTCCTCAAAGGTGTCCTTGCGTCGTATTTGTCGGAAGATTGGCAGAAGAGGAAGAAAAGGGTCTTCGGTATCTAATTGAGGCCTTTCAAAAACTTGTTCGAGTGAGAAAGTTAATAACCCTGTATGTTATCGGGGATGGCCCCATGCTCAAACCGTATAAAAATCTTGTCCACGATCAGGGCCTTCAAGAGCAGATTCAGTTTGTTGGTGCCAAGGCACATCAGGACATTCCTCTATGGATAGGCGCTTGTGATGTTTTTTGTTTGCCGAGTCTTCGTGAGGGATGTCCCAATGTGGTTCTAGAGGCATTATCCTGTGGCCGTCCAGTGGTTGCATCCGAAGTGGGTGATATTCCCAATCTCATTCGGAAAGACAATGGATTACTTGTTGAGCCTGGCAATAGTCACCAGTTGTGTGAGGCATTGGAAAATGCCCTGGCAAGAAAATGGAATCAAGTTGAAATTTGCCGATCTGTCAGTACCCTAACCTGGAATGCCGCCGCATCCCAATATTATTCCGTGCTCCACCGCGCCTGTTCTGTTGTGTGATTTCTTCCGGATAGATGGAGGTATTTCTTGTAAGAGGGAGGTGCAGCAAGTCGTTCAAGGCTGCTTGCTGCACCAGGTTGGCCATCTTATTGAATGGTGAGCGAAAGGCCTTTGGGGGGAGCCGGGGGAATCGTATCTGAAGTACCACCACCATTTGCATATTCTGCTGGAAGAGGGTTCCCAAGATATTCCCAAATATAATGTGTGAGGGATGCTTTACCGCAGAATCCTCGTGTTACATTTGCACAGAGGTCCGCCTTGATCCGTGCTTCATTGGGGAATGGCCAGAGATTTTCGTTGGTTAAGGTGCCATTCTGATAACGTTTGATGATTGTCGCGCCAATATCTCCACCATCAGAAGCCGCCCCCTTATTTGGTGTCCCCGTTTCCGCCCGTAGCAGATATTTTAAACCTGGTTGTATACTGGAATCGTGGGGACCAGGACTTGCCCCGTTATAATTAGGACTATTCGAATAGACGTTATTATAATCTGAGGAAACCGACCCATTGATTCCACTATTTGAATTATTGTGGATGAGGCTATTTTTGAGGGAGACATTAGTCACCTGATTGCCGCCGCCACCGAAATAGGTCCCATAAGATCCCCCACCCAATGTGACATGGTTGAGGGCGGTGTTGCTGCTCTTTCGGGGAACTGTAATGGCGTATACATTCCCCCACGACACAACATTTTCGAATCGGTTATTGTTATTGACTGCCCCTCCCGACTCAGAAGCCAGACCGTTCCCCACATTATTGAGGCTAATCATACCAAGAATGACGTTATTGGATGAGCCAGTATATGGAGCGGTGTCGCCATTGCTATTGCCGGCAAGCAAAATCCCACCACGATCTCCTCCTCCTGTGGCAGTCGTCCCATCCAGGAGAATGACATTCTCCAGCAGGCTGTCATAGGTATTGTATAAACTCATGTTGAATTTCGGGTCACCGGGCTTGTAGTCCAAACCATCCCAACGATCCCATCGAAGCACAGCCCGCCGCACCGTCACTTTTGTCCCTCCATAGACACTCAGGACATATCGGCCAGGCCCCCAGCCCCACACCTCCTCGAATAACGAGTCACGAATGCGGGCCAAGCTCCAAACATTATTGTTCGTGTTCACTGCACTCCCAAATGCACCGGTGCGGCGAATGGTAATATTATTGATTTGGTTGGTTAAGGATGTCCCATCTGGTGATTGGATGGAAACGGCAGGTCTTTCACCAGAATTCTGGATGCGGAGTCCTTCGATGACTATATGATGGGTGCCCGCTTGGCGGATGTCAATTCCGGAACGAACGCCTGCACCATCAATGACGGCCTTGCCATCGTGTTCTGCCTGAATTATTGTGGGTGAGGTTGTTGACCCGCTTGGGGGATTCGTGATGGTGCTCCCTTCATAATTATACTGACCATCCTTGAAGATATACGTGTGGCTCCCTCCCTTCGAAAAGGCATGCGAGAGCGTGTAATAAGGGTTCTGGCTGGTACCATTGCCAAGGACATTACTTCCTGTGGGGGATATATAATAGGTAGCAGCAAGGCTCTGAGTGGCATTCAGCAAGAAAAATGCTGCGAGTAGCGGCCAACAGAGTGTTGCTGGATTTGTTGCATGTCGGCTTTTCATGGTTTTCTCCTTTTGATGCTATGCCGTGACGACCCTGAAATTACTTACGCATAGGAATTTAATTGATGATATAGGTAGTAGACGTATTTTCTTATAGTTCTCTATGAAATTGGTTTTCAGCCCGTGACTGGTTATGTTTCGGTAACATAAAAAAAAGCTTTAGGAGGTTATTTTTTGGGAATTTTTTTCAACTTTAACCATGCTATAGGCGGAAAGCTCAACCTTTTTGCCAGACGAAGATTTTGAAAAAATCATACTGTGTCTGGTTGGAGTTACTATGGCGACTCCGCCTAACCTGGGAATTTGTGGTTAGTCATAGGTATATGTGCTTTGTTCAGGCATCAAAATAACGGTTGAAGTCGAAATAGCTCAGCAATAGACTGGATGGCTCTTTTACGGGAATGATTAAGTCTAAACGCGTCTCGATTTGCTGCCTTGTAATACAAGCATTATTTAGTAAAATTCCGTAAGCCAAAATATATCCAGGAAGACTTGTAACTGTTGATTTATTGTTGCGCCTTCTCAAGGGACAGGGATGAAGAACGTGATTCAAAATCACTTTTCTTATCTCATTTGTTGATCACTTCCAAACTCCCCTAATACTTTATGTATATGACCGAGTTTTTTGTAATCGAACCGCTGCCCCTATCCATGGCCGAGGAAGGGGCTGTTCCCGGAATCATCCAGCCTGCGGTCTTGGATTCCCCACTCCGATAACTGTTGTTGATTGAGCGAAGGATACTCAATAGGTCGCGACTGCATCCTGGCAAGTGAAAAGGTTATGCGGGATTGGATTATTATTTGGGTTAGCCACTACCCTGGCACCATGTTTTTTCCCTCATTAGGTCCCTCCGAAAGTAAGTGAATGATTGGTACTGTATCAAGGAGAGCATTCCTCGCACGCTGATAAGTCACCGTTCGAATGTGTCTTACTGCTACTAAAATTATTGTTGGTATTTTCACCAGGTTTCAACCAGATGCTTTCACACCCTGAGGTTTCTGTAAGGGTGGTGGGGTTGGTTATTCTCCCATGGAAATGCTTGCTACCACCCTGTTCTTGGATTTGTTATCTGTAAGGAAAATTTTCCTATTATCTTTTTCCGTTATATTTCTGGTTATTTCCTCAATGGTGGTTCATGGATCACCCATCCTAAGGTTTGATAATAACGGAATACATGCTCAGGCTATTTCCGGCATTGCCACTGCTGACATTCCCCCCGAGGGTAATGGTCCCCGCAGGAAAGGTCCGTACAAACAGACTGAGAGTCGTATCCGAGGTCACAAGATTTGTGCCGGTATCGGTAAAGGTATTCAACCACGCAGGTTTCGGGCTTATGCGATCACCATGGGCGACATACACGGACACGGGTTGATTGACCGTAAAGCTGAGGAAGTTGATATTGGTCGCTGCTTTGTCATCATTCGCCGTTCGGATATATGCCCCACCCTGCACGAGAGTGGGAATTGTGGAAAAGGTATAGCTGCGGTCGATGTAGACTGTTCCCCCAGCTTGGAGGCCTGAGGTGGGTACGACATACCCTTTTCCACTTGACACGTTCAGATTGGAAATATTGAGTGTTGAAGTGGGTGGGGGAGGTGGCGCGGTGGTATTGCTCACGGTGACCGTGCGGGTAGCGGAGGTCGTATTCCCCGCGGCATCGCGGGCAATAGCCGTGAGGGTGTAGGAGCCATTCGGGACTGTGGTGGTATTCCAGCTGGTGCTATAGGGATTAGTCGTATCTTCAGCCCCGAGGTTTGCGCCCTGGAGGCGGAACTGCACGCCTATGACGCCAACATTATCATTGGCATTGGCTGTGATGGTCACCGAGCCAGATACGGTACCCGCGCTAGGAGCCGTCAGTGTGACGGTCGGGGAAGTGGTGTCACCCCCACTGGTGGGAAGTACGTCCAATTTCCCAATCACATAGATGTTTTGAGTGGTATTTGAAGTCGACAAGCTACCCCAGTCAATGACTGCTGACTGGTCGGTTCCTGTAATTGTCCAGCCTATGGTGTTGTTGCCGCCATTCCTATATACCGTCGGGTTCCCATTCGGGACCCAAAAGGTCACAAACACATCCTGTCCGGCGATTAGGTCAAAAGGGATTGGGTCACTGGTTAGCGTGCCGCCGGCAGGGACGGTGCCGCCCGCATTCCAGGTCCCCCCGAAGGTCAGTTGGCGATGGGTGCTGTTCACGCCATTGAGGGTTGTGCCATCTCGCCTTACCAGGGAGACCCGTTGGACGGTGTAATTACCCGAGGAGCGGCCCTGCAAGGTGAGTTGGACCGTCGTGCCATTAGTCGTGATAGAACTCCCTTTGAGCAAGATCCGAATACTCCGATTATCCCAACTTGAATTGTTCCAACTGGCACCAGGATTTTGTGCGGCGGCCGTCCAGGCGGTTACCGGTGCTCCTCCGCCTGATGGTGGCGATGGGCTTGTATTGCTCACGGTGACCGTGCGGGTAGCGGAGGTCGTGGTATTCCCCGCGGCATCGCGGGCAATAGCCGTGAGGGTGTAGGAGCCATTCGGGACAGTGGTGGTATTCCAGCTGGTGCTATAGGGATTAGTCGTATCTTCAGCCCCGAGGTTCGCGCCCTGGAGACGGAATTGGACGCCTGTAACA